>JANQRV010000420.1 GCA_028284395.1 Saprospiraceae bacterium
GGGAGGGTACACCGGACTAGACAATTTTATTAAATTGATATCGGTTGTACTGGTCCTGACGGTCTGTATTGCTTTCTTCGCAGTTGTTTTCAAAGGTCCGGTCGAACGAGTTCCTTCTTTCGAAGCGCCTCCCCTGCTGGAAGGTGCGGGTCTGGCATTGTTGATCGGCCTGGTCGGTTTCATGCCGGCCGGCCTGGAAGCTTCGACCATGAATAGTATTTGGGCGGTTGAAAAAGTCCGAAGTACCGGCTATCGCCCTTCGCTTAAAGAAAGTCTATTTGATTTTAATCTGGGGTACATTTTTACGACGGTACTTGCACTGATGTTTCTCACAATTGGCGCCTTTACCATTTATGGGACGGGCCAATTGCTGGAGGGCAATGCGACCCAGTTTTCCAACAAATTACTCAATGTCTTCACTTCCAATTTAGGGCAATGGGCACACCCGGTATTAGCGCTGGCGGCCTTCGGAACCATCTACGGGACTTTAATCACCGTAATGGATGCTTTTCCACGTAGTTTTGTACGTGGATTACGGGTTTTTCGTTTTAAGGAAGTGCTGGATAACGATGCGCAAAGATCCTTTCTTACACGATCTTATCGAATCTGTCTCACGATACTGGGACTCGGGGGATTCCTCTTGTTCTATCTGTCGGCGGCCAGCATGGTCACCATCCTGGATACGGCAACGGTCATCGCTTTTTTGACCAGTCCGGTCATCAGTTTCCTCAACTTAAGGGCAATCCAAAGCGATGCTGTCCCGACCAGTCATCGCCCCCCGCAATGGATGGTTTGGTTGGCGTACGTAGGAATTTTCGCGATGATGGCATTCGCCATTTACTATTTGATTGATTTATTCTAAACGATTACATTAGCACCTGTTTCCGGACAATTCAATAAACCGATGAAAAAAAGATACCTGATTTCTCTGATTGCACTCATCCTATTGGCTGTCAGTTATTTCTACTACTTACGCCCACTCTTTTACATCTACGTGGGTTTTGCTGCTAAGACAGTCTGTTCCTGCCATTTTTTACAAGGACGCAGCCTGGAAGACATCCGCGCGCACGAGTTGACACCGGCCACTTTTATTGGCGCTGAGATCGACGACCAACAACAGCAGATCGATGCCGCCTTTCTGGGCGTAAAGCGCACAGCAGTGTATCGCCCCGGTATGGGCTGTACGTTGCTTTCCGAACGCTTGCCGCAAGATCTGCCGCGGACCCAACCTCAAAGGACAACGAAAGGTAGGCCCACGGAGCTACCCATCGACTTGGATCGATACCCGGGATTATCGCCGGTTCTCGCCAAAGCTTTCGAAGAACCCTTTGCTGATAAAGCCGTCAATACCAGGGCAGTATTGGTTGTTAAAGACAGCACCATTGTAGGTGAGCGGTACGCACCCGGATTTGATAAGAATACACCGCAAATGGGTTGGTCGATGGCCAAGAGTGTCACGAACGCCCTGGTTGGCATTCTTGTTCGGGAAGGCAAACTGGATGTTTTCGAACCGGCACAAATTGAAGACTGGCACCAAAATGGTTCGGACAATCGTCAAGCCATTACCCTGGATCATCTGCTGCGAATGAGCTCAGGATTGTATTTCGAAGAGGACTACGGATCCGCATCGACGGTCAACAGGATGTTGTGGACGAAGGCCGATGCCGGAAAGGAAGCCTATCAACAATCTTTACAGCATCCGGTCGATAGTGTATGGTATTACTCCAGCGGAACATCCAATATCATCGGGCACATCATCCGCAATCAATTCCCCGATTACCAATCTTACATCAATTTTCCGTATCAGCAATTGTACGATAAATTGGGGATGAATACCGTTGTCATGGAAACCGATGCCAACGGCACCTTCGTTGGTTCCTCCCTCATTTATGCTTCAGCCCGGGACTGGGCCAAATTCGGTCAACTCTATCTGCAAGACGGCGTTTGGAATGGAGAACGAATTCTTCCTCCGGGATGGGTGACCTATACGAGAACGCGCACTCCCAACCTCGCGCCCTACCACTTTTATGGTGCGCATTGGTGGATCAATGCCCTGGAAGAACCTCCGGCCGGTGTTGCGGTAATGAAGCGAAAATGGGAAGGCGTACCCGTGGATGCCTTTTACGCATCGGGGTTCGAAGGACAAACCGTACTGGTAGTGCCTTCAGAAAATGTCGTCATCGTCAGGCTGGGACAAACGCTGGATCGCTCGGCCTGGGATATGGGGGCTTTCGCAGCCGAAGTCCTTACCCAACTTACGCCTCAGGTTCTGTAGCGTACGACAACCGTCCGTCAAATCTTAGCGCACAAAGGCATTGGCCATGCCTCCGTCGACATTCAGCATATTGCCGGTGCTTTTCGACAGAAGTGCAACCAGGGCAAAAACACCGTTGGCAATGTCTTCCGGCAGAATGATTGCATTGAGCAGATTGCGCTTCGCATAATGTGCCGGTAAATCCTCAGTGGAGATGCCATGGGCTTTAGCTCTGCCTTCTGCCCAATCGCCTTCCCAAATCTTACTGCCGACAATGACTGCATCGGGATTTACGGTATTGACTCGCACTTTGTCTTTAGCCAGTTCGGCCGCCAACAGTCTGGTCATGTGCTGCTGAGCAGCTTTTGCCGTACCGTAACCAACATTATTGGGCCCGGCAACCAGGCCATTCTTTGAAGCAATATTGATGATGTCTCCACCAAAACCCTGAGCTTGCATGATCTTCGCTCCCTTTTGCGCCATAAGGAACTGCCCTCTTACCAGCACATTTTGCAAAAGGTCCCAATCTTTTAGTTCGTGGGCCGTCAGTGGTTTAGAGATAGCCAAGCCGGCCGAATGGACCACGATGTCTACACCGCCGAACTCCAAATTGGCATGTTTGTAGGCTGCGCCCACCGCCACCTCATCGATCACGTCACATACAACGTAGGAGACTGCATCCCGCGGATAAGTCGAATAGGCTTCCTTTAGGCGATCTTCGGAGATGTCCGTAAGCACTACGTTGGCCCCTTCTGCAACCAGTTTATCGGCAATTGCCTTTCCGATGCCACCCCCACCTCCCGTGATTATGGCAACTCTCCGGGAAAGTGGCTTTTCGGGGGGTTGACGCTGGAGTTTTGCTTCTTCCAACAACCAATATTCAATGTTGAACGCCTCCTGGCGGGAAAGCGCCGTATAGGTAGAAACTGCTTCTGAGCCCCGCATGACGTTGATGGCGTTGATGTAGAATTCACTAGCCACCCGGGCGGTTTGCTTATTTTTGGCGAAAGTAAACATGCCGACCCCCGGATAAAGGATAACGACCGGATTCGGATCTCGCATTGAAGGGCTATTGGGATGTTTACAGGCCTCGTAATAAGCTGCGTATTCACGGCGATAGGATTCGAAGGCCGGCAACAATTGCTTCTTTACCGCTTCCGGATCCTGGAGATCAGCATCCGGCTCCAGATCCAGGACCAGCGGCTGGATCTTCGTCCTCAGAAAGTGATCGGGACATGAAGTACCCAACGGCGCCAGCTTACTCAAATCCTGACTGTTAATGAACTCTAAAACCCGGTCATCGTCGGTGAAATGACCGATCATACGTCGGTGACTGGAGCAGAGACCTCTCAGTACCGGGGCAATGTTGGCCGCTTGCTGTCGGCGTTCAACCTCTCCCAACCCATTAATCCTGGCACCTCCGAAAACCGGGCCCTTACTTCCCAATCTTTCGTCGATGTATTGCGATGCCCGTTCGATGACTTCCAGGCTATTCATGTAGCAGTCATAGGACGTATCACCCCAGGTAAAAAGTCCGTGTCCTCCCAACACAATACCCCGAATTCCGGGATTTTCCTTCTGACATTTTTCCAACTGCAACCCCAGGTCGAACCCAGGTCTTTGCCAGGGTACCCATCCCATGGTATCACCCCAGATTTCGCGTGTAAGCTCCTGGCTGTTCTCAGCCGCGGCAATGGCGATCAAGCCATCGGGATGTAAGTGATCGATGTGTTTGAATGGAAGTAATCCGTGCAATGCCGTGTCAATCGACGGTGCCCGGCTATCCAAATCGTAAAGGCAATGGTAATATAGGGGTACGATTTCATCTTCGAAGGCAAGACCCCGATAAACGTTCTTGAGGGCGTGCAATCGTTCGGTATACAGCCCTGCAATGCCCTTTCGCGTCAGCGTTCCAATGTCACCTCCCGAACCTTTTACCCACATTACCTCCACTTCCCTACCCGTCAGGGGATCTTTCTCAATGGTTTTACACGAAGTGTTTCCACCACCAAAATTGGTGATGCGCAAATCGGTGCCCAGTAAGTTTGAACGATAGATAAATAAGGCGATTTCATCTCCAGCCAAACTGGCGGCCCAGGCTTCATCCCAGAGATAATTGACGTGATTAAAGGAAGGCTTTTCCATGGATCTTGTTTTGATTCGCCCAAAAATATAAACTTTCTGATCACTGTCATAGCATCCAAAATTACTTGCCTAAATCACCGATTTGGAATACTTTCGTCTTATGGAAAAAATAACGCCCTACCAAGCAAAAAATAAAATCCGCATCCTTACCGCCGGCTCCTTATTTGACGGTCATGATGCGGCCATTAACATCATGCGTCGCATCATCCAACGATCCGGTGCCGAAGTCATTCATCTTGGTCACAACCGTCCTGTTCACGAAATTGTTAATGCCGCTATCCAAGAGGATGTGCAAGGCATCGCCATTACCTCCTACCAGGGCGGCCATAATGAATTCTTCAAATATGCATACGATCTGCTGAAGGAAAAGGGTGCCGGACACATCAAGATCTTTGGCGGTGGTGGCGGAACCATTTTACCTTCCGAAATTGAGGCACTGCACGACTACGGCATCACGCGCATTTATTCCCCCGACGATGGTCGGGAAATGGGGTTGCAAGGCATGATCAACGACCTGTTGGCCCAATGTGACACCCCCATCGTCAGTCACTTAAATGGAGAGCTGACCGACCTATCAACAAATGACCACTTCGCACTGGGACGAGCTATTTCTGCAGCGGAGAACCACCCCGTACAAAA
>JANQRV010000427.1 GCA_028284395.1 Saprospiraceae bacterium
TTCTTTTCCGGTCGTGGTTTTGGTGCAGGCTTCGGCACCTCAAAATCAGATTCGGAAGCACTGAACTCATCGTCCATTTCAAATTCTGCATCTTCATTGGCAAGAATGGGCCCAAAATCTCGGTCATCGATTAATTCGCCCGTTCTTCGCAAAGCCGGAGGCCCGGGTTGGATCCCGCCTCTGAGCTTTATACGAGCGCCAACTGCAGGTTGAGCACCGGCCGACATGGCATTTCTTTCGTATAGTTTACTCATTTTCAAACCATACATCTGTGATATGATGTACATATCCTCTCCTGTTTTCACCTCATGCCAACGTTGTGGACCGCGATAACTATTACGTTTGGGCTGCAAATAGATCATCGACCCCTTTTCCAAATTTTGAGCATTGGCTCTCAGGTTTTCGTTAAACTGGTAGATTCGCTGTACCGAAATGCCGGTCCTCGCTGCAATTTGATTAGCTGATTCTCCAGCATTAGCCAACACATACCGGACATCGTTATTGTAGAGGTATTCAGACCCCGGAGCATCTCCTTCCTCCAATAAAATGGACTCATCCGGATCGTCCTCTTCCTCATCCAGAACAATTAGATCATCCTGATCAATACTGATCATCTTATCGAATTTATAGAGCTTATACCGTTCAATGAGATCAATCAGATGTTTGTCGTATTTAGGATTGGTAGCATAACCTGATTTTTTAAGTCCACGAGCCCACTTTTTGTAATCTTTAGGATCTAAATCAAAAAGGAAACCGTATCGCTTGCGCTTTCTAGGGTCGCGCAAGAACTCCGAATGATCAATAAAACTGCTCAGAACATCGGGATACGCCCGAAAGCAAGACTTAATCAATTTGCCGTTCCGGTCCCGGTCATCATCTTTTCTGTGCCAGATCGGCCCGTCCCAAACACTGCCACATTTAATCCCAAAATGATTGTTGGCTTTGCGAGCAAGTGCACTACGTCCGGCATTGGATTCCAAAATGGCCTGCCCCAACTTAATGCTCGCGGGAATGCCGCTCCGTTCCATTTCCTCCAGAGCCACAGCCTGATAGGTGGCAATATAATCGGTAATTTCATCCTCGGTCTGCGCAAAACAGCTATAGGCAGAGACAATGAATAAACAGGCGGTCAAGGTCTTTAAAGTAATAGCTTTCATGACATTACTTAGATAGGATTTAGCAGAAAAGATATTCAATTGCTCCTTATGAACGTCGAACCCATTGGTTATTTTGTCCATATGTACAGTTTTATCATTTTGTTAACTGTCAGTCAAAAAAAATTAAGCAAAGTCAAGAATTTTAACACCAAAGTATCAAATAGTTCTTATTTTTGCAGTCTGATAGTAGCACACTACATAATTTTAGACACTTACCATCCTAATTCTGTCTAATCAAACTAGAACTCCGATCCATTCAAGACACCCTGCAATATTTCTTTTTGTTATTTGAAAACTTATATTTCGAATGAACAGTAAAACTCTCTTCTTGTTATCAGCAATCGGACTGTTTTTGGCTTCCTGTGGCCAAATCGATGATTTGTCTGACGTAGACCAAGTTCAGTATGAAGCAGAATACGCCATTCCAATTGTAAATTCCGAAGTTTCCATTCAAGACTTTCTCCAGGATTTTGAAGAAAATACAACGATCCTGGTAGACCCCGATGGGCTTTTGCGTTTCAAATACACTGGAGGCATCATCAATGCAACCGTCGAGCAGGTTTTTGAAAACATCAATGCAGCTCTTCCACCTCTGATCCCCGTATTAGAACCAGGAATGGCCTTACCTCTTTCACAGCCGGAAGGCATACAAATCGATTACCTGGAACTCAAAAAAGGTGATTTCATTTACGTTTTTGAATCTGACATCCAGGAACCGATCGATGTTACGATCACTTTGCCACAGATCACCAAGGATGGAATGCCACTTACTTTTCAGCATTCCTTGCCTGCTTTTGAGCCAACAAGCGGCAATGGCCTCCCCAAAATCAGCAATATTCTCTTACCGAGTTCCCTGGCCGGATACACCATTTTGCCGGAAAACGATTCCATCTACATTGATTATGTAGTCGTTCCTGCCGGTGGCGACCGTAGTAAAACGTTGACCAATTTCTTTTTGCGGCTTCAAAACCTGGAATTCACTTATGCCGAAGGCTTCCTAGGTACCAACGTCTACGAAGGCGGACGGGATACGATCGTTATTGACTTTTTCGACAACTGGGTTCAAGGAGACGTGTATTTTGAAGACCCTGTTGTCACCTTTTTCATCAATAACTCTTTTGGCCTACCCACCAAATCCCTGATCAACTCTTTCGACATTTTCACGGTCAATAATGAAAAACTACCACTGGAAAGCGAGTTTGTGCGCGATGGCATTGAATTCCCTTTCCCGGCCCTCGACCAAGTAGGAGAGACCAAAACAAAAGCCTTCGTATTCACCAAGGAAAACTCTAACATCGATCAAATTCTCGGTGCTGGCCCTACGGCCATTGATTATGATGTGGACGCTGTAACCAATCCCGAAGGCAACCAGGGAATTCGTGGATTCATTACTGATAACAGTTTTTATAGTGTGCAGGTTGAAGTAGAATTGCCCCTCTATGGCAACATCAAAAATTTCGCCGTTAGTGACACCTTTGACCTGAACCTGGATGATTTCAGGGATGTAAACTTTGCGGAATTTAAACTGGTAACCGAAAACGAGATTCCATTGGAGTTAGGACTGCAAGGATATTTTGTCATTGAAAACGGGCCTGTTGTCGACTCTTTGTTCGACGCCGAAAAAATGGTCATTGCCGGTGCAGCGGTAGACGAAGAAGGGTTTCCAAACAATGTCGCTCGCAATGAAGTCTTTTCCAGCTTTACCGGCACCCGATTCGAAAGTATCAAGAACGCCGATCAGCTCATCATTCAAACCAAGTTTTCAACGACTTCCCGAGGAGAACGGTCCGTTCGTATCGTCAACACACAAAATATAGCCGTAAAATTAGGTGCAAAACTCGGCATCCAGAACTAGGGCCGGTCAAAACAACAATCCAATGCAATTTAAACATATCATCCTCAGTTTATTCTCGGTTTGCCTTATATTTCCTTTATTCGCTCAACAGGAAATGGGGCTCTATTTCATGAACGACAGTTGGCAGTCCAACAAACTAAACCCAGCATTTTTCCCTCAGGATAAGAAGCTGATCATCGGATTGCCCGGCATTCATTCGAATGCGTTCATCTCCAATTTCACGCCCAATGACATTCTGGAAAAAGGAGATGATGGCAGGAATATCCTTAATGCCAACAGGATCATCGACCAGTTGGAAGAAGTGAATACCCTACGTGAGAATTATGCCATCGAGACCATCTCCATCGGATACAAAACCGGAGCATTACAAATATCCCTTTCTCATGGATTTAATTTCAATGGATATACGACCTATCCCAAAACTTTGCCCGAACTTGTATGGGAAGGTAATAGTCAATTCATTGGTCAGGATGTCGCATTTGGGCCCAGCCTTGAACTAAGCGGTTATCATGAAATTGCCCTCGGCCTTGGCTATAACATTTCGCCGAATGTAACGATTGCCGGAAAGATTAAATACCTGTCCGGAGCCGGAAACATATCCACCGAAAGAGAAGCGCTCAGCTTATTCACCGACCCGGACTCCTACGAACTCAATCTCAATTCAGATTTTCTCTTGAACTCAAGCGGCTTCCTTGATTACAGCGGGCTACTGGACTTTCAGGTTGATGTTGATCTTCCCGGCATCATCACCGATGGTTTTTTCTCTTCCAATACCGGCTTAGCCTTTGATCTTGGTTTTCATGCTAAGTTTGACAAGCTCGAGCTATCGGCCAGTGTACTTGACATTGGCCAGATTGACTGGAAGGAAAACCCGGAGAATTACAGCCTTACCGGAACCAGGAGTTTCCCCGGTCTCGACGCCCTCCAATCACTACTGGAAGATTCTACCTCAATTGGTTCTGTATTGGATACACTGGAGAGCATCTACGAACCCGAAACGACTTTAAATGAATACACCACAAAATTGCCGCTCCGTGCCTACTTTGGACTAGGATACCAACTAAACGAAACTTGGAAGGTAGGCGGTACATTCTACTTCGAGAACTACCGTGACGAAACCTTCATAGCTGCCGCTCTGGGCTTACAAGGCAAGCTAGCCGACTGGCTGACTGTTGGCGCCAACTATTCGTATCGCAATGAAACCTACGATAACCTTGGCATCAACGCATTACTATCCTTTGGTCCGGCGCAAGTTTTACTCGCCACAGATAATGTCTTAGCCCCGTTACAATTAGGCAATAGCTATAGTGCCAACGCCCGCATCGGCCTCAATCTGGCATTTGGAGCTGCCAAAGCCCAACATTGGGATGAAGTAGAGCAAACGGATGACTTTTTTAACAACTAAGAAAATTTTGTGCCGCTAGCTATTGCAGGATATAGCCGAAAAGGTTTATATTTGCGTCCCGTTAGCGGAACACGGCGTGGTAGCTCAGCTGGTTAGAGCGCAGGATTCATAATCCTGAGGTCGGGAGTTCAAGTCTCCCCCACGCTACGAGAAGAAAAGCCTGGAATCATAAGGGTTCTGGGCTTTTTTCTGTTTTGGCAGGATTGGAATTTTTGCCTCGATTTTTTAAAAGTGACAAACAATTCTAACAAACAGTGACAAACTTACTAATTTTTTTGGCCAATTGTGAAGGTACTTATCAGGGCTCTTGTAGAGCCATAAAGAGAACCAATAACCAATAAGGATAGATTGCTAAGTGACCTCGGGGATACAATACCATTTGCAACCGCAACGAAATCTTAAAAATACTAAGCATTGACTGAAACAGGAAGTTCTGACCCGATTTAGAAAATTAAATAACCCTATTTCAGAAATTGAGACTCTCGGAAAAAGACACAACGGAATTGGTCAAATCTGGAACTTTTCTATTACATTCTTAAGTAGATCTTCAATTATATCCACAACCTTTGATTCAGTGGCTATTACAGTCGAGGGATGGGCGAAGGTATTTCTAATCCCCAGTTTCTGGTCTAGAATCTTTCTTACGTTCTTATCGATGATGCCTCCAATTTTAAGAACTTCAATGATTTCGCTTTCTCGATAGTTAGCAAAATCTTCCTTCTTTGAAACGAATTTGGCTCTTCGGGCATATTTAGTTGTTAATGCAGAATTAAACTCTACAGTTTTATGAGCCAGAACAAAATCGTATAGGTGGTTCAATGCTAGATTCCACATCATGATAATTGCGCTTCTAAACGCACCAATTTCATAACATTTTACGACTTCTTCGTAAAAATTGACCTCATCAGATCTCAGATTCTGATTGCTAGCTGCCTCAAGCCTCTGCAGTGTAGAATCTGTTACATCGTTTAATAATTCAACAATCTTCATGTTAGAATCAGAGAACCCTTGATCTAATGCGCCAATAATTTGCAACAAGTCCACTTTTGCTGTTTTCCATGCCTCTTTCTTTTCAGATTCATAAGTTGCTAAGAAAGTCGGTGATGACAGCAAAGGAGAAATTCTTTCAATTTCGCCAGAATATAACTGATCTAGAGAAGTACCTTTAATTAAATTGAGTAGTTCGAACTTACATAACTGAAATTTCTTTTCAGAACCATACCTTAGTGACTTAATTTTCTTCTCGATTTCCGTCAATCTGAATTTTATTTGGTCCATAAAAAATCAAAGGATTTGAAGTGATTTGTATAGTCCTCGATGTAAGGCAATTTTCTCGCTGAAGTTTAGCCGTGCTTCCTTGTTCATATAGCGAAAGATGCTTCTATGATTTTTCATTTGATTGCCGATAACTGAGAAATCGAACAGAGTTTGAAGAACAAAATTTATATTTGTTTCACTAATAGTGTTTGCTTTTAGATACTCATTATATGATTTTTTGAATTCGGTTATTCGCAAAGTTTGCTTCCTAATTTGGGAGAAGACCTGAAGAATGTTTTGGATATCGGGTATTATTGGATGTATTTCATCTATTATTTCGTCTTTTAGGTAATTCGAAAATGCCTTGTCGACCCACTTAATCGTTTTAGGGGGTATTTGTGGATTCTGCCACCCTGCTTCCAAGGTACTTTCTGCGCAAGATTGAATGTACTTAATAAAATCTCTTGGGCGCAATTGAGTACTTCGTTCAATAAAGTCAAAGCTGTTCATTTTACTTTGCTGTCTATTCCCCATCGGAACAGCTTCCTTGCGAAAAATTAGATTCCAAGCAGTTTTAAATTCCATAGTCTCCATGGAAGGGTCAAATGCCTTCGTTATCCGGAAGGCCATTAAGTTTTGAATCTTTCTCTTATTCCAGTCAAGCTGAATCTGAAAATCAGACCACTTGTTCTTGTCCGCATCCTGTATCAATCTGTATATATCATCCCGTAAAAAGACGACGGGGTAGATGTGATGTTCTTTAAGTCTAAAGATGTTCTTGATATCCTGCACGGCCTTAAAGAGACTGGTCATTAGATTGCAATATGGAGTAAACTCCTCTTTATTCTTAATATTCCTGTAGTCCTCATCTAGCTCATCGAAGATGATGTAATACTGGGATTCATTTAGATTATTCATGATGATATCCTCAAGTATATTCACCTTTTCGATCCATGAAACCTCTCGGTCCGCACCGCTAATCTTAAAGGAATTATCGGTCCAAGTGCCAATGACTCTCGGCAGGTTTGTAATTGGGTCTGTAGAATAAGAATTCCCCAATTTCACCTTAATATTTTCATTGACAGTCGGGTTCTTAAGCATCATTCTGCATATGAATGAATAAATCAGGTATTTCCAAAGGGTGATATATTGATTTGGAGAGGTATACTTGTCGTTTGAAAGTGAATAGAGTTCATTGAAAGGAAAATTCTTGAAGGTGAGTTTTTCGGTAAAAATTTTTGAGTCGTCCTTGCCCAGATTGAACAAATGTTCACTAATTGCAGTTTTCCCACTTCCCTTTCTTCCTATCACATAAGACTTAGTACCGTTTTTTATTCTACGTATTTCTTGATAATTATAAAAATATCTTTTGCTATCCTCTGACCTCGCTTCAAGCTTCCAGTTATCCGCAATTTCTTCAATAACTTCTCTTCTTTGCTCGTTAGTCAATTTCATATTGGTTTGTTTTAATAGTTGTCCTGCAACTTATTATGTTAGACGCATATTTAAATGTAGTGATTCATTTATTAGGGAGTAATTTCATTTTGAGCGAGCGGGGTATTGTCTTTATAGTTGCTAAAATGACCCGTGAAATGAATTATGTCATTTACGTTGTTCCTTTAACATAGTAATATCGATCCGATGCTGCTGCTCACTCACAATAGCTGCCTTTTTAGTCATCTCATGCCGATACCGCTCCTGACTCAATCGATCCTGCAATGACGAATACCTTTGCCGCTCGATGTTCAAATTCTTCTCCAACCTGGATACCTTCTGCTGATTCGCCAGGTCGTACTTGAATAAATTCCTGGCAATATTCACCTTCTCTTCTGCCCGTTTGATATCCTTAAGCGTGGTATTGATGTCATTTTGGTACGCCCGCATGCGAGAGTTTTGCTCCTTCATCAGAACTTCAACCCCCATTTTTTCATAACCAATGTCCTTTAATGAGTCGTATTGAGCCTGGGTGATCTCATCCAACTTCAACTTTTGCTGAGCAAAGGCCAGTTGCATCTGGCCTTCGTAGTTCTGTAGCCGGTCTTGTGCTTTTTGTTGCTGATGCTGGACTTTGGAAAATAGATGCTCCGCCTTTCGCAAGTTGTGCTCTACCCGTTTCTCAGAGAGCTGAAATTCCTTCCGGATGTGTTGCGTTGCTTTGTGGTATTGCTCCACCTGATTGGCGTATTTTTCCAACTCATTTACCACCCGCATATGATTCCTGTCGATCCGAAGGATCTCCTGGCCGACTGCCAGCTTGAACTGAGCCAGGTCCTTCTTCACCGTTTCTATTTCCTTCAGCAATAGGTTGGTGACCTCGGTGAAGCGTTGGTCAATATAATTCTTCAGGTCTTTGATTTCCATCCGAACCTCTTTGACCTCCATTTTAACCTCCTGGATTTCGCCTTTCAGTTCCAGTTGGTTGCTGTCTACTTTCTTTTCCAACTCGAGGATCTTCCGGTCTTGTTCGAGTTGTTTTTCTTTCAATTCGAGTTCCAGCCTTTTTTGCTCAAGTAGTCGCAGCTTTTCTGCCAGTTCGAACTGATTGGCATGGTTATAGTCAGACATTTCCATTGAGTTTGATGCGTTCGAGCAATTGCTGCTTTTCCTGTTCCAGATTTTGGCTCCTGGTGCGTTCCTTCTCAATTTCCTGGCGGACCTCCTCGTAGTTGGCCTTATTAGAGAGTAATTCGTTTTGCATCAGGTCTACCTGTTTAACCAGGGCCGTCATTACCGTCGCCAATTGCCCTTCTTCATTTTGTTTTTGCCTGGCTTCTAATTCGACTTTACGCCTGATTTGCTCTTCCATTTTCGCATACTGGATTTTCACGAACCTGGTCGCATGGAAAATACCTAAATATGCCAGTGTGGTAATGAAGAAGATGAACAATGCGGTGTGCCAATGTTCCCAATCACTCTCATAAGCCAATGGGTTTACGATTGCCATGATGAACACGAATAGCCCAATGAGCAGGACGATCATCAATGTATAACTGTAAATTGGATTATAGGTCAGGTTGACTTCCTGGATTGGCTCACTCTGTTGTATTTCATTTCTTTGGTGATAATCTCCGAATTCGATGGCCATTATTTTACATTTTTTAAGAGGTTAGATACTTTTTCCTTTTCTTTCAATGCTTCGTGCTCCTTAAACTTTTTGTCAACTGCTTCATCGATGATGGTCGGTAAGTCGTCCTGAAGTTTCTTGATGGCGGCAGAGTTCTGCTTAACGGTATCGGTCACATCTCCCATTTTTCCAATGAGTACACCAATGCTGTTTAGTAATTCATCGTGTTTCCCTTCGGCTAATCTTTCTGTTTCGCGATGGTGTCGGCTTCGACGTTCTGTACGTGAGTGTTGTGTTTGAGATCGATTGGAATCGATCAGGTCATTGAAGTAGTCAAAGAGGTTGGTAAAGAAACCATTCCTGCTTTCCAGGTAGTAGATGCCATAAAAAATACCACCGATGACTGCCAGTGTAGCAATGGCATACAGCACTTGAATGATGATAGAGCCAAAGATGCCCAATCCGATTATCATTAGACAGCCAAGGGTGCTCTTATCATCATTGTCTAAAGTAGAGTTAGACATAGACGATGCACTTTTATAGTCAAACAATAGTGTTAACCAACCAGGAAGTAGTATGAATCAAAAAGACAAGAATGACATGTAACTCGCTAGGGGGTATTCTATCTACACGGAAAGCAACTCACTGAGAAATCAGGTGAGTTGAAAATTTTTAGTGGCCTATTCATGACACATTCTGTTTTGATTTTGTATTTTACACCTAATTTAAAACAAAATATTTGTATATGCAAACAAAAGTTTTAGATTTTAATGAAATTCTACCGGATGTTGATTTTAGGAAATTGATGAGTAAAGATCTGTTTGATCCTGTAGAAGACTTTATTACAATGGGGACCACGTGCGGAGTATCCGAACATACAGTAATAAGGTTTACCAATATATGGGTTCTGTTAGTTGATCAATGGTTGGTCAGAGCTCAAAAGCATAATATTTCGGAAGCGATCGAACAGTTATGGAAGTTCAGGGGATATACTTGTAGTGAATTTTTGGACATCTGGAATCAGCATATTAAACCGGAAAATTTTCAGTATTATCCTGCCTACCGATACTCCGGCATTGCTTCTTTGGCACAGAGGGAAAGATTTATCACTAAGTACCAGGAACATGATGAAATCACTTTTGCTAAAGCTCTGAAGGATACAGCTTTTTCTGAAGTTTTGAATTTTTTTTTCGATAGAGGGAGCCGGTTATATCATATTCCGTTAAGCACTCATGACGAACACATTCTTTTCAATGCCCCGATAAAATCCGGAAAGTCGACGGCAATGAGGCATCTGGTATATGACCTGCAGCAGAAGTATCCAAATTTCACTTACATCCTGGTAGATCCTCATGGCTCACTAGCCAAACAAGTTTACAGAAGCAACCTGCACAAAGACCATAAGAGGGTAATTTATTTCGATATCGATTTTGCGAAAGGTTACGTACCCTCCATCAATCTCTTTAAGTTACCCAACAAAGAAGATAAGACCATCCGCTTCGCCGCCGAGAGTATTATTGGAGCCATCAATGAAGTCATTCAGACTAAGTTCAGCGATAAGCAAATGGACATATTACAGATGGTCGTCAATTTTTTGCTGCTCAAAAGAGAGGACGCCAGTATGGAATTGTTTGTAGATCTTTTGGGGCTGGAGCCAAAAATTTTGAAGCAAGCCCAACAACACAACCCCTTCTTCAGAGAGGAATACCTGAATGGAGAAACCAATGCCACCAGAAGTGCTTTGCTATCCAGGGTAAGATTCCTGTTGAAAAACCTGGGACTTGGGGAAATTCTCACTGGCAAACCCACCATCAACCTGGAAGACTACATGGATGCAGGTAAGACTATCATTTTCAACCTGGGTGGTCTGCCGGGAGAAGTTGCCAGGCCAACCTTCGGTAAATTACTCCTTTCGTATCTCAAAAACATGTGTTTCAAACGTGATCCGGAAGGAGGCAACATTCCTTTGTACATTATCATTGATGAATGGCAAAATTTTATGACCAGCACCATGGAGATATTCCTTTCCCAGATGAGGAAATTTGATGTACGCCTTGTCCTGGCCAACCAATATGTCGAACAACTTGGTGAAAAGAACATCATCCATTCGGTAAGTCAGAATATCGGTACCAAAATAGTAAGAGGTCGCAGAGTATCGGATGTAACCAAAATCATTAGCCTGCCGAAAAAATTCATAGTCAGGAAAGATGACGAGGAAGGTCTGGATCATAAACAATTCGAATGGTACGTGGAAACCATCGGCAAAAAGACGACAAAGATCAAAGCTCCATCCCGTCTGTTATCCAGCAAGAAATTTGAGTTGTCAGAGGAAGAACTGGCGGAACTGGACGCCTACCAGTTTGAAAATTACTACAGGCCGATCATTAGGGAAGAAGCACAGGAGTCAGCGAACCAGGAATTGGAAATGTTCGAAGATGATGATTTACCCTTCGTAAAAGTCTAGTATGAGCAAACCAAAACAAGATAGAATTTTACGTAGCCTGGGCATCTACACTTACCTCACCTACAAACAAATGGTGACGCTGGGAATTGTGACCAGGCAAAACCATCTCTCCAAACCGGTTAAGGAATTGGCAGAGGCCAATTACATAAAGTGTGAATACAAGTACGATGAAACCATCGACCACAAAAGGAACATCTGCTTCCTGACCAGGAAAGGAGCCAAATGGGTGGAACGAGATTCAGGAGGAAAACTGGTTCCCAATTATCCCAAATCCGGCAAGCTTAGCAAATCAAAAGGAAATACCAAGGAGAACACCGAACATAGACTTGGCATCATCAATTGTCATATTGCCTTGAGAAATCTTGACCTTACTTCCTGTATCCCGGATATCCTCACCGACGGCACTGCACTACCCTTCAGAACTACCAAATTGAAACCAGACCTGATTTTCAAAATCAAAACCCACAGACAGGAAGAAGCTTTTCTGTTGGAATTCGAACGCGGGGTTGATGCTGAAAAATCTTTCAAAAAAGTCAAACAGCACGTCGAACTGATGTTTTCCAGGAGTACTTATGAGCATCTCAATTTCAACGAGTTTGTCGAGATAAACGGCAAACGCAAAAGACGTTCCTACACTTCACTATGGGTTTTTGAAAAAGAAGAAACAATGAAAGCGTGTTTAAAGAAGGCTGCTGCTCACCAAATCACGATCAACAATAAACCCAAAAGCCTTCTGGTCTTAGCTCCTTTCTTTCTTTTTAAAACCATCAGCACCGTCGAAGACATTATGAACTGGACCGATATGGCAGGATCTCCTTCGCAACTTTTCGCTTGAATACATTCACTATAAGATTTGAGTACAGTCTGAGACAACTGATGGAAAACTCATGAAAACTTTGCAAGTTTCCTACGAGTTTACCACAAGTTCCCTCAGATTATGATTAATTTTTTTCTTCAAAAGAATCAATATTTTACTGGCCAAACATCCCAAAATAGATATAGGTATATCTACCTATAGTTGAAGCGAAAGCCAGATCTAAGGCATTGATATAGAACACCTTAACATGTAGCATAGGGTACAAGGGTGATGACTAGCAAACTACGCGTTTATTTAGAGCCTCTTGCCCATACTCGGATTAAAAGTTGCCCGAGACCCCTCTAGGCCTTGTTTGCAAGAATTTAAGGTATATTGATTTTAGGACATTTATATATGATTTTGCGACTTAACAGAAATATCAATAAATTGTAAATAGATTGAAGTGTCAGGTTTTGCAAGGAATTACTATTCAAATCGTAAAAAACTGTCTTTTGAGACTTACGATGCGAATTGAGTATAGTCAAACGAAATTTACTTTGATATGCCTGTAAAAATTAGGTTACAAAGAAAAGGTCGGAAAAAACGTCCTTTTTATCACATTGTCATCGCCGATGCACGAGCGCCGCGAGACGGGCGTTTTATTGAAAGCATCGGTTCATATAACCCAATGACCAAACCGGCTACAATAGAGATCGATAATGATAAAGCCTATCAATGGCTGATGGAGGGGGCTAAACCAACTGATACAGTTCGTGCTATTCTACGTTTTAAAGGCGTTCTGTATAAGAAACATTTAATGCGGGGGGTAAAGAAGGGAGCTTTAACCGTGGAGGAGGCAGAACAAAAGTACAATGCTTGGTTGGAAGAAAAAGAAGCCAAGGTAGCTGCTCGATTTGCTAAAAGTGCTGAAGAGAAAGCTGCTTTCCTCGCTAAGGTTTCTGGAACTCAATCTGAGCAAGTTCATGAGGAGGAAGTCAAAGAAGAAGTTACAGAGGAAGAGCTACTTCTCGGCAAAATTGACTACGCAAATGAGGAGGAAGTTTTAACTATTCCTATTACGAGAACGGATAGCATAATACAACTTAAAATCAAAGGAAAACTTGAAGAATTTGAATTGAAGGACCAAATAGATTTTATAGAGAGGCTAAAGGATGCTCTTGATACCGACGAGGATATACAATTGATAAGTATTAGAGAAGGTAGTGTTATTCTTAGTTTGAAATTGAGTGACGAAAATGCTAAAAAGATACTCAAGCTAATTTCAACAGGAGAATTAGATGGATTCGATATTTTGGAAGCAGAGCTTTTGGATTATCGTAAAGAGGTTGAAAAACAACGGCTCAATTTAAAGGAAAGAGGAACCAGCTTTAAGAAATGGAAGAAAAGAATAAAAGACAAGATTGCGAATAATGAACTCAATGTTGCTTTTTCAGCAATAAAGCACAGTCTGTCTCCCAAAGCGGAAATTTATGATGAGACCATTAGCTTGCAAGCGAGGTATAATCAAAAAATTAAGTCCAATCGAGTCGGTACGGTAAACAATGAGTATTTTGATCAAGAAATGAATGGTATTGGAAAAAGTATGTTGGGGATTGTAAATGAGATAAAAGAAAGTCATGTGGTTTCAAATTTTGAAATCTAATTCAATTATAAATGGATAGTCTTAGACTTTCTTTTTCGATCAGGTAAAATTCATGAGAGACCTTGAGATCAACAAGAATACAAGTTTGGGCATTGAAATGGTGACCACCGGAATAAACTTTTTGTTTTATTTTTTTAGTTCAACGATAAACTGTATCTTGAAGTTGCATTTTTATTCTTTCACAACAAAGAAATGTGAATGCGACTTGAGGTACTGACGTTCTTATTCACTTACGGCTTGCGGTTTCTATGACTTGTTCGTTTTTTTAGCTTGTTAATGAGAACACAACTCAAATTCAAAACGGTACGTTGACGCAGAAAGCTGAGAGTCGTTGTTGAGCCTTCTGCTTTTGCAAAAACATGCAGAGCTTGTTTTTGAAGTGTTTCTAGGAGAGCTTTTAAAAGATCGTAGTCTTGAAGCAGATCCGAAAGAGGTTTTCGTCGGGACCTCTTTTTTGTTCTTTCCTGCAGATACTCACTTTAGTCCTTGCTTTTATCCCTGCCTTAAATACAACTTGTAAAATTGTTGTAAATTTTGAATCGCCGGTTTACAAATTTTCAAAGTCATGGAATATGCCTTGCCCAAAGACATTTCAGAACGCTTTTCAATCTCTTTGAAAACGGTTTACAATAATCTACATAAGCATGCGGACAAAATCCGCAGCAAAAAGGAATTTTGAAAGACTTTCATTCATTTTGAAGACTTTGCAAAAGTTTACAGTGGGGGCTTACAATTCTTTCAAAACCCTGCTCCATTCGACTCAGAAATTGGCAATGGTACCGGTGGATGAAACCTAAGCGAAGATTTTTCAAAACTTCAAAAGAATTACAATTCAGCCATCCAGGACAAAGAGCGTCTGGAGAAGTACAACGAAAGCCTTGAATTGAAAATCGTGAAGTACGTCGACTTGCACAGCCAGGAAAAAGCGGAAAGAAAGGATCTGATGGATAAGTATGATGATCTGCAAACCAAGTTCGGCAAACAGATACAGGAGCATAACCTGGAGAAAATCAAACTGATCAGGAATAATCATTTTTTGCAACAACTTTGCCTGGGGGGCCTAATAATATTGGTTGTTTTCATAGGGCCGGATCTATTGCAGTTTATTCAGTCATTCTTTTTTACAGGGTTGTAAAACTTTTAAAAATAGAATCACTCAGACGTATTTAATTTTTCAAACTTTATAGTTTAAGGCAAAATTTTCGGCTAAAACAAAGGCGTTACAGGAGAAATTTGCACAAATCCATGATTTAATCACACCTGACCATTATTTAGATGCACAAATCCATGATTTAACTGAACAATAGCATGATTTGCAGGAAATGGCTTAAAGATCCCAATTTTCGTGCAAATCGAACAAAATCATGATTTAACTGCACAGCACTTGCAATTGATGTTCAGTTCAATACGATGGTTCTACTTTACTTCATTCCGGAAGACCCATGACAAAATCCAGGCAGTTCACGCTCTTTGACAAAAACGACTCCTACCGGGAAATCAAAAAACACAGTAGTATGGTCCAAATGGGAAACTTAGGGACGCTATTGCAAAGGAGGTTAATGAACGCATCCATCCGAATTACCAGGGATCAATTGAAGAGAAACCCCAACCAGCAATGGTTTGGGACGGAAATTGGCATTTTTAGGCGCCTTACCTGATTTAAGGATGGCAGCAACAAGGACCTAAAAAAGGCCCTGACAAGCTTGAGAAGAACAGAGTTTGAATACAACCTGTTGGGCAAAGAAAAGAAATTGTGGCGCAACTTCTCCTTCTTTTCTGATGTAGAGATATGAACCATCTGAAGAGGAAGAACTACTCAAATTTTCCGGGAGTATCCCTCCAGAATACTTAAAGTGATCAAGAACCCAAACATGTTTGTAACATTAAACTTGTTGGTCTTGCTGTGACTGGAAAGCAAGCACAGCATCGCTCTGTATGAATTGTTGAAAGACTACGTTAAACTAAAACGTTTTCACTGCAACCCCGATGATTTTAGAAGGTTAATGGGTATTAAAGAAGGACAGTACAAAAGTTTTTCGATGTTGATCGAAAGGGTTATCGAAGTGGCCGTCAAGGAAATCAATGAAAAAACCGATCTGGTTATCGGTTATGAAGTAGAGAAGTTTGGTAGAAGACCTCAAACTATCGGGTTTCGAATGCAGCCTAAAAAGACCGGAATCCTCTTAGCAACTAATAAAAAAGAAATCGCAACCAAGCTGGAAAAACTTTGAATTCAGTCTCATCAGATTGACGAACTATTGGAAACACATGCTCCGCAGTACCTACTGGCAAATATTGCTGTAGTCGAAAAGAAGCTCGACAGAGGCGACAAAATCAGGAACGTGCCAGCATATTTGATGAAAGCCTTCGAGGTGGATTTCAGCCCAAAGGAAACAGAGCATACCATTTTACAGAAGCAGAACCTAGAGAAAGAAGATAAACACAGAAAGCTCAAGGAAGAAAAAGAAGAAAGGAAAAAACTGGAACTTGCAATGTTGGAAGCAGAATTTAAGCAGGAAAGGAACAGCAGGTTGGCTGCAATCAAGGCGGATCTTACAGAAGGAGAATTGGCGGATCTTAAGATAGAATTCGAGGAATTGATTCAAGGGAATGATTTCCTAATGAAGCAATATGTTAAAAGCGGATTCGATAATATAGCCATTCGGCCAAAGTGGGACAGATTTCTTGTTGAGCGCTATTTGCTGTCCAAATATTGGAGTTTTGAAAATTACCAGCTCGAAAGTGCCTCAGGTGGGTTGTTGGGCAGCTAAGGAAAATTACGCCCTTCTTTACGATTTTGGCTATGGTGAAAAGCCGTCTTTCCCAGCATTATTTTCTGATTTGTCCCTCTCGAAGATTCTCTGTAATAGTTTTACATCTAGAAAAATTCTAATCTACGATTGACAATTAGAAATGTAAAAAAGGTCGCCACCCCAGCCTTTGTGGTACTTCACTGGTGGCGACCCTCAATGGACCAGTCCGAATGTAGTCTTTTTGCTAAATTATCTAAAATTTTGTAATTATTTGATCTAAAATAATATAATATCCGATATTTGCATCAGTCCTGGAATACAACTATCTATCTTTCAGGGAAAAAGAAGTGGGTGATGAGCCAATAAAGATTCCTAGAAAATTGAATCGAATCCTGGAGGAGTTGAATGAACAGGAGAGATCGATGCGGTGGTTAGCCCGGCAAACAGGGATCAGTTACCAGTCTATATATTCTTATTGTCATAATTTGAGCCAGCCTAATTTGGTGAAGCTTGCGGTTATTGCTGCTGCTTTGAAGGTTAAGCCTAGTTCTTTGGTGGTTGATCCGCCAATGTAAAAATCAATTTGCACCAATTCCAGACTAGAAAAACAATAAATAACTTCTGTAAATAAAATACCATTTTTATTTCTAATGGGCCATCTATTTGACAAATTAAAATTTGTATCTTTCTTAGTCTTAAATAAAATCCGCTATGGCAAAGCAAAGAAGGTCTCCAGAAGAAAGAAAGAAAATCCAAGCGATAATTGAAGAGTTCAAAAACCTTAGAATTCGAAACACTGTCAGGAGTTCGCTCAAGATTATTACTTCAAAGTATGGTATTAAGAGTAACACCTTTAAAGACTGGTTAGAAGATTATGATACACTTTCTTATGTTACAATAAATGCATTGGATAGAAGGGCATTGAGACTAAAAATTTCCTTGCCAGTAATATTGATACCATTATTTGCATCCATTATCTCAATTGCAAATCCTTCCCTTTTTTACAATTTGCTTCATGAAAACCAAATCAAGGAATCTGAATCTGCTATAGTGCTTGGACTAGACTTTAAAGGAGGGACCCGCATTATTTATGAGGCAACTGACGTTAAATGGAAAGATGAAGAAAAGGTAAATGAGCAATTAGAAAAATCTAAGGATATTCTCACGGAACGATTGAGTGAATATGGGGATTATGAGCCAAGTATCAAAGTGGCGAAGGGGAAAAAGCAAATCATAGTTGAGTTACCAGAAGGGTACGATTTTAACAGGATTTCTGAAATTATTGGGCAAACTGGTAGCCTTGAAATTATTGCTCTTAAGGAATACGTTAAACCCGAAGAAGTCTTTTTCTCTCAGGTTCCCGACTCTTTATTTGATGAAGTTATTGCAACAAAGGAAGACATCGCTGACGCTGTAATTGTAGAAGAACAGGGCAGATATGTGCGACTAGACTTTTACAATGAAGAACTAATACATGAAAAGCTGGCCAAATATGCTGGTCGCAGTGTTTCCATCAATTTAAGTGAGATATCTGTGGGGTTACTAAAGATTTCCGAATCATTTGCAGACGGAGGCCCAATTGGAAATGTAATTATTGGTGATGCTTCCTCTCAAAACCCGATGGAAAAGGAAATTGCCGAATATTATCTCTTGCTTCTTAAGTGGGAAACTTTACCTATAACATTGAGAAAAGTAGAAACACTAAAGATTGGCTCTTTACTTAGTGAACAGCAATTCTTTATTGGAATTTCCGCCTTTATTTTCGGCTTGATAATAATTTTCATTTCGCTCTTGATTCTTTATGGAACTTATATGGGCACTGTTGGTTGCATTGCTTTAGGATACTGTGTAATACTTGTGCTTGGGGTCTTTAATGCAACAGGAATCGTACTTAATCTACCAGGGTTAGGAGGGATTATACTAACGATTGGCATTAGTGTGGATGCATTCATTCTAATATTTGAAAATATTAAAGAGGTTATCAGGGAAAAGCATAATAAAGGTGCCAAAATCCTATATGACCCTGATACAATTTGGGATACAATCAAAAAAATAGAGGGGCAACTTTTAATTCTTAGGCTTACCACTCTCGTAGGAGCAATTGTTTTATTCTTTTTTCCTGGACCGATAAAGGGTTTTGCTGTAACCATGATGGTCGGTTTGGTTGTATCATTTTTGGCGTCATCAAGGATTGTTATTGGTGGACTACTAATTTTGACCGAGGGTACCGGAGAAAAAATATCTAGAGTTACCTATGGCATCCCATTCTTCGAAAATGAGTATGTTGAAAAGGTAATGCGAAGCTTATTAAAATTAAAATATAGATTCGGCTTGATTTCTGGGCTTGCCGCGCTAATGGCCGTTGCGGTAATCTACTTTAACGGGTTCAAATTAACAAATGACTTCCAATCCGGATCGGAATTAAGGATTAATATCTCCAATATTGATAATCCACATGGAGCTCAAAATTTGTTAGAGCGGTTTTCTAAAGAAAATGGATTTGAGATTTATTCCATACAGGAATCTGAGAGTGAAAATGAGGGATTGGATTTGATACTTAAGAGTAGTGCTCTTGAAGAAGCCCAAATTCAGCAATTATTAGTTTATCTAAATGAAAACCGTTTTGATTCTAATCTATTAGCTGAATGGACAACAAATCCAGGTGTAAGTCAGACTACTTTAATTAGATGGATTTTTGCTGTATCCATGAGCATCTTGGCAATTCTCATATTTTGTCTCCTCCCATTTTCCAAAGTCAGAATTCAACACCACAGAATCCTCCCCTCCTTTATCACAATCGGGACAGTGATTCATGATGTGTTGATCATTTTATTAATGATTTCTATTTTAAAAATTGAACTTAGTATTCCAGTTTTTGTGGCAATATTGGTCCTGATCGGATACTCCATTAACGACTCCTTAATACTTATATACAGGATTGACAATACGATAAATGGTCTTAAAAAGAGAAAATTCAAGATAAATAGCTACGCAAATATTATTGACAATTCTGTTGTTTCCATAAGAAGTCGAACATTGAACACGTCATTAACGACCATTGCATGTCTGCTTCCCATTTTGCTGGTCAATATCTCCTTCATTAATCCATTTATCATTACAATAATTCTTGGATTGTTGATTGGGACTTACTCCTCAATTTTCTTGGTTAATCCACTTATAGAAAGAATTCTTAACCCAAAATTTAGGACGGATAATACTGATACCGCCAGTCTAAATATATGATACTATAAAGATGAATTCAGAAGAGTTTTTCACCCTTGCCATCATTTCTGGCTCCATATTCGGAGGTATTGTCATCTTGTTATTTCTATATTCCTTGACAAAGAGAAGTAAGCCAAATGACAATATCATTAGAGAAGGATCTACTAATAAGCAAAATAGATTAGGAAATACTTCCATAACTAAAGCGGCACAGGACAGCGGCTTTCTGAGTGCTATTGGGGAAATTGTTGCCCTGTCAAGTGCATATGGCAAGAATAAGGAAGACTACGTCCAATTGGCAAATTTGAAAAGACAATTTCAAAGGGATAAAGAATTCGATTTGTACATGTTTCTTGAATCATATCAGGATTTTTCTGACTATAATAACATATCGGAAAACTTAGAGACCATCATTGAAACACTTAGCGAGTTATCCGAGGCGGATGATGACCTTAAGCTTCTTCATAACTTTTACCAAAAGATTGGCATAGCAAATTCCATAGTCATTTCAAGGGAAATCAGATCATTAGCCGACCTAAATAATGAATTGCAGAACACACAAATATCTGAAAATCAAAACGACATTATCAATTCAGAAATCCTCAAAAAAGACTACAAAATAACCGTTGAGGGTATTTTGATCCTTTTAAATTTTGCAGCTAAGATATTCAATAATACTTCTATAAGCCTAGAGGGTAGGCAATTGACTGATACTCACAGAACAATTAGAAAAAGTATTAACAAGTTTGAAGGGCATTCAGAAAAAGGATTCTTAACAACAGAAAAGAAAATCATAATTGATTGCCTAAAGCTAGCACTTACAAAAACTGAAATTCTACTAACAGCGGAGAATAGAATAAAGAAAACAGATTTTCCTATTTCAATCGAAAAGCGGGAATTATACTTAGAATATTCCGAGGAAATAACAGTAACTCTTGTGTTAAAAAACGTTTGGAATTCCCTTATCTCAGGGGTTTTTTACAAAATATCTGAAGTAGATAAGGGTTTTGAAATCATTGAAAAAGCCAGAGGGAAAATAAGAATAAATGAAGACTTTGGTCCTAACTCGCAGAAAGAAATTGTTCTTAACCTGATCCCTATTCAAAGCAAGAATAACCTTATTATAAAATTAGAATTAGGTTACGAAGAATCAACCCTAAGGGAGACAAGTACAAGCATCGATGTTTATGTCGAATTAACTGACTTTTTGATAAACTCCTCAATCAGGCCTTATGATCCAGAACCTGCAGGCTCAAGAATAAGGAATTTTTATGGAAGAGAAACTATGATTAATGAGGTTACTCGATTAGTAAATTATACAAACTCAGGCAAACTAATTGGGATCTTCGGTTTAGCAAGAATTGGAAAGACATCACTAATTTTTGAATTGTTGGAACGAATCGCACATAGAGGGAAAATAATTTACGTTTACTTCAGTTTAGATGAGTTGACAAATTGGGGTAAAAGCTGGGAAGTCAACTTGATAAACATATGGATAGAAAAGATACTTGGAAGCTTTCATGCCTCGGGCCTACATTCTGCAACCAGATTAATGAATGTTTTTTACGAAGGAAAGTACAAAAAAGGTAAAAGGAGGGATTCCAAATCTATGGATCATCTTAATGAAGAATTGTTATTCTTTGAGGAAATTCTGAATGATAAGAATATTCAGAAAGATCTTGACAAGGCAAAAAAATCTGTTGTCCTAATTCTGGATGAATATCAAAGGCTGGAAGAATTCGGAACTCCAGAAACAAAACACCAAAAGGTCCAATTCATTCGAACTTTGAAAAAGATAGCTGTCCACACTTCAAAATTTACGGTAATCTTGTCCGGTTATCACGATTTTGAAACTCTGATGGACAAAGACAAATACTGGTCTGAGGCTTTAGGAAAGGGATATAGTGTATTCAAACTTGGCTTTTTAGGAAAAGACCATGCCGAAGATTTAATTAGAGAACCAATGATGCAATATGGCATTTCTTACGAACCCGAGGTAATCGAAAAGATTTTCTACTATACCCAAGGTTATCCATGGTACATTCACAAGATTTGTGATAGGCTTTGGAATCTAAAAACAAGAATTCTTCAAGATGAAGATAGATTAGTAGTGATAAATAATCAGATCTCAATGAAAGACTTGGAAAAAACCATCAACTACCTATTTAAAAGTTCGAATGAAACAAATACATTCACCCACATATTTGCCGGGGAATGGGTTTCCTCTGCCATGGAGGCGGTCGTTTATGCTATAGCCAAAGTTGATCCCTCAAAGCATAGCCATGGTAGTCTAAATGTGGGAGGGTTAAAATTTATCGAAAAAGAACTAATTATTAGCCAGTTCCTGAGATATGAAAAATCTATTGATAGAGAAAGACTTGTAAGTTTTGCAAAAAAACTGGAGGATAAAAATGTCCTCAGGAGAAAGGAGCATGAAGATAAAACCTATTACGCTATATCCATACCTCTACTTGACAGGTATCTTTTTTTAAAGGGTAATTTAGAGCTTAAAATGGGACGTATCTCATAAGCATGAAACATATTATATTGATCTCATGAGCGACAGGAAATACAAGATTTTTATTATTGCTACCAGCATGATATCCGAAAAGGACAGATTGCTACCCTTGCTATTTGAACCAAAAGAAATTATTGATGAACTTGAGGCTATATTTGTTCCCCATGAATTTTGGAACAAATCTGATATTTCAATATTCATAAATTCGTCGCGGCACGCAATTGAGGAGAGGTTTCGAGAAATTGCGAGTGAATGTGATACATTAATAATATTATTTATCGGGCCTATTAAACTTGAAAGTAAGAGAGTATCGAACTCTTTGTCTTTTCAACTTATTTGTTATAATCGAAGTGCCAATCAGAATGAATTACTAGACCTAACTGAAATTTTAATTAGCGAAAACAACACCAAACATATAATAATATTAGACTCTGAGACCTTCTTAAGTCCAAATAAAACTATTGATGTTGGATTAGAGGATTACTACTTAGTCTTGTCAACAAAATATCCTGAAAAAAATCAAATAAGATCCCCCAAAAAGAGTAGAATCTTTAGAAATCTGGGTTTGAAATTTACACATGAATTTGTAAATACTTTAAAATCCGGAATAAAAGATGATCCTAACAAATACATTAATATAAGGACCCTATTCGATCAATTGACTCAAAATTTTGATAAAAGGCAACTTCCAAAACCTGTGAACGACTGGAAAGGGACTAGCGGTAATCTTCCTATATTTTTTAATAATGAATTTAAGGCTTATGCATCTGATGAGTTAGAAATCAAATGGAGTGCTCCAATAATTCAGTTGGAAGAAAAGTTTGAGAAGGCACCTTTAAGGCAAATGGTCCAAAATATTGTATATGATGGTAATCATGTTGGAATTCAAAATCCGAATCTACTATTTGGTCGTGGTCAAATCTTAAATTTACTTTTTCGTAAACTCAAAGAAGGTTCAAACATTCTTCTAAGGGGACCAAAAAAAATTGGGAAAACCGCCTTAATTCAATCGTTACTTTCTAGAGATATTCAATTGTTGTTGAACAAGCAATTTCCAGATGCGATTTTCGTCTATTTGAATATGAATTCAAATAGCCTTGATAGCCCTAATCGCTTGTTTGCGGCCGTAATTGATGAACTAGTGAAACATACTGATGCCCCATTTCAATCCCGCCGGATAAGCTGGCTAGGGATTTATGAGTATCTAATTAAAATGGATAAAACACTTGTCTTATTTTTCGATAATTACGATTCATTATTTAGAAATGGAAGATATAAAAAGCAGTTCTATAATCATTTAAAGGAATTTGCAAGCAAAAAAAGATTTCAAGCTGTAATCACCCATGATACTGATAAATACTATAATGAATCTGAATCAAAAAAAGCTGAATATTTCGCTCCGGGGTTTGAAGAACTGCTAAGTTTTATCCCTGAGTCATCAATAAGGCCCTTCTTCGAATATCCATTAAATATTCTGTCCTCTCGTAAGTTTGAACCTTTTGAAGAAAAGTTAATTTATCTATGTGGAAGACACCCCTACTTTCTGACGATAGGTAGAAATATCTTATTCAACCTAATCAATGCTGGATTATCCAATGAAGAAATAATAAAAAGGGTAGAGCCAGAATATAACAAAAGAGTTTTGCACCACTATAAAAATATGGTAAACTCTTTAAAGCCTGATGACAGAAAGGAATTGCTCATGTATTTATCAGATCAAAAAATCCAACAATCATTCTTTGTTAATGAGAAGATGTATGCATTTCTCGAAGAAGAGGATGGGCAAGTTTCATTCTTTAGCAGGCATTTTTACAATTATTGCATCTATCAAAGATTCAAGAAATTTTTCAACTAAAGTTTTAGAATAACCCAGATTGTATCAGAAAACATTGCACGAAATTGTGCAAATCCATTTACCTTGTTTAATGATTGTGTTTTGCCTTTCAATGACTTATTGAGCTTCAAACGATGAACTTGTGGCATCTTGTTCCCTTGCTATTAGGCATCTAGGTAGCAATGAGATTGAGTTGAAGACATTAAGAAAAATTCTTACAAATGAGCTTCAAAAATCCTGTTTTCTTCTATGTGGGAATTCTTTCATTAAGCACAGTACTAATTGTATTCCTAGATGTGTATGATACAAATTTTAGTTATCACGACATTTTAGTTGAATCACATGGCCTTCTATTTGACTTGGCTGTTTTGGGAGTAATTCTTGCCATTTACGAAAGCTACAGGTCAAAAAAGGAGAAGATATCAAAGTACGAAGACTCTATTAGTGACTACAGAAATTGGAAAGCCCCGGAGGCCTCCCTTCGAATCCTTGGCGACGTAAAAAGGTTAAATAAGGAACATGTGACCGACATAGTGTTAAGGAATTGCTACCTCAGGGAAATGGTTATCGAAGACGTCAATTTAGAAAACTCTGACCTTTCATTTGTGAATCTTGAATTGGCAAATGTTAATAGGTCAATTTTCGTTAATGTGAACCTTCATGGAGCAAATTTGAAAGGCACTCAATTTGAAAATGTGAATTTTTCAGAATGTTATTTAAGACATGTACAGATCAATGAAAAGACCGTATTTTCTTCTTGTGAATTTAACAACGCAAAGGTTGACAAAACCGATTGGATTTCGGAGTTAGATAAATTAGGAATCAAAGGGCATAAAGATATTTCCTTGCGTTATTATGTATCAACAGAAGAGCATGTGGATGAATATGGGTATACGTATTTTCAGATCAAGAGACTTTGATTTGATTCCATTTGTTATCCTTGTTAGAAAAATCACAAATCGGAAGGGGTAAGATCATACTCCTGTAAAAGGAACTTTTCAATTTCAATCTCACTATGACCATTTAACAAAATTTCTTGAACTTCTTCACTCAAGTCAATAACTCCAAAGTTCTTAATGTAATTCTTTCCCAGAGAAAAATAGCTATTCGAATAAGGCTTACTACTATTAACCACGTAAGAGTAAAATATTTTCGATTCCAAAATCTTTTTCAGAGCCAAGAGTTTATCCTTATCATCTGAGAATATCGCAAATCCGTTGTAAAAGAATAATTCTTTTTCACTTGAGAATATAAACCTTGGTGAATCTGATATATAGGGAAAAAGTAGTTTGTATCCCTTGTGTGTTAATGATTGCTTTCTCCCAAAAGCATACCATTTTTCATATTTTCTATTGCCTTTATCTCTTTTTGAAAGAAGTGCCTTATGGGCAAGCAAGTACCTATAAGTTTTTGGGAATCGGTTCTTCAAGTAACTTTCTGTCATGATTTTTAATTTGACTTCATGCTCTTGTCGATTTCCAAATAAGTCAGTTTGGGTGGGTTCGGATTTTTCAATCGTATATGGAAATATCAATTGTTCCTTGTGAATATCAATTTCTTTTTCGTCCTTAAGAATGTTCGGTTTGATTGTGGGCTTGCAAATGTTTTTTTCTATTTCATACTTTATTCCCTTGCGATGGACAACATAATGAGTCTTTGTAATTGAATCAGGCTTAAAAACATATACTTCGTTACAAAGTGTTGCAAAGCCATTTCTTATTTTAAATAGACTCCCTAAGGGTTTGCCAACCTTTTCTATTTTCGAAATTAGATTTCTAGATGATAGTTGCCATCCTCTTTTAAAATCCAGATCATCATAAGATATTTTTTCGAAGCTAGCCTCACTAAGTTCTGCAATTTCTTTGCTCCTTGCCTGGGTGTAAAGGATGTCCCCACCCCCTGCTTTCTGTAAAATACAGATACATGTATATGTCGATCTACGTCGAAAAATTTGTTCGCCTCGGAAATCAATGATTTTAATTGGTAATCTTTCTGCTCCTAATAACCTACGAAGTTCTCTCCCGTTGATGCTCTTAATAAAAGTATTCATGGAAATGTAGCCAAGAATGCCATTGTCTTGCAAATATTTCAATCCGATTTCAAAAAAAGGTAAGTATAAATCTGGGTGTCCGCTTTTAGTAACCACCCAGTTCTTCAGGTATTTCTTTGATTCAGTTGAAATGTTTCGAGAAGTCACATAAGGTGGATTGCCTAAAATAGCCGTAAAACCTATAGCTTTTCTAATTTTCGAACACTTCTCAAACCAATTAAAATTAAGAGCATTGCCTCGGAATATATTGAATGTAAAATGTTCTAGGTCTTCTCCATTAAAGATAGCCAGTAAACTCAAAACCAACTTAGTTCTCTGGACACAATAGCTTTCTATATCCAAGCCAAATAGGTTTTCATTAAATATATCTGCAAAAGATTTCTTAGTTAATTCATGAAGCTTCTCCGCGATGGTAAATAAAAAACCCCCACAGCCGCAAGAGATATCACCAAATTTAGCTTGTTCAATATTTGCATGGCACTTGATTAATTTCTCAAAGGATTCATTTACAATGTAGTCTGTTATTGGCTCTGGGGTGTAAACTGCACCGTTGATAATTCGATCTTTGGGCGAAACAACAAATTCAAAAAGCTCAATTAATTCTTCAAAAAAAAAGGCACAATTCTCCTGCCGAAAAATCTTCATGAATTCTCGTAGCTTCAAGTATTCCAATTCACTTTCCTGAGAAATCAAATAGGATTTTAGGAGAGTATTTTTGTCTATTTTTAACTCATTATACCTGACAAACGCTGAAATAATTAATCTATCAACTAAGAAAGGATCAGTACTATATGACTTCAAAAATTTAACAATATTCCCTCTCATGCTCTAATTTAATTCTCTAATAATTTGAGGGCAGAGTAATTCAGGATCCCACTCATAAACCCCTGTAGGGGGTTCCCACGTTGAAGAAATAGCTTTGTAATACGGTTGCCAATATCTGAGTTGCTGTTTTTCGACAAGACGAAGATAAGCTTCATTTGAATTGCCTATAAGACACCAAATCTCTCCAAAATAGTTTGAAAGCAAAAAATCAAAACCTAAAATTGCGTCCATTGGAGGATGTGCTATTCTTGGAGGGTCCAAAATAAGCATGTTAGCATAATCACCATCCTCGAAATCCCAGACATGCCTTCCCCCGTGTTGAAAGTGATAGTCAGGATGCGCTGCAGTAGGGGCGTTAGGGTTTGCATTATTGTGACTTGGTGTATCATACTTTAGATGTCTATCAAAGTGCCAACTTTGGGTATGTCTACCATTTTCATCTGTCAGAATGAAATCCATTGACAAAAGAACTAGTCTATCCTGCCTAAAGTCATCTTCTTCAAACTTACCGACAAGTTCTATGCTCAAGTAAAGATTTACCGACCTAACACTTCGGGGTCTAACATGACTTAAGTCTTCAACTTTTGGAATCAATAGATCTCTAATTCTATATCCCCATAAATCGTATTTTCCATATGGTATCCATGAAGTACAATCTGTAATTGCCTTTTCTATTGGGCCCGGATCTGGGATGATGCTTTCAGAAACAAGTATATCCCTAAGTTCCATCAATTCACGAGCTCTTTCAGATCGAAATACTCTAAACCTATTTTCACTCACTTGTAGAAATCTTATCAATTAATTCTTCATAATCAGATTCAAATCTTTGCAGGTCAATTGGGTGGACAAAGAAACCCAAATCAGGCAACTTACCATTTAATTTCGCATCAAGCATCGCTTTTTTTGATACATACTGTCTATCCAACCAGGGTTTAGGTTCTTTTCCTGATATGATGTACCCATTAATTGGATCTAGAGGCAATCTCAAAATTTCGCAGATGGTCCAGAACTTCGAACTGTATTCTGGGGCTATGGGGCTAGCAGGAATTAAACCATCAAAATTCAATTTAGACCTTAAGAACTCAACTCTTTTACTACTATTTAGTCTCAATAGTGACTTTGGGCTATCCTCAAGATTTTGCCACCAATCCAAGACTTTCGTATTCCACCACAAACTCCAGTGGTCGGAAAAGATCCCATTGTAGGATGCGTCATCTGAAATCATTCTCTTCAAATCGGACCATTCTTTTTGATCAGAATTGTAGTGATCGATTCCTAACCTCGCAGCAAGAATATCTTCTCCAATTAGGCTGCCACTTGATAAAACAATCTGTCGGAGAATAAATCGGGCATATTCATGGGCCGGAATATTGTAGTAGGATAAGTCCAGCTCTTCTGCTTCAAAGTAGTGAATTATTCTGTTATCCAAAACATGTAAATCCTTATCTTGTAGGCCCAGCAGTTCAATTATGATTTTTGAAGTATCCTCATATTTAGCTCGGATTTCTTTAATCTTATGATATGCCTTTGCAATGGAAACCAATTCTCCAGCAATCCTATTACTATCGTCCACTATTTCGTTTTTAAAGTACCTTCTCTCAAACAAGTCGTGTCCAGTTTTGTCCTTATTATATGATTTTTTCAGGTTGTCTTCTACTGAACAGATTACTATTGGGAACTCTCTGATGCCGCTATTGAGATGATCACTAGACTGGCCTTCAGTCGCTCTCGTTCTAATTTCTTGAGCTAAAGAGAGTGCTCTATACTCAGCTCTTAGGCCTTCATTTTCCTGCTCATCTAGTCTAAAGTCTAATATTAATCCGTCAATTTTGAGTTGAGGGTCGCTCAGTAAAGTTATTTGCTCACCGAATGGTTTTGCATATCGAAACTCTACTTCCAGATCCAGATTAGTACCTGACAATACTTTCGCCAGGCTAGAGCTTTCCTTATCATCCAAATAAAGATATTTGATTTTCATTTTCATCATTTTTTCAGGTCTTCTCTTTTAGCCTTGGGTATTTCTATTCTGAAGCATGTGGAATATCCTGATAAAGGCCTATCAAGATAAATCTTCCCTTGGTATGAAGAAACGATGTCCTTAATGATTTTTAATCCTAAACCTGTACCGGTAAGCTCTTCTTCCACTGAAGCAAAATGCCCGGCAGGAGAAGAGGTCGTAAAAAAAGCATCAAACACTCGATTCTCTATAGATTCATCAATTCCATCACCGTTATCCAGAAATTCAAGAAAGACAGAATTCCCTGATTTCCCTGCTCTGATCAATATCTTTCCTTTTACTTTGGCTCGGTAAATGGCTTTCTGAGAATTAGTATAGAGGTTCAGAAGAATTGAAGTCCACTCTGAATTATGCATTGGAGTCGTTAGAAGATATTCGCTTTCGATCTCAGGTGTCAAGATTTCAGTTCCTCTCCTAGATGAATCAGCAGTTATCACTTTCAAAAATTCTTCAATCACTACTCCTAAATTTTGGACAGAAAGTTCTCGGGTTACATTTTCCGAAACCGAACGATCAAAATAAGCAGCAAAATCTCGCAACACTTTGATTGCTCGTTCCAAATCTTTGCTTTGATCAAGGGCATCTTTATTATTAGTAATCTTGCCAACCAATAATTTTAGAGCTGCGTGCGCATCGACTAAATTATGCCTCACTTCATGCGTAAAAATTCCAATGCTAAGACCCAGACTAGAGAGAACTCTTAACATCCCGATTTCCTCCAACACCTGTGAATCTAATTCTCTTTGCTCTTCGCTTACTTTCCTTAATTCAGAGGCGAATTCATCTAGGATTTCAGATGTCTTTTCTCTGTTATCCATTATATTCTCCAGAACCTCTTTTTGCGTTCTCCCACTAAATCTGTCAATCTGATTTTGCTCTTTAATAATCCTTGCCTCTTTACTCAATTCTTCAGCAATGGATGAAACTCTCTTACTGGGTCTGTCAAATTTTTTTTCCCAATCTTTTTGGCCGGTTCTTTGTTTTACACCTCTTTCAGCGGCTACTCGTATCACTGAAGCAATCAATGCCCTATATATAAAATCTTGTAATTCAGAAAGAGTATGGCTTGACAATAAGTATTCCCTACTAGAGGTTTCCTCCAGTTCTATACCCTCGTAATCGGTTATTTCAGCAAATCCAAAAAAGTTTTGATTTGGGTGTCTTGCTAATACAATCCTTCTCCTTTCTGATTCATCCAGCCTAAGCCAATCATCATAGGGCTCTCCATATGGCAATACACGAAAACCATTTCTATAAAGCCTGATTCCGCCTCTTTCCTGGGAAAGCCTTTGAATATTCCTTAATTGATTTCGAGGTATAAATTCCACAGAATACAGGAAATAGTGAGCCTTAAAAGAAGCATTTTTTAAATACCAGAAACGGGAAATTGGATCCTCCTTATCCTTTCCAAGGGGGTGCACTTCATCGATTCCCAATTTTTCACTTTGAATTGAATACATTCCATTTCCATCTTTATCAACATGCCCCTCAATTTCTGCTACTGCATAGTCTAGAATCATTTTGTTTTTATCAGCAATCAATTTTTGCTTGCCATCTACTATGTTGTAGAAGACAGCAGTAAACCCGGGGTCATTGACCTTTTTACTTCTTGAATCAACCTCCTTTTTTCGCACCTCCGATAGAGGTATAGGTTGGATCAATTCAGTAATGTAACGATAATTTCTTTTTATAGTAGCCTCAGTCCATTTATCTCTTAGGTTTTCAATCACTAATGAAGTTCCTATTTTTTCTACAAAATTATCTTCTTCAATCTTGTTGGTTATAGAAAAAAGATCGGTATCATTCTCATATTTCTCCCAGTTTATAAGGACTTTTACTCCCACCTCGCCTTTCTTTTTTGAAATTATTGTCAGCTTAGTACCCAGTCTTTGTGTCGCAAATCGGCCTATGCCCTTTCTACCCGCTCGCGGTCTCTGAAAGATTGGGGAAAAGGGCTCATGAATTTTCCCCGTGGAAGATATCTTCATAAACCCATTTATTAATTCTTCCCTATTCATTCCATGGCCATCATCGATTATTCTTAGAGCCCCTCCTTGAGTTTCAGCGTTTTCAAATATCAGTTCAACTCTAGTAGCATCCGCATCATATGCATTTTTTACTAATTCTGAGACTGCTGTTTCTTGTCTTGCAACTAGTTCTCTTCCCAGTCTATGAATAACACCTCCATCAACACTAAATCTGATGTTTAAAGGATCAAATGCGATCAGTTTAGATGATAGCATTTGTATTTTGTCATAATTGTAAGGATCCTTCACCAAGACTTCCTCTAGCTTCCTCCTAATATCTTCCTCGTTAGCCATAAATTCAATAATTTGTTAATATTACTGAGAATTTACTTTAGAATATATTCTACTATTTGACTTCGACGTACGCCTTTTTGTGCAATATTTTGTTTTGCGGCAACTGTCTTGGCAACAAATTTAAAACAAAACTCAAGATCTTTGGGTTAGTTTAGGCTTAACTTCGATTTGCGAGGTCTTTCTTCTCTACTTTGACTTTCTTGGGATTTGCAAGCAACAGAAAATGTAAATCATTTAAATACTAGTTTTAACAGAAGCAATTCCTATACGTCAGACTTAAATTTTCTGGCCATTTTGAAACCAAGTTAAACTATAATCTGGCTTCTCTCCGACATCTATCAAAATAAAGACCCTGTATTTGTAAAATAGCAAATTTCCGTACTTGCCTGAAGTATATCGCTTTAGTTTCCCTTCATTATATCGCCTTTCTTTTTGACAGCAGTTTTTGCTCTTTTTCACCTCTATTGCAAGTAGATTATCTTCGGAGTTTCCTCTATGATGAATTATTATGTCTGGCAAGACTTCTCCAATAACTGTTTCCTCTTGTGAACTGTTATCTTCAATTTTTCCAATTTCCACTATCCTTCGCCTATCAGCCAAAATATATTTTCTGTTCTTGCCCGTATTCACAAACTGGTTATACTTACAATCAACATCGTAGCTGGCGAGGAAGGCTTGATATCGATAAATACCCAAACGATGGGAAATACTGCGTTCGGAGAGGTTTTCCGTTAATAGATAGCTATCGTCCAATAATAATCTGTCCATCGAACGAGTTAGTTTTTTCCTTATTTTTAATGGCGTCATTTTTTTAAAAGAGCATATGGGCGCTAAAGTATTTACTTTGAAAGAACCTGTATCAATTTGTTAATCTAGAATCAACCGCCAAAAAAACATGCACATATTATGAAGATGTACTTGCCTAGTTTTTTAACCTAAGAAGTTCCATCGCACTCAATACCTTCTCATCATCCGCCCTGCCCGCATAATTATCAATCGTACTAAAATTCTCATGGTCTAATAGGTGACTAACCGTATTCCTATCCGCCCCCTCATTCAAAGCCAGAGTAGCACTACTATACCTGGCAGAGTAGTAAGTGAAATATCCTTCAATCCCAATCCTATCACAAATCTTCTTCGCAGTTTTCCTGATGTGCCCAGCATAATTTTGAATTCTATTGGCTTTGGAAAGCGCATCCTTATCATAACCATTCGTCAAAATCGGAAATATGTATTGACGATTATCGGTTGATTGTCTGTCAATAATCGTCTGAGCTTCGGGAAGAATTGGCTTCCCTCTTTTCAACCCAATTCCCGTCTTGGATCTTTCATAAAACCAACGGCCATTCTTAATATGCGAATGCCTCATTTCTGAAATGTCAGTTAGATTGACTCCAAACATATAAAAACTGAACCACCATACATCCAGGTATTCTTGCTCTTTTGCAGTTCGAGGCTCATAGGTTCTAAGGAGGAGCAATTGTTGTTTGGTGAGATCCTTAATCCTACCCAGATTAACTTTGGCAATCTTCAGTTTTTTCAGTTTGGATATATCATACCCATAGGGGTTGGTATAGGGGTTCTTGAATGGATTATTCCTGTAATCGGCAATCTTCTTTTGTACAGCTTTGTTGTAGAGGGCTCTGAGATGAGACATATAATTCAGGCATCTAATACCTCTAGAGGTATGGTAATCCTCAAATTCATCCAACCAATCTTGGGTAAACTTTTCGAATAAAAGATCATTAGGAGAGATTTTCCGAATCGCGCTGGCCAACACTTTGTATTCATTGGAAGAATTGGCCTTTCCTTTCCTAAGAAAATCATCGCGGACCATCAATGCAAATTCGGCGACACCAATCTTTTCGGCGGGTTTGTCTTCCAATAATTCCAGAAACTTTTTGTAATTGAAAGGCTTCCCATCGAAGTGCTTATTAAAAACTTTTCTCGCTTTTTCCTCGATTTCTTCCAATTCTTTGTTCTTCTCCCGCCTACCATGAACCCCTTTCTTGAATTCATGACTATCAAAATCCCAGTGATCAATGCTGGCAAAAATGCCCAGGCGTTTGCGCCTTACTTTTCTGTTCCAGGTAATTTGTAAAACGAGTGGGTACTTTCCGTCCCTTCTTTTGACCGAGTCAGTTTTGTGCATTCTGACAAACAAAGTGACAAACATATCAGACATGTGACAAACAAATTAGTGAATAAATAATTCATAATTCGTTTGTTATCATATGCTTGACACATAAAAAATCAAGTATAAAACTCTTCATAATCCTGAGGTCGGGAGTTCAAGTCTCCCCCACGCTACTCTCAAAATCAACAAATTAAGCCGGATCTTCTCTTCGGCTTTTTTCTTTGCTAAAACATTTTCGGGCTTAATTTGATGCTAATTGGCCACGGCGAATGGGTTGAACTCGAAGGCCTCAGCATCGATGACATCCAAGACCGTATCAACGAAATCCTGGCCACCAGCCCCATAGCCAAAAAATACGGTGAACCTTATCAAGAGTGGGCGGTGCACGATTTTGAGCTTGGCGGTATTCAAATATCTGAATATGAAGCCCTTGAAACCGTTGTCAGCATTGTTGAGGCCCTAACAGAACACGGAGAAGCGTTCGCACATTACTACAACGATGTCGATGATCTCGAAACTGCCACATCCTGTTTTGAAGATGCCTACCAGGGCGAATATGAATCAATGCTAGATTATGCCACTGAAACCTTTGATGAGCTTTACGCCCATGGCATACCCGAAAGTCTTCGCCGTTACATTGATTATGATGCTTTCGCTCGTGATCTTGAAGCTGAAGGCTATTTTATATTGCTGACAGTCATGTATTCAGGCCCTTATAATTAGGGCCTCTGCCCTTTTTCTTTTAATTTTTTACCATGAAAAAGTATACCGTACTATCGGTTTTTCATAGTAGATATCGCTCCTTGAAGTTTTATCACCTATCCTGCAATATCTTCAGGAATGAAAACAAGGAAATCGCCATAACATCATGAGGCAACGGAAACTGATCTTCGCCGGTGTAAATGACAAACTTCTTTTCTGCCTTGATATCCTGGCATGCTTCGTAAAACCCTCTACTGAGGGAAAGGGATGATCCTCTTTTAATCTCAACGGCCCATCTTTCATTAAGGCTAAATTCCAGAACCAGATCAATTTCAGCACCACCAGCCGTCCGGTAATAATAGGGCCTGGTCCTGGGAGGCAAAATGGACATGATGTTATCAATGACGAAGCCTTCCCAGCTTTTTCCAACAACCGGATGTCCGAGTAAATCGTCATATGTGCCGATATTTAGCAAGGAATGAGTAATACCACTATCGCGAACATACACTTTGGGGGACTTAACCAGTCGTTTCTTAATATTAGCCGTGTAGGGCGGCAACCGGCGAACCAGAAGTAGATCCACCAGGAGATCAATATAACGGGCAACTGTGACGCCTGAAACATCGATATTAGCGGCCAGTTTTGAAGCATTAAGATTGGTCCCCTGGCTGTGGGCCAGCATGGTCCAGAACCGTTCCAGTGTCTGGGATGGAATACGCGGCCCTAATTGTGGAATGTCTCGTTCCAGATAGGTCTTAATGAAATTGTAGCGCCAGTCCTGGCTATTCTGTTCATCGGCTAACAGGCTTTCAGGAAAACCGCCTTTCAGCCATAGCTCATTTAGCGCACCAGAATCTTCCGCACTCTTCATATATTCCATTGCATCGACGGGAAATAGTTCAATATATGCAATGCGACCGGCAAGCGTTTCACTGGATTGCTTTAATAGATCAATGGACGCAGATCCCAAAAAGAGAAATTGCCCGGTTTTATTGCCTTTGCGTCTTTCCCTGTCAATCAGGCCGCGAATGGGTGCGAATATTTCCGGTACCCTCTGTACTTCATCCAAAATGATAAGCTTGTCCCGATTGACCTTTTGAAAGGCCTCAATGTCCTGGACCTTTTGAAGATCTATCCGGTTTTCCAAATCCAGGTAGGTTGCCGGTATCGTTTTGGCAACCTGAAAGGCCAGTGTTGTCTTTCCAACTTGCCGTGGCCCCATGAGGGCAACAGAAGAGTTCGTTTTTAGTGCGGCCGTGATTTTTTGTTCTAAACGCCTTGGTATCATCTATGCAAATCTAACATGAAATATTAAATTTGCATAGTTAAATCTCTGGTTGCAAACATGTCAGTAAGATTTTGGGGCCAAAAATAGATCATATCTTTGAGGAAAGAGGAAGAAAGAGTAAAATGGAAGCAACCTATGGACGACGTACTTAACATACGCTTAGGATAGCTCAACGACTGAGGATGAACCTTCCCGCTGATCATAGGATTTTTAATTCTTCCACCCACTCAAATATACATACACTGCTCTGGTAAGGCAAGTTCCCTTAAAGCCCTACCGTAAAAGTCATGAGGGAAGCAAACCTTCAATGATTGATGGTCCTGTTTATCCGGTACATGTTCCGATATCTCAACAACTCTCCCCGACTAAACCGTCGATCATGAATGTGGGTGAAAACAGTAAAGTGCCCCTCTCGAATCAGAACTTTCAGGACTTTGGAAGAAATACCTAAAATCCGACACGCGGTTCCGGTACTCACCAGATCATCTTCACCAATTACGCGTTGAATTTCCCGGTTGATGGTTTCAAATTCTTTGCGAACCAGCTCTTGAATCATGTCGCGAAGGTCCTCTTTGGACATGGCCTGAAGCTACAGCACAGATATAGAGAGAACAATTGAATAAAGGAAAAATAAGAAGCTTGACAATCAACAAAACTATTGGCTTTTCCACCGTTTTCCCACATCATACATTTGCCAAACAACCGATTCCCGAAACGCTCGCTTATCAAACCGAACATGTTAAAGTCCAACCTTCCTGACCTCTTGGTTGCTATGACTCTTATCTGATATCAACCCCCAATAGAATCATCGTCAACGAAAAAGTATCATCCTTAATCCGATGGAAATCGAGGAATTTGGTCACTGGGCAGAACAGCAAATCGCCTTGATGCTACCCTTTGATAATCAACAATTTCAAAAGAATCACCTCGCTTTTCTTAGCAGTATTCCTTCCTTACAAAATTTTTTTTCAAAAATCTTAAGTCTCCTAGGGGACATTTTGGAGATCCATTACACTGTAAGGTGTAGATCATTATTTCAATTGACAAAAATATAACCTTATGAAAACTAATACCTCTACACTAAAACTCAACTTAATCATCCTCTTGACAAGCCTATTCTTTCTTCCTGCAATAGCTCAGGATGATTGCCCTTACTATTTCCGTACCCTTGATGGAAGCTGCAACAATTTCGAAAACCCGGAATGGGGAAATGCAGGCATCCAAATGTTCAGAGAAATCCCCTCCCACTACGGACCACCAGATTTTAAATACTCCTATGGCGGGCAAGGCCGGCTGAACCCAAGAGCAATTTCAAATATAGTCTGCGCCCAGGGGCCCGACAGATATAACTTCAACGACCTGAGTTCTTTTACCTACTCGTGGGGACAGTTTCTCGATCACGACATTACGGCTACGCCAGGTAGCGATACAGAAGAAGAACACATTCCATTACCAGAAGACGAACCTTTATTCCGTATTCCTATTGAATTCAAGCGCTCGGCAGCAAGAGAAGGGACCGGGATTGACAACCCACGTCAGCAAAGCAACGACATCACGGCATGGATCGATGCGTCTCAAGTATATGGCTCTGACAATGAAAGAGCATCTTGGTTAAGAACCTACCAGGGCGGAAAACTAAAAACTTCTTACGGAAACCGTTTACCGTACAATACGATCGACGGAGAAAAAGACAGTCCAGTCGACCCACATGCTCCCAAAATGGCAGGTGACGACCAATTAGAAAAGCTGTTTGTAGCCGGTGACGAACGTGCAAACGAGCAACCCGGTCTAACCGCACTACACACTTTATTTGTCAGAGAACACAACCGGCTTTGCGATGAGTTCATCAGATTGGGTTATACTGATGACGACGGTAACTACAACATCGTTCGTTCTATCATCATCGCCTACATGCAAGCCATAACCTATAACGAATATCTGCCAGCATTAGGTATCAAATTGGATCCTTACAAAGGTTACGATCCTACGGTACGCCCAGACATCATGAACATTTTCGCAACTGCCGCTTTCAGATACGGTCACTCTAACATCGACCACGAACTGCTGATTGCCGAAGACGATTACTTTGTATCCGAAACAATTCCTTTGGCGCGGGCTTTCTTCACAACCAGAGTGATGGAACAATACAACATCAAGCCGATCATCCTGGGATTGATCACTCAGAAACAACAAAGTACGGACCCGTTCATCATTGACAACCTGAGGAACTTCCTCTTTGCCCCAACTCCCAACTCTCCAGGCCTGGATTTGGCAGCACTGAATATCCAGCGTGGAAGAGACCACGGTTTGCCTGATTACAACCGCGTTCGTACTCACTACCTGGGAGCACCTGCTACTTCCTGGGAAGATATTACGACTGACCCTGAAATGCAGTCCAGACTACAGGCTGCTTACGGAAATAACATCAATGATTTGGATTTATGGGTAGGTTTGATGGCCGAAGACCACATCCATGGCGGTGAAGTAGGCCCGACGATGGCAGCAGTGATCAAAGATCAATTTGAAAGACTCAGAGATGGTGACCGCTTCTACTACGAAATCGATCCAGTAGCAATCGACTGGTGGGAAGACATCAAGCACGAAATCAAATTGGCAACAATCATCTACAGAAATATCGATGCAAAATTCATCCCATACGACGTATTCCGTGTCTATGATGGATACTCGGCAGCACCACCGGTACCGCAACAAAACAAAGTAAGTATTGCTGAAAACAAAACTAAAAGTCAAAGCAATGTGATCGCCTTCCCTAACCCAACACCAGGAGAAGTTGGCATCAGACTGAAAAACGAAGACAGCAGTACTTTTGAACTACAAGTATTAAACCTGGATGGCAAAGTACTCAAGCAATTGAACAGCACCAGAATTGATGCCTTCCACCAAGATAAAATTGACTTAAGTGATCTACCAGATGGTATCTATGCTTTACAAATGAAAGTTGGAGACCAACGAATCTACAAGCGAGTGATTAAGAGCAAATAAGAAGGCTCACTCGAACACACACGACAGGAAAACCCGGTATCGATCCAACTCGGTACCGGGTTCTTGCCTTAATCAACGCTACTTCATTTCCTATCTTCATTCCTTAAGGTGCCGATCTAATTCCAGAGCAGCAGGATGCCGCGGATCAAATTCCAGAGCATGATCAACACTTTCTCGAGCCTCCGTCCAGCGTTGCTCGCCCGCTAAAACCTCCGCCATCGCCGCATACAAGTCGGCAATTTCGCTGGGCGCTCCCGATTCACGATGTACGGTAATTGCCAGCCTTAGGACCTCCACCCCATTGATTGCTTGTCCACTCTGCGCAAGCCCCAGCCCAGCTCGATAAAAATCTTGAATACCAAATTTATAATCTGACGAATCTGCCTCGAACATTTGTTCAACCTCGGCCAGCGTTGCCTCTACTCCTTTTCTTGGGATTTGATCTCTGATAAAAGTGCCGATCGAATGCTTGCGCCAGGGAAAAACATTATTCAAAGCATTGTAGTGAAAAGCAGCAAAGCTGATGTCAATTTCAATCTCATCAGCCACTATCCCATCCCAGAATTCATTGTCGTATACCACATTGAATGTTTTGCGGTCGATCACTAAGTTGGTCTCCAAAACAATTCGCCGGTTTTCCCATTGATCGATACCATGAAGAGTTACTACAGTCAGAGGCATCTCCAGTCTTTTAGTCACATCTTTGATGGTTAGGTCGCCCTTCATCCGATAACCTTCCGGGGTACGATAAATTTCTGTGCTTTGAAATTGAATAAAAGGATACTTTGCAACATCGAAAAATACTTTCTTAAGATGATCATCACGCCCTGGGTTACCGGTATCGAGTGTTGACGCATCGATGGTTGCAGTGACAGTAGAGGCTTCCAATCCCTTATCTGCTAAGAACATACTTGCCTGATATTCATTAAAGGTTCCACGCACCCGGCCAAACCCCAAATGTCTGGTCGTGAAATCCATTAAAGCATGTTGGTTATCAACGATATAAATTACGCCCTCTAATCCCTTTGAAAGAGCGTCCTGCCCCAAAAATTGCGGCAAGAGCAATAAGAAACAAATAACAACTGATAATCCAATTTTCATAAACCCTTTTTTCGGTGAATCAATTTTTTACTTTCCCGAAAAACAAGTTAGCGAAGCCATTGACATGGTTCGAGGAGAATGGCAAAATTGGGGACGAATGTAACCTATCGGAGGGATGAATTCACTCACTCTTCACCTAACAGATGCCGTACATTTTGCCGATAGGTTCTGGTAGAAGTCAGTAGCTTACGGTTCTTGAGAGTGATGAGGTATTCCCCACGACGCCAATGTGTCATTTGCTCAATTGCAGCCTTGTTCACAATTTTTGACCGGTGGATCCGCAAGAATTGTTGGCTATCTAATTCCTCCAATAGACTACTCAGTGGCCGTCTGATTTTATAACATTGGTTCGCAGTGTGTAAGTTAATGTAATTACGAGCTGCCCCAATCCAATAGATTTCCTCGATTTCGATCTTCTTTCGGACTGAATTTACCGTTACCCAAATGTGTCGCCTTTTCCTCGAAACATCGGTTGCCATGTTTGACTGAGCTTTAATCTTAGAAAATTGCCAGATCAATAGAGTGCCCATCACAATCCAGTAAAATAGAAAAGCACGTGGTGTAGAGGCCAGAATAATGAAGCGGGTCTCGTAAAGGACGTGTGGAATGGAAACGGATCCCATCCCGATAAGATTTTTGATCGTGTAATCCAAGGCGATTGCCATTAGCCGAGACACTGGCGCCAACATGGCCGATAATACCAAATGTAATAGTAAATTGGATTTCCAATTTGATCCGAACAATGGTATTTGGCTATATACCTTCCAAAGAACGGGCGTATACAAAGTCCATAACAAAACTGGTGTATAATAGTAAAACCCAACGTCAAATATTTTGTATACATTTAATGTTTCACCATATTGAAGCATCCAAAATATGGATGAAATATGAGTTGCCATGCCGAATAACAACCAGAACAAAGTGAGGTACAGCCATATTTTTTTATCGAAAATCAACTCCATAAACCGGGTATTTTATAAACCGTCAGTCTGTAAATTACGATAAATTCAATCTACGCTCATGCCTGAACTGCCTGAAGTAAACACCTTTAAAAAGTACTTTGATGCCAGTGCCTTGCAGACCATTATCTCGAAAGTGGTGGTACACGACGATAAAATTATCCGCAATATCAGCGGCCGCAATTTTGCAAAGAAACTCAAAGGAAGGACGTTCATCAATTCCGATCGCCATGGTAAGTATCTATTTGCCAACCTGGACAACAGTCATTCCGTGTTGTTGCATTTTGGCATGACCGGCGATCTGGTTTACTATCATGCACCAGAAGACCGACCCCGTTTTGAACGCTTCGTATTTCATTTCCAAGATGGCGGCAAACTAGCGTTCGACTGCCCCCGGAAATTTGCCCGAATCCTATACCTGGAAGATAGCGCCCGATACCTAACAGAACTCGGGCTTGGTCCTGACGCGCTTAAAATAGATAAAAACACCTTTATAGCCACCGCTCAGAATAAGAAGACAACCATCAAGGGCTTCTTACTCAATCAAAACAATCTTGCTGGAGTGGGCAACCTTTATGCGGATGAGATCTGCTACCAAGCGAGGATCCATCCGGCATCCCGGGTTCACTGCTTAAGCCTTGCTCATTTGCGATCAATTTTTAACTTAATGCAGGAAATACTCCAAAAGGCTGTGGACCGGAAGCCGTATTATAAAGACTATCCGGAGGATTGGTTTTGGCAGTGGAGGCAAGAGGGTTTTCCCGCACCCAAAGGCAAGGGGGAGGTCGTGAAAACGAAAGTTGCGGGCCGAACCACCTACTATTGTTCCAACTGGCAAAAACTCTTCGAATAAGACATTCACCATCTAAGCAAAGCGACAGGTTACCAAATAGCGGTAAGTACCGCATGCAGCCTCCCGAAAACCAGACTGCAAAATTGCCAATAAACAGTGGTCGCCTGGCCAACTAATGTTGCATTAGATAAATCCCATTAATTTACGGGCAGTGAAAAAACATTTTGCTTATGAAACGGATCGTACAGGTTATTCCCAATGGGCAAAATAGCATTTTTGCAATATCCGGTGTTTCAACGATTATGGGAATGGCGCAAAAAAAAGGATTGCCCATTGATTATTCCATACTTTCTGCACAGGACAACGGGGAAATCACAGTAGGTGCATTTTCATTACAAACAGATGGTAGAACCAATCAATCGGTAAAGGCCGATATCATTATTATTCCGTCGATAGTAGGAGAACCGGATTGGGTTTTGAGGGAAAACAAGGATCTGATCCTATGGCTAATTGAGCAGGAGAAAAAGGGGGCTCAACTGGTCTCACTTTGTACCGGTGCCTACCTATTGGCCGCTACCGGATTATTGAATAATAAAGAAGCCTCTTCTCATTGCGAAGCCATTTCTGATCTGCGGAGGCGCTTTCCTCTGGTAAAATGGGTTCCGGAAAAGATCATTACCGACCATGCAGGAATTTATACAAGTGGCGGTACCATCTCCTCATTCAATGTGCTGATTTACTTGCTGGAAAAATTCTTCGACAAACAAATAGCAAATAACATCGCAAAGATAATTCAATTAGAGTATCCCAGAAAATCCCAAAAACCCTTCTATATCTTTGCTAATCAACGCAACCACAGGGATGAAAAAATTTTGGCCATTCAAGACTATCTCGAAAACCAGGTCGGCAATCCCCTTAACCTGAATCAAGTTGCGCGCCGCTTCGGAATCAGCAGGCGCAGTCTTAACAGAAAGTTTAAGGAGGCCACCGGCGACAACCCGCAAACCTATATTCAAAAGGCTCGGATCGAGCAAGCCAAGGTGCTCCTGGAATCCGATCACCTCTCCATCAATGAAGTGATCTACGAAATTGGTTACAGCGATGGCCACTCTTTCAGAAAACTCTTTAGGAAGGTCACTGGTTTACTTCCAAGTGAATACCGGAAGAAATATTCCAGGTGACGGTCTACAGTCTTTTAACTTGTTTTTATCAACCGAAAAACCTGACCGCCAGGTGCATGAAAATAGAAGTTTTTCTGTTGGTCGACTTTATAACCCGGCCGGAATTCGTCGGCTCCGGAAGCAATGATCCTTCTTTTTACTGATTCAAAATAAGCTTTTGGCACACGCAATCCTGCCTGCATACTCTTGGCAAATTCCTCTTTTGAAAGCAATTGGTCCTCCTCCTGTTGATAGTAAAAGACAACAAAACCGCCCCCCTCAAAAAGTACGCGGTCATATTTTTCATGAACCTCCACCTCCAATAGCAATACATCGCCAAACAATGTATTGAGTGCCGTACGCTTTGAGTAATGCACATTGACTTTAACGGCGCCTCCAAAACCGATCTCCGCAGTTTTTAAACCCAGTACTTTTTTGATTTCTTCAATTTGATTGGTATGCCGGGCAGTGTGCCCGGACAGTAATAACACATTTTGGTAAAGGGAGATTTCTCCTACTGGAGAACCCGTGAAATAATGGTCCAGATTTTTCTCATTTGTTTTCAGAAAACGATACAATTCTTCCCTTGTACTACTGTACTCAGCCAGGAATTGCGATTTAGATTTCCAGCTTCCCTTGGGTTCCAGCGGCGCAATGGTTTTGGCTTTTTTGTTGATCCGATCGTACAGAAAATTCAACACCTGCTCATTGGAGAGTGTAGGCTGCTTTTTGACGGGGACCTCATCTTCAAGCTGTTGACAAATTTTCTGCAATATACCTCTCTCCGCATCCAGGATGTGTTCTGCACATTCCGCAATTGACCAGCGTCCTTCCTCAGTTCGCCTTTCCCAATGTTCTCCCTCAATTCCAGTCAAGGTAGCGAACAAATAAGCTTCGCTTTCCTGTAAATGATTCAGTAGAAAGGCAGTTCTTACTTCATCCCCAGCCTTGATCGTAAATGGTGCGGTCAGCAGCAATACAATGGAAATAATAGCTAATGGTTTCATCTTTTTGACCCAAAATTAGAGGACTCTGACTATCCATGAGGTCATCGAGCTTGCCTAACAATTGGGGGTTCTTTGCCAAGATATTTTTTAGTCGACAGACTATGGAATTGTTATCTTACGGACCATCATACATTCTGAAAATCAAATTAATGAGTAATAAAATCTCCAAAAGCCTTAAAAGTCAACGTCAGGAAAAGGAATTAAAGGAGCTTGAATTACAATTAAAAAAGCGCCGCTCGACCCTAAAAGGCTTGCGAACGAGGCTGAGGAGGATGAAAGATCAAATTCTGGACATCCAGACCAGAAGTTCATCAATTCTGTTCGCAAAGATGGAACAGATTGATCAGCTTAGAATGGAGTTGGTCAACCTCGCACGCAAACTACAAAAGCTGGCCACCTTGAATGAGATAGAAAAACGCGAACTCCAAACACTCTGTGATGAACTCTCCTCGGATTCTTTTATGGGGCCAGATTACGAATTTCATAAAGGTCAGGCAACTGACGATGAGCATGATTTCGAATCCCATGAACGTGAAAAAGCCGAATATTCCGATCAATTCCTGGCCTTTAAGGTGGCGCCGGATCCGGGAGAAAAAAAACAAATTCGCAAGATATTCCTCCGGCTTTCCAACAAACTGCATCCGGATAAGGCCAAAAACGACCGCGAGGCGAAGCGCTTCCATGAGTTGATGCAGAGGATCAATGAAGCATATGAGAATCATGATGTTGAAACACTGCTAAACCTGGAATCCCGATATCTTCACGAAGACTGGGACATCAACCAGGAGATCGAAGCATTGACCGACGTCTTATCGCGTCGGATAGAAAAAGTTAGCAAGGAGTTGGCCCTCATCAAAAGTCAAATCGGCAGGACCAGTACAGAGATCAAAAATCTGCGTAATTCTACCGTAGGAAAAATGTTGACCGAGATGCAACAGGCCGATCGCAACGGCAATGGATTGGATGCAGACATCAATCATGTTGAAGAAGTACTGGAAAATCTTCGAAATTTAAAAGAAGGACTCGAACATTCCATCGAAATCGGTGCCATATCTCCCAGAATGAATCGATTCAAAGCTCGGTATGAAAAGGGAGATTTGGATGAAGAAATGCTGGAAAGATTGGACAAAAAACTTCGTGAAGAATTTGGCGACCATTACGATCCAATGGAGGTGGTAAGTGACTTCATGGACAACTTCCGGCACTCAAACATCGACAAAGAAAACTTGGATTTCCCTCCGG
>JANQRV010000468.1 GCA_028284395.1 Saprospiraceae bacterium
AAGTGACCATGGCTACCAGTCTCAGCTCGTTATATAAGTCCGAAGAAGCATTGAGGATTTTCGTCCAATCCAACAAAGGCGTTATAGCGAAGAAAACCACTAAGACAGTTCCAAAGATCATCGCTAAAATCGCGTAAGTAGAACTGACGTAAGCTTTTGCTTTTTCAAGGTCATTTTTTGCAAGCGATTCCGCTAGGTGGTTCCTGAGGCCGTTGCCCAATCCAATATCAAAGAAACTAAACCAGCCGATCACCGATGAAAGAGTGATCCAAATCCCATACTGCTCCGTTTCCAGGTAATCCAATGTTATCCTTGGCATCCAAAAACCAATAATGATGCTAATGCCTTTGATAAAAAGGGAAGCCAAGATGTGTTTTCTGGCCTTAGCCGTTCGCTCGTGCCCGCGGTTTAGTAGACGGTGTACTTGTTCCTTTAGTCTATTGATAGCTTTGGCTATTGACATTGATACTTAGGTCGTTAGAGTCCGATGAAGAGGTTCAGAATGAATGTATTATTGGATCACTTTTGTAAGACTGCCAATATCGTATGCCCTTTGATTCTGTTTGCACGGCTTTTGAGATAGGGGGTAACCAAGTGTTTCATCCCGTACTTATACATTCTTCTTATGACTTTACTATACACGTATTCACCAAAGTAGTGTTCCGAAGTCAGTCTGAAGTAGTAATTGTAATGATGGGGTTGTAGCGGTTCAAAGTGAAAAGATTTCACCTTAAGATTGAAGTATTCTGCCAACTCGCGCAGCGACTTCTCAGTCCATAACCCCATATGGTGAGGAGGCATATTGAGAAGTTCCATTTTATTGTATTTGATAAAGGCGTCATTATTTGGAACTCCGATGATCAGTAAGCCACCCTCCTTAAGGGCATTAATTTGACCTTCCATGAAGCTACCGACCGAAGGAATGTGTTCCAGGACCTGGAAAGAACAAACCAAATCAAATTTTCCGGGATGCTCACTTCCGTAATCCTCGATGTAACGGTTGTAGATCTTCACCGGGCCTTCTTCGGTGGCTACGCTTTCATTCAACTCGAGACCAACACATTCCACCTTATTTTCACTGGCGATTCGCTTAATGAAATCACCGCGACCACAACCCACTTCCAATACCTTGTCGTTGGGTTTGATGAATTGGGCGGTTAGCTGGTGTTCCCATTTCCAGGGCATATAGTACCAATCGGTTTCTTGGAGCCGTTCATAAAAACGACTATCACCCGCGACATTTGCCGGGGCATAAAAACGCAGGCCGGTTTCATTGCATTTATATACCTCAATCTTGGAGAGGTCCTTGAAAGTTTTGCTGACATCGATTTTCAATTCGCCTTGTTTCCAACCATCGATGATGTACTGCACAGGGATGTCGTATTCAAATGTTACATTTGAATTTCCGGTAATAGGACTTACAACCATTTATTCTTAAGATTTAGTTGATGATTAAAGTGAGAGTTACAGAGTATTGACTCTGAACTGTAATCTGAACGTGGCGAAGTAAAGACAAACTTAGTGCGGATTATTGGGGGTTCATCCTTGAAAGAGGAGGCCTCACAAAGGGTTTTTCTTAGGTATGGAGAAGTTTTTCCGTCAGCCAGACACTGAAGCTGTTCAAAATTTTATGAACGGAACAATCTGACTGACGGAAATTATATGGCAGCTGCTTATTGTTTTACAAACTTTGCAATTTGAAAGCGATTATCGGTTCCGATTTTCAAATAATACATACCGGGCTCAAGATGATTGATTTTCATGCCCTGGTTGAATGTTTGACCATCATTCCCGAGGTCTTTGACCTCCAATCTCAATTTGCCGTAAGTATCAAATACTCGAGCGGATAGCCCCTTGGCATTACGGAGTGCCAAATCGGTGAAGTCGATATTTAGAACATCGGTAGAAGGATTCGGTGCTATGCCTTCAAAGAAGGTTGGTGACAATGCTTCTTTCCGCGCCGTGGTGGAGGTAGTGGAGACGGACTCTGCGGTCAGATTGACCGAATGCATGAAGAGCATTTGGTCGTGGTTTCTCACCAATACCAAATCATCAGCATCGCCAGAAGGGTCTACCAATTTGCCACTTCCCACTGTCGCTACGTTGAAGAAATCTTTGGCAAAGAATTCTTTGCCGGCCAACTCGAATTTAAAGGCATTGTAATTGAAAAAATAGAGATCACCGTCGTTTTCATTCAGGACGACGAGCTCCGTCTGACCATCATTATCGAAGTCTCCGGCGCGAGGATGTTTCCAAACAACGTCATCAAGTGCCAGATCTGAGTTGGCTATAAGGGAAAGCGAGCTTCCGTTTAATTCATATAGATAGAATTCATTGCTGGTGGCATCGATGACCAATAGTTCGTCACTGCCATTTCTGGTAAAGTCTCCTGCAACCGCCCCTGACCAATTGGCTCCACCGGGATTTGCGCTCGATCTGGCAACGGGCACCAACTCTCCGTCGGCCACTTCGTAGATGTAGATCTGATTGTCGCTGGCATTCAGCCCTATAATTTCATCCAGATTATCGCGATCCAGGTCTCCGGTTGCTACCCCAATCCAATTCATATTGCCCACCAAGGAGGAAGTACTTCCGATTTTTACAAAACTTCCTTCATTGTCGACTTCGTGAACTTCCAGATCTCCATTTTCTCCGCCAATAGCAGCGACAAACTCATGGAAATCATCGCTATCTACATTGCCGACCGCCAAACTAACTGCATCTGAAGCTTCAGGGGTCGTTTCGACAAAGTCGGTCCATCCCAGTTGACTGAGGAAGTTTTCATTAAAACTATGTACAAAAAAGCGCAGTAGACCTTCAAAATTGCGAATGGTGATCACTTCGATCTCTTCTCCATCTTGAATATTTCCAATGCCCGCTTGCAGGAAAGTAGCTTCGTCAAAATCATTTTCGAACAGGCCGACGGGATTCAACAGGTTGTTGTACAAATGGCAATTCGCGACTCCAAGCATCTGGCTCGGACTGTTTAAAGCAGTGTTGTAAAGAGCCAAATCCATAAATAGACTTGATGTAACATTGTAGAAATCCTTTTCGAATAACGACAATTGCAGTATTCTTCCTAACTGCATACTGTGAGCGATATCGCCAACTCCATCAGTACCGTTGACCCGGTAGGTGAATTCAGTTGGACTGACCGCCATATTTTCCATGATCGTGTTGGCAAAGCGCTGAAAATCGAAATCCTTAAAGAGAATGCCGTCTTGATAACACAAATGTGCGAAACTCAATTCGATCGCAGCGTGCGAAAGGTCTTCTACGTTATCGTTATTAGATGCCAAGGTGTACTGCCAAGTGTAAGTCTCGTTGGACTCTTCCAGGTCCAGGTCTGCTCTAAATAGATTGGCCAGCGAAGTCACTTTGGATAGGTATTCCTCATTTTGGGTTGCCCGGTACATCATCAAAAGGGTGCGCCCCATTGCAGAATACATATTGTGCGGAAGGATGCGTCCGCTGATGTCTCCGAGCAGTGGTTCAGCATCGCGAAATCGATACGCTCCCAATTCTTCGTCCCATTGGTCGTCGTGGGCGGCAATGGTTTTGGCAATTTCTTCGACCAGCCAATTAGCATCTTCAATTAGGGTATTCCCTTCATTGCTGGTCAAATTGTGTAATTCCGGCGTATTGATGATCAGCTGAGCACAATCGGCCATCCCATAGGTCGTGTTTCCACTATCCACAATCCAGGCATATGGCTCTTTGTTGAGAGTGAAGGTCTTGCAAATCCAGGTGGCGTCGCTGACGCCACGATAATCGGTGTATCCCCGGACATCGTCCCTTTGTTCCATCACATTCTTTGCGTGCGTTATTACCTTTCTAAGGTAGAATGGATCACCGGTAGAGCGATACATGGCCATATAGGACATCAAAATGTAACTCTCCCCCCATACCAGGTCGCCGGCAAAATTGTTCGACTTGGAAAGCCCTTCCCCATTGTTGAAGGCGTTGTCAAACCGATCAAATGCGGCCCGGAAAGTTTGGCCATAAGAGATTGAAAACGATAAGATTAAAATGACAAGGGGGGAAAGCATTTTAGAGGTAGTGTGTTGTTCCATAGTTTTTTGATTGTGAGTAGTAATAGATTAGCGTAACGTTACGTCGGTAAATTAGTTTAAATTAAGGCCGAACCCCGTCGAAAATCTACTTTGGTTCCTTGTACGACAATTCATCTGTGACAGGTGTTTCTTCACTTTTCGCATCTTCCAACTCGGGGTCCGGGGTGTTTTGAAAGAACTGATGCTCGTGAAGAAAATCAAGGATGCTCTCTCCGGCGATTTCGTGTCCGTTGTTGTTCCAGTGTGCATCGATCGGTGTTCCATCTACTACCGTTCCGCGTTCTTTGGCAGCTCTCACCTTGGCGGCAACCCCTTGATGAAAGGTATAACCGACTTCTTCACATACTTCCCGGAAGACATCTTCCCAGTTTTCATCTACACTGAAAGCAACCACCGGTATGTCGCCCGCTTTAGCTTTTAATTTTTGAAAAATTTCGATCGTTGTATTCTTAGAAGCGATCAAAAGAGGGTGATCGTTTGTGAGTTCATCCTCAATAGATCCCTGCGAATCAGCTTTGAAAAGGTTTATTCTGGTATTGATGATTTTGAATACATACGAATGTTGCCCTAGAAAACCCAGGAGGCCTTTATCTCTTTTGGGAAACAGCATTTTTACCTCATGATTCACCAGATAGGGCCGGGTCATCATGTTGTTGTTGAGGTAGCTCTGCGACTCGAGCTCGTGGCTGTTGTTGATGAGATCGTTGGCACAGAATTGCCAAAGAATCAGGTCTGGTTGTATGGTATCGAGATAAGTGTCTACGATCATGAATTCCTGTAAGGACCCGAATCCTCCGCATCCGTAGGTAAAGACTTCGACCGAATCTGTCTTGTTTTGTAGGTGGTGATAGTACGCTTCGCCATCCGAAACCTGACCGGCTTGCGTGTAGGAGTCACCAACGACCAGCACCTTGATCTTATCTGTATTGACATCTCCAAAAGTACGAAACCCAAAATGGGTTGAAGTGTATTCGATGTCTCCGAAGACTGGGTGTTGGTATGCGTTTGCTTGGTAAGCACTGGATTGCCAACCTAGTAATTCGGTGTATTCCCGATCATTGGGGACGAATTTCTTTCGCACGTAGAAAAAAAGGCGCAATGCACCTTCCATTACAAAAAGCAAAATAAAGATCGTGACCAAGGAGGTTAGCATCCCACTGAGTGAGATTTTAGTTTTTCCTCTAAATATTCGGAGCCCGAGGTTGATCATGAACAAATTGAATAATAAGATCAACATCACTTTGAGCGCAAAGGGGTTGGAAATCTGTCCGTCCTCAGTGACAAATCGAGCAAGAATCCAAGGATTTGTCAAAACCCCAATTAATACCGCGATGGAGCCAAAAAGATACTTTTGAATCATCATTAATGTTTTAAAACTAGATTATGGATGATGGCGCATTCTTCCATGGGGACGACATCATAAAGGGGTATTAAAATCGTAATAGCTACACGGTTAGAGGGAAGAACATCAGGTCAATTGACCGTGGAGGGGTTTTATTTTAGGATACGAGGAAGCGTCGGGTTCTGTTTCAGGTTCCGGTTCACGGAATGCCTTAAGATCTGTTATTGAGTTTGAAAAAATGATGGCCAACATGAGTCCGTGAAAGTATATGTCAAACTGAGCCAGCGTTAAATTAGCGACAAACCAGCCCAATAACGCAAAGAATCCTCCCCAATATCCGGAACGCATGGCTTGCCACCTCAATCTATATAAGAGGGTTATGCCGAAGAAAAGGTACATAAAGCCTCCCAATAAGCCATAATAATAAAAGATTTTCAGCCACCCTACGTGGATCTGAGAGGTGATGCCTTTCAGCATTCGAAGCATCTCAGGACTATTTGCTCCTCCGGTTCCAAGGACCGGGCTTAGCGGAAATACCTTTCCGAAAATTTCAAATGCATAGAAGCGGGAGGAAGCACTATCATCCAGCAGGCGATCATTGAGAAAACCTTGTACATCATATCCCACTGCCGAGGCTCCAATCCCTACTAAAAAGATCAATACGACTGAAACGATAATGTATTTACCAATCTGAAGAAACATGTTTTTCTGGGTCAATACCGTCTGAAAAGAGGCCAGTACAAAGTTCAGCATGATCCACCGGGTACTGGAGAGGAAAGAAACGAATGCTGCTGCCATAACCAGCAGGATATTCTTACCTTGCTTAAACATACCCAACCCGAAGAGCAGACTGAATATTCCGACCGAATCGAATCCAATCGAAGTAGCATTGATCCAAGAGTAGATGGAGGGCAGCCGCTTATCCTCAATCAAAACCGTCAAGTAACCAGCAGCGCTTTTTTGAATTACACCGGATTCAATCAATCTTTGGATATCCTGTAGAGAACCAATACCTCCTACACCAATAGAATCCATATTGACGAAAAAGAGGGGATCTGACACTTGTATAACGGATACAACGGCAGCCACCAGCAGAATTGGAAAAACAATTTTTATTGCTGATTTCAATAGTTTATTGGAGAATTCGGTGTTCTCTATGACCAGTAGCAAAGTAAAGCATGATACATAACTGTCTGTATAGAGAAATTTTACCGGACTAAACTCCATTAAATGACCGGAGATAAACAGGCCGGAGTAGATCGTGTAACAAACGAAAGCGCCGAACAATCCTAGGTAAATGGGAATTTTAATGGTTCCACCCTTGCGGTATTTTGTAATGAACATATCCGCCAAAAAAAGAAAACATCCCACTCGAAGTACGAAACTAACATTGACATCGACCGCTTTTAGGACAATGTAAGTCAGCACCGGAAATAGACTGAGGAAGTAAACTACAATCTTGGCTCTTAGATCATTACTTATCACGCTATATCTGGGTTTTTATTTACTTCTTAGGGGATGGGGTATCTTCATAATACTTTGAGGATCCATATCCATATCCATAATTGTAGCCGGCTTTGCCCAATGGCACATCGTTGACCACCAGGAAAGGATTCGGCAATTTATCACTACTGGTAATGTCTCTCAGGATCTTTAGGTGTGGGCGCCTCGTCTGGCCAATTCTAATTACGTATAAGGAGGCTTCTACAAAGTCCTTCAATTGTAAGGCATCCGATACCATACCGACCGGAGGAGTATCCATGACGATGAAGTCATATCTTTCCTTTAGCTTTTGCACCAAATCGACCAGGCGGGGTGCCAGGATCAATTCACTTGGGTTCGGGGGAACTGGACCACAACCGATCACGTGTAAATTATCATCAATTCCGCTGGGGGCAATGATATCCTCGATGGTAAGGCTGGGATCGATCAGGTAGTTAACAATGCCTCTGTTTTGATCATCTAGCTGGGCGTATTCTTCCTGTTTTGGTTTTCTTAGGTCTAATTCCATGATCACCACTTTCTTTCCCGAAAGTGCCTGGGATACCGCTAGGTTTAGTGCTATGAAGGACTTTCCCTCCGCGGGAATACTGGATGTTACCAGCATAGTCTGGATTTCTTTACCGGGGGTGAGATAGACCAGATTGGCTCTAAGCAAGCGAAAGGTTTCGGAGATGGCCGTCCGTGTGTTAGATCTCACTACTATTTTATCTTTCGATTGGTTGTTGGCGATCATTGCTCCAATGGGCAGACCGGTGAGCTGTTCGAGGTCCTCGTCCATCCGAATGCGGTTATCGAGCAAGTCCGTCACCAATACATACAGGGCAGGAATGGCCAATCCAAGAACAACGGCAAGGCCATAGATCAATTGCTTATAGGGACTGATGGGGTCGGAGTCTGCTTTCGGCGGTTCGACGACACTTCCGTTGGGTACGGTCGCGACCATGGAGATGGCCGATTCTTCCCGCTTCTGCAGTAGGTAGAGGTATAGGTTCTCTTTGATGCCCCGTTGTCTTTCTATTTCCATTAGTTCCCGCTCTCTCCGCGGAAGACTGCGCATTTTGCCCTCAATCTCACTTAGCTCTTCCTGATTTGCTTTGAGGTAGATCATCAAATCTGACTTAATCGAACGAACATTGTCGATGATCGTTACCCGGAGGTTTTGGATTTGTCGTTCCGTCAATTTGATGTCCGGATGTGCAGGCCCCAGGTCGGTACGTTGTACTTCCCGTCGGTTTAATAGATCATTGAAGCTTTTGAGTTGATTGGCAAGTGTTAGGTTGTTCAAGCTTTCGTTGGTTGGAACAAACTCAAAATTATTGCGATTTCTCACCAAAAAACTCTCGACGTAGTTCAAGACCCTTAACTGGATTTGAGCGTTGGATACCTCTTTGTTGGAGGCGTTCATTTCTTTTAGCAAAACCGTGCCTTCGGCACTGACTTCTGTAGAACCATAGCGTTGCTTGAAGGCCTGTACGTTTTGTTCGGTATCACTTAAGTCTGCTGCTATGGCATCGATTCTTTCGTTGATCAGGTCGATGCTATTGGTGTAGACTTGATTTTTTTCTTTTAAGCTGGCTTCGTTGTATACTTTGATGAGTTCGGTGAGAAAAGCCTCCGCTCTTTCCGGAGATTCATCGTCATAACTCATGCGGATGACGCTCGATTTGAGAACTTCCCTTTCTGCACTTAGCCTTCTGGCTACCTTTTTTATTTTGTCGTCCATCGGTACGATTCGGAGTACGATGGGGTCGCTGCTGTTGACGCCGCGTTTATTGCCGAGAGTGAGATTACCATCCGGCAATTCCAGGGACTTTCCGAACTCTCCTTCGAAAGACTGATCTTCGTAAGCTAACGTGTACTGATTGAGGTTGTTGATGATAACTTCGGCTTCGTAGAGCTTTCGGGCGTCCTTGGGGTCCCATTCCAAGACTTCGACGTAGAGACTGGGGTAAATGATGCTGTTTCGGTATTTTCCTACTTCGTAATTCTCGTATAAAAGCCCCAGGTTATCGATGGCTTTTGATAGGATTGGAGAAGATTTCATCACCAAAGTCTCATTGACCAGGTTTTGCTGCAAGTCCAATATCCCCAGTTCTTTAAAGAGGGATTCCTCCGTGAAACTGGTCGTGTTTCCTTCGTCTTTGATCAAAACCAATGAAACGGCAGAATATTTGGGAGCAAGTGTTTTAATGTAGAAACGAGCAGCAACCACTGCTAGGACCAGTGTAACGGCGAAAAAATACCATCGGCTTATCGAAGT
>JANQRV010000480.1 GCA_028284395.1 Saprospiraceae bacterium
TTGTTCCGCAATGATATTCCACTGTCTGAAAAGAGGATTACCTCGGAAGTTTGTGTGCATCACCTTTACTTCAATGCAGCTGATTACCAAAAATATGGCAGTCAGATCAAATGCAATCCCGCAGTCAAATCTGCACATCATCAGGAAGCACTCTTTCCGGCTTTACTCGACAATCGATTGGACATCATTGCTACCGACCATGCACCACATAATGCTGACGAAAAAGCGAATAAATATTTGAAGGCACCTTCCGGAGTTCCGCTGGTGCAACACGCCCTCAATGTAATGCTTGGTTTTTACCATCGCGGAATGATCGGTCTTGAACGGATCGTCGAGAAAATGTGTCACGCTCCTGCTGTTTGCTTCGGTGTAAATGGCAGAGGATATTTGGAAGAAGGACAGTGGGCCGATCTCGCCTTAGTCGATATCGAGAAAAATTGGACGGTGGATCGGGAAAACATCTATTATCGCTGCGGTTGGTCTCCCTTTGAAGGACATCAATTCAGAGGGCAGGTGGTATCGACCATTGTGAGTGGACATCTGGCTTACCGGGAAGGTCGGTTCAATGAAGAAGTGAAAGGACAACGACTTGAATTTATCTAAAAATTCATTTTCCAATGTTTGAGAAATCGATCCAATGCCAGTAGGGTAAGGATGCCAAAAAGAAGAGAGGCAAACTGTGTCCATTGTTTCAAGGGAATGCTCTCAAACTGTGACATCAGTTGACTGCTCACGGTTTGCAGGGTTTGACCAGAGGATGACATAGGAGCATTGCCCCAACTAACGACCATCAGTGCCGTGATGAAAAGAATTGAAGCGGCAATGAAATTGCGAATCCAGTCCTTGGGGATCAGGGGCGGTATAACAACCTTGGCATTAAAGTCAGGGAGGTTCTCCATAATACTTTTCACAAAACGCATGGAAGTATGCCGCGGCTCGATGCTTTGCATTACTTCGTGCAACAATAACTTCTGTTGCAGCTCTTCGTGCCATGGCTCTCCGGACTCCGCCCGTTTCTGAACCTGTTCTTGTTCTGCTTCACTACAATCCTGGTCAATATAATTCCAGAGCAGTTGATGGTCTTTTTCGCTTATAGCCATTCTTGAATTTCTTTATGGAGTTCTTTTTGTAGAATAACTTTCAAATTTTCTCTAATCCGGAACAACTTCGTCTTTACATTGGTAATGGTCAACCCGGTGATCGCCGAAATCTCCTTTACCGTTCTTTCGTGTAGATAGAACAACGTGACGATCGTCGCATCCTGAGGTTTTAGCTTTGTTATTGCTTTATCGAGGTGGTATTGCAGATCTTTCTTGTTCACGGATTCGATGGGGGATACCGAAACCGTATCTTCAATTTGTAAATGGCTCTCATCACCGTCGATGGCTTCGTAGCGCCTTTTTTTCTTGCGACCTAAATCAATGGCAGCCCGGTAGGCAATGGTGTACAACCAGGTACTGAAGCGAGCTTTTCCTTGATAGGTTCGCAACATCTTAAATGCCTTGAGAAAGGCATCTTGAGCTGCTTCTTCTGCTTCTTCCCTTGACTTTAAAATATTAAAGGCAATGGTAAACACATAATGTTGGTAGCGAGTCACGAGCGCCTCATAGGCTCTTGATTCGCCAGACAAAATGCGTTTTATAATTAATTTGTCGTCCAAAATTAATAAATTCAGTCCAAATTATTTTTATAAGCAGTTGATTTTCTGCACCGCATCCCCCTCAATACTTTAGCATCTGTGCTCGTCGTTCAGAGAATTTGAAGGGTAGGACGAACCTTCCTTCATACTAGTTACAAAAAATTAACAAAAAAATAAAAAAGGACTGCAACCAAGCTATTTTTTGTTTCGTCGTATCGGGCAATTAGATTATCGAATTAAAAAACGAACCATGGGACCTGAACTATTGATCCCCATCTTTGCAATTGTTGGTACTTTCAGTGCCATTATCGTCTTTGTTTATATGTTCTTCTCGTCACGAAACCGAGAGCGAATGGCGCTGATCGAGCGCGATAAGGATGCTACTATCTTTAAGCCCAACCAAGAACACAGCAAGAAGAATGTGCTTAAGTACGGCATCCTTGGTGTGATGATCGGCATCGGCATTTTTCTGGGCAATATTGTCGAACGGGTGGGTTTAATGGACACCGGATCATCCTATTTTTCTATGATTCTCATTATGGGTGGAATCGGCCTGACGGGATTTTACTTCTTGTCCAACATGCAAAATGATGGCTTGCGGGATGATGGCTTTTTAGAGGAGGAGTGATTACTTCCAGTTGTTAGCGCATCGCCAATACCAGGTGGTAGACGGCAATTCCGGTGGCTACGGCCACATTCATAGAGTTATTGATTCCCAGCATGGGAATGTGAATGGAGGCACTGGCCACCGACAACAATTCTTCGGAGAGTCCTTTCTCCTCATTGCCGATCAGCAACAAGGTAGGACCCATTGGCTCGTATTGCTGAAAAGGGATGCTCTGATTGGTTATCTCCAGGGCTACCGGAGTATAGTGCTTTTGTAAGGATCGGACTTCTTCAGAGCTGCTGATAAAACTATAGGGAATGAATTTTTCGGTAGATCTGGCAACCCTTGATAGTTTCCGACTATCTGAAAAATCATCCATTCGGTAGCAATAAATATGATGGAGGTTTGCCGCATCGGCGATCCGAAAAATTGAGCCTAAATTGCGAACATCTCCGAGCTGATCTACCAATAGAGCCAAGGGAGAACGGGTTTGGTTACATTTGGCTAATTTTTCCTCGAAGGTAAGACCATCTTTGAATTTCGATTGACGTTCGTTCATTGGAAATAGTTGACAGGAGAAGGAACCTACGGGAGAAATTGCTCCAATTCCCAGTACAGTTGTGACATTGGTAATCCCATTATATTGGAATAAGTACCTTCGATCTTGGATATTTTACAAAGACCTATCCATTCTTGAATGGCATAGGCCCCCGCCTTGTCGAAAGGTTGATAGCGATCTACGTAGAAGAGAATTTCTTCTTCGCTTAGTGGCGCCATATGGACATTTGAAATGCCCGCAAATACCCGTTTCTTAGCCGATGAATACAAGCAGACGCCGGTTATCACCTGGTGGGTCTTACCGGATAATTGACGAAGGATGTGAATGGCATCTGCCCGATCTTTAGGTTTGCCATAAATGGTTTCATCCAAGATTACAACACTGTCCGCGGTCAATAATATCTCTGCTCCATGAATCAGGTCTTTCGCAGCTTCGGCTTTCTGTTCAGCCAGAAAGGGTGCTACATCTTGTACCGCCATATCATCAGGGTAAGATTCGTCAATTGATCGAACCCGAATTTCAAAATCAAATCCGGCTTCTGTCAATAACTGCTTCCTTCGGGGAGATTTTGATGCTAGAATGATCTTGCGCTGGAATATTTTCATGGAAGTTTCTTCACATACTAATGATCAACAGGAGGAGGATGCCCGATACCATCAGAAATTTAGTTAATTGACTAAGGCGATGATACTGCTTCTTTGATTGAGCTCTCAGCAACCAGGTCAAAGCCAAGATCATCGGAGAGATCATGGTCAAGATAACAAAAGAAATCTTAAAGGGATAATCGACTAAGGTAAGGTTGTACAAGGCAAAGATCATGGTCAATAGTAGTGCCATGCCAATGATGAATGAGGTTCGCTTCGCCTTTTGAATACCCCATACGATCGGAATACTTTTCGAATTGTAAGTCACATCTCCGTTGAGATCCTCAATGTCTTTAATGATCTCGCGAAAGAGGGTGGATAAAAATGCCAGTAACATGTATACGCCAAAGACAAATTGGATATAGCTGTGTACTTCGGGATCGATCAAGGCCAGTTGTTGTAAAGATGGATATTCCGCTAACCAAATGATTCCGGCCACGCCAGAGCAGTAAAACGAAACGAGTAGATTGCCGAGCAAGAACGATTTTTTAAGGATGGTGGAATACAGATACAGCCCGACAACGGCCAGCGGAAAAAGCCCTAACAGGTGCAGATTACCCGTACGGAATGCTACATAAAGAGAAAGTAC
>JANQRV010000482.1 GCA_028284395.1 Saprospiraceae bacterium
CTGTTCCCTCGATCGTCGGTCCGAAATAGTTTATTGGCAGCGAAATACAATCGGCCACTACGATGATGACTGGTAGCCAGTGGAGCATCCCAGTTCCAACGATAGGCATTTTCTCCTTTGCGTTCCTTAGGCTGGATGCCCAACTCTTCCCCGCTGCTTCGGTCGTATCGATACAACACACCGTATTGGGACTGAGAGTAGACAATATTGGGGTTTTCCGGATCAATCTGAGTTTCAAAACCATCGCCCCCCCTGGTGATGAACCAATCCGCATTGGTAATTCCATGTTCGGTAATGGTGCGGCTCGGGCCGCCCAACGTGAAGTTGTCCTGCGTACCGCCGTAGATGAAATAAAACGGCTCGGAGTTATCAACGGCAACCTTGTAAAATTGGGTAATCGGCAGGTTGGCTTTAAAGTCCCAGGTCTTGGCACCATCCCAGGTTTCGTAGATTCCTCCATCGCAACCAATCAACCAATGATCCGTATTGGTGGGGTCGATCCACATGCAGTGGTTGTCCACGTGTTTGGTGTCTTCCCCTACTACCCGGAAAGTTTTACCACCATCGATGGTAACGTGAAACCAGGTGTCCATAGAGAACAGCTTATCGGGGTTTTTCGGATCGGCAATGATTTCTTGGTAATAATTGCCACTGGTGCTATGACTGGATCTTTTTTCCCAACTTAGGCCACGATTCATGGATCGGTAGAAGCCTCCTTTACCCTGTGCCGCTTCGACAATGGCGTAGATGATTTCGGGGTCTGCCGGCGAAATGGTCAGGGCAATCCGTCCAAGATCTACTGCTGGCAATCCTTTATTTGCTTTTTGCCAGTTTTTCCCACCATCGGTAGTCCGATAAATCCCGGATTCCGGCCCTCCGCCAAGATAGGTAAACACATGACGTCGACGTTGAAAAGCAGCGGCATACAAAACTTCCGGGTTACGAGGATCCATGATCAAATCATTGACACCGGTATGCTCACTAATGGTCAATATTTGCTCCCAGCTGGTGCCGCCGTCTTCCGTCTTATAAACTCCCCGGTCGCCTCCCTCTTTCCATAAAGGACCGATGGCAGCCACGTATACAATCGATGAATTATTGGGATCGATCAAGATCTTACCAATATGTTCGGAATTCTCCAGTCCCATATTCTTCCAGGTCGCCCCCCCGTCTTCAGACTTGTATACCCCATCTCCATAACCTACACTACGTTGATTGTTATTTTCTCCCGTACCAACCCAGACTACATTTGGATTACCCGGGTCTAAGGCGATGCAACCAATAGAATAAGAGTCTTGTCCATCAAATATGGGTTGGAAGGTAGTACCGGCATTAATGGTTTTCCACACCCCACCTGAGGAAGTAGCAATATAGTACTCACTAGTCTTTTGTGGATTGACCGCAAAATCAGAAATTCTTCCTGATGTCAGTGCCGGTCCGACGGAGCGGAATTTCAAACCAGACAGGTTGGCGTCCTCCAGGTAATAGGTGGATGTTTTGTCCGCGGCTTTAGTCGCCTCTTTTTTCTTTTGACCCCAAAGTGGTTGAACATTCAGTAGGAGTAACAAGCAAATACCACTGAGAAGCAGGGCCGTGAATTGGTTTCGCATAATTGTTTTATTTAGCTATTCAACCTCGAAAGTAGCCAACTTTTCGCATTTAGAGACTTGGTTGTCGCTATTTTTTGGCGTAGGGAGTCCCGATCGAAGAATCCAGCACCTTTTTGCATTACTTGCAGGATCTTAATGAAATTGAAGTAGGGCAATTTTGCATTTTTAGGGATGTCTGATCTTCTTTTCAAATAGATGTAAAAGGAAGACAACAAGGAATCCAAAGCTTCGAACTCCTCCGTTTCGGAATAAATGCGGGCCAACATCGCCTTTGCATCCATATTGTAGTAGATGTCGTTGAAGTGGGCCTTGTTTAGACAAATGAGGGCATTTTCAAAATCCCTTTGAAAATAGTAGACCTGTGCCAGATTAAAACTAATGGAATCTTCCTGGAATTCGGGAGGAAGGAGGTTGCCATATTGCTCAATAAATTGTTTGGTCCAATCCAATCGCTTCAATCCCAAACCGAGTTTAACGACATTTTTGAAGGTCCACGGTGAAATGGCGCCGTTTTCCAGCAAAACAGCTTTTTCAATCCCGGTTTGGTATAGATCCATCAAATCCACTGCCGACTCTTTGTTTCCAATCCGAAACTGGACAATACAGAAATTGATTCCGAAGTAGTATAGCTCCTTTAAATCCCAATGTTCAAATTCCTCCGTATTTGCAAACAACAGCGTTTTAAATTTTTGGAAATTTGCGGTTCGGCTTTCTTCTTCCGATAGTATGAACAAGAGCGTACTGTAAATCTGTATGAAGGGAATTCGGCTGTAATCGGTCTGTTTCAAATGGGTCTTCACTTCTTCCAGAAGTCTGGGTTCGTAGTTTTTGGTGAAGCCAGTTTGCCAATCCAGCATTTCACATAAGTACTTCAGTTTCTTGGACAAGTAGTAAATATCAAGGTTATCGGAAGCGCTTTGCAGACTTTCGCTAAAGCGCCGGATCTTCTTACTGGCAAAATGCCGATCTGCGAGATCCGCCAATTGTGTCATTTGGTGATATTTGTTTTTTTCCGAATTGGGCACCCCCGCCAGTGTGGAAGTAGCGCTGCGGTGTGCAAAGGTAAAGTGTTTATCGAGCTGATGAGAAAGGTAATAATCCAACAAATAGCACTCCGCTTGAACGCCATCATCCTCAAATTTCTGTTGGCAAATAAATTTCTCTAATAATTTCAGCAGCTGGCTTGACAGGTGGTTGAATGCCTTTTCTTCATAGTCATTGTCAGGGCACACCGCTTTGAACAAGCGTTCCCGAACCAGTGAATTCTTCGGAAATCCCTTTTTCGCCAATTTCTTGAGATGCTCAAAATAGACGACCAGGTCACGCCGCTTATTGTAATAGGGTGAGCTGACAAAGTCGGAAAAGGCTCTCATTTTCCCGGAATCAAAAGTCTTAATTAAAGCAATCAATTTGCTGTTTTCCATTATTTCTATGCGCTATTTGTCCTTTTTTTCTTGATAAATACAATTTCAATTTATCCACAAGTAAATCATTTTCAATTTTTTAATCCTAAAGGATCTCATAAATAACTCAATTTGTATTGATAAATATACAAAACTGTAATTGCTGAAGCTTTAACTTCCGAGTACTTTTGAATTGTACAAAGAAAAAAAGCGCTAGTCCCATGAACTAACAACAAGGGCATTCATCAACAATGTAGCTATCCTATGAAAATATTCCTTAAAATCGTCGTTTGCGTTGCGAGCACTTTCTTTTTCGGCACCACACACACTTTCTCGCAAGTATTTCTTGGTGACGCCAATAATGATGGAATAGTAAACAATGTAGACATCCTCTACATTGGCTATGCATTTGGAAGCCTGGGCCCCGCCCGGGTTGAGGAACGTAATGATGGACCTGCTACAGCCATTGCCTTAGCCTGGGAGCAGAATTTCCCGGACTCACTCAATTACATCTACGCAGATACGGATGGCAATGGTCTGATCGAGGGAGAAGACTTTGCCACCGTTTTTCAAAATTATGGCAATCGCAGCGAAGACTACGTTCCTAAAAATGATGAGTCCAGCGGTGTCGACGGTTTTGATCCACAGCTCAGTTTTGGGATCCCGGAGCTCATTTTTCCCATTACGGCCGGTTCCCAAATCAATATTCCAATCAACCTTGGAAGCACAGATTTGCCGATCAGTAGTTTTAATGGAATTGCCTTCACCATCGAATACGACCCTACGGCCATTAGCGACATCAAATTAGATTTTAGTGATTCGTGGATTGCAGCTCCAAATGAGTCTTTTACCTTTCAGAAGATCCCCGAACAGCAGACTAACAACTTGGATGTCGCCTCCACTCGACTGGGACCCGATGTTTTGGCAGGACAAGGTCAGATCGGGAGCCTTTCGGTAGTCGTTGAACAAGATCTCATTGATTTCCTAAAAGGTCGGCTGGACAGCGCTATGACGATCATTAAATTTAAGAAACTCACAATGGTCGACAATGATTTCAACAAAGTGCCCATCACCGGTGATAGTATTGAATTCAAAATTTACGACCCGCAACTCGTATCGACGATCCACAACGCATGGCACCATTCGATCGATGTTTTTCCTACCCCAGCAACAGATGAAGTAAACCTCAAATCACCCATTGAATTTTATCAACTTGAATTGATAAGTGCCGCGGGCGTACAACTGATGTCCAGGTCGTTCCCGCACGGCAGAAAACAGCTGCGGTTACCCTGCAGTCACCTGACGCCGGCTACCTATCTTTTGCGACTGAGGACCGAAAGGGGGCTCGTTGTCAAAAGGTTGATGGTCGGACATTAAAACAATCATTAAAAAATTTCGCAAAATTTCTTTCAAGCATATGAAGAAACTATTCATAGGTTTAGTGATCGGTATGTTCGGATTGATGAATTCAATGCATGGAATCTCAATCAGCATTGGCGGAAAAGTTTCCTTTGGAGAAACAAATGAGGGATTGCCCAGTAACGAAGTAGAAGTACAAATTTTCTACGGACAGGTTACCAGGGCTGCCACTACCCAAACCGATAGAAATGGCCAATATAGAATCGATTTCGAAATCCCAAGTGTCTCCAATATCATGGATTCTCTTGAAATCGCCATCCGGACCTTCGATTTCTGCACCGGCACCTATCAAGAAGAACGCCGGGCAGCAGCTATGGAAAGGGATGTCAAGATAGAAGTAAATTTCAGGATTTGCCGCACCTTTGACCCTCCTACAGTCACGGTTGCTTGTAATGCCATTTACTATTTTGACCAACTATCATTCGAAGCACCGTACGAGGTACAGTTTCTCGACTTATCCTATAGCAATCTGCCGATTCACTCCTGGCTGTGGGATTTTGGGGATGGCCAATCCAGCGAAGAGCCGGTCCCAATGCACCAGTATCAGGAAGCTGGCACCTACCAGGTAAGTCTGACAATTACATCAGACAGTTGTAGCAGTACATATACCTC
>JANQRV010000497.1 GCA_028284395.1 Saprospiraceae bacterium
TTATTGAGGCGGATCGTGCAGAAATCGCCCATTTTGTAAACAATATTGACCCTGACAATTGCCCGGAAATTAGGGTAGATGGCTTTGCCAGTTGTGACGGTCCGCCAACTATCAACTGGCCGCTTTCCTGTAATAGGGCACAGGCCCTGAAAAGCGAACTATATGCTCCGACTCACCCAAATTATCAACACGAGCCAGGAAGAATTCCAGAAGAAAAAATAAAAACTTTTGCCAATGGAGAAACAGATTACTTCTCCGGTACAAGCTTACCCCTCAACCGAAGAGCAACCGCCTTCATCACCGGAGGAGGTGGAGGAAAACCTGAATGCCCCGAAACCTGTGAAGATCCGGATGACCCCGATGATGGTGGGAAGCCCGAAGTAGTGGACGAATGCCAAATCTTAAAAGAGAAAATCAGAGAACAAAAACATGACTTTAATAAGTGTGGTCCGGATACTAAATGTAGAAATGAGAAAGAAGAAATACTTACCAAATCTCGCATGGAATACCTTGAAAAGTGTTGACAATCTTTTAGATGTTATAAATATTAGATTTTGAACAATAGGAATTTAAAACTTGGTTTTGAGTATTTGCAAACCGTTATACAAGGGCGTTTGCAACATTATCTTTCCGGTAATCAGAACGGAAAAGAAGAACCGGATTACGAAATTCCAACATTTAGAACGTTAGAGGAAGATGGGACTTCATTTACCAAATTTGTAAATCATTATGACCTGTCAACTGACGAGCTGGTCATCTTGCTGTTATCACTAGTACCTCATATTTATCCACAATTCTTCGAACCTATTATTGGTGAATTTCTACCGCAAGGGGGAGATTTTCCTGAATTTGGAGGTATAAAAGGTTTACACCATCGCGGACTTATTCCCACCGGAGAAACGGCTCTTTTTATTTTATGTGGCAGAAACCTTGACCGAAGATTCAATGTACAGCGGATTCTTTTGGGTGACCATATTTTTTCCCGATACAATATAATCAGGCTGGAGGAATCCAAGTTGGGGGAACCTATCATGAGTGGAAGGTTATTGATTGATCAGGACTATCTGAATTTATTCACCATGGGGTATATCTCGATCCCAAAAATGAGTGCAAGTTTTCCTGCTCAACATTTAACCACTAAATTGGAATGGTCCGATATGGTGCTAAACCCTTCTACCGCCAAACAACTTAAGGATATTGAGGTCTGGGTGCGCTACAATCCCAAATTATTTCAGGAATGGGGAATGGAAAGAAAACTAAAGCCTGGTTTTAGAGCACTTTTTTACGGGCCTCCGGGTACCGGAAAAACACTAGCTGCTAATTTGATAGGAAAGAACACCGGGAAACCAATCTTTCGAGTAGACTTGTCCCAAATGGTTTCCAAATATATTGGCGAAACGGAAAAAAACCTTTCTAACCTATTTGATAAAGCTAAAAACAAGGATTGGATTTTATTTTTTGACGAAGCAGATGCCATCTTTGGGAAAAGAACAAATGCGAAGGATGCCCATGATAAATATGCTAACCAGGAAGTGTCTTATTTACTGCAACGAATTGAAGATTTTCCCGGACTAACCATCCTGGCCTCCAACTTTAAAGGAAATATCGACGCTGCATTTCTTAGACGCTTCAATGCATGCATTTTCTTTCCGTTGCCCCAGCCCGAAGAACGAATAAAACTCTGGAAAAAAGCATTTCCAGCTCAGGTCGCCTTTTCTCCTGAGGTTAATTTTAATCAGATTGCCCAAAAATATGAAGTTACGGGGGCTAACATCATGAATATCGTTCACTTTGTTTGCCTGCAAGCAATGCAAAGCAATACCCATCAAATATCACTGGATTCGATAGAAGAAGGAATTTTAAAAGAATTTACGAAAGTAGGTAAGCAAATGCCCAGCTCATAACATACTGATAATCAAAATTTATTCAAAATGCCGACATTTTATAAAGCACCGTACCAAAGTAAAGATGGCATGATCGTCCTGGAGAAATTCAAAGAGGTTCTAAGTACTCACGGACCTGATGGCACCAATCACAGAGAGTTCAGATTGGTGGTGAAACGGTATCCGAATATGGTCACCTTTCGGAAAGGTATTCAAATGAGTATCGCGAAATTTAAATACTTGATGAAGCATCCCGAGCAGATAAAAAACTTAAACCAGTTTAAAGAAGAACATGAAGCCTTTAACCAATTACTTTCTGCTTTGCAACCTTCACCGGAAGAGGAAGTTGCTGAGGCCAAAAATGATATAGATTATGAGTAAGAAAAACCATATTTCAAAATCTCAGCGGGTAAAATCAGAAACAAGTGGAATTCCATTTTTCCGAGGAGGAAATAGCGATGGAGCTTTTTTTTCTCCTCAGCTTGACGATTCCACCGTGCAGGCTAAGTCCGAAGGCAATACCGGCAAGTTGCCCAATTCCATCAAAAACAAAATGGAAGGAGCGATTGGTGCTGATTTCACGGATGTGAAAGTTCATCAAAACTCAAGTGAGGCAAAAGAAATAGGAGCCCTGGCCTTTACGCAGGGCACTAATGTTCATTTTGCTCCCGGCAACTATCAACCAAATTCTAAGGAAGGCCAATCACTTATCGGGCATGAACTGGCCCATGTCAAACAACAGAAATCAGGCAAGGTTAAACCAACCGCCGAGGTCAGGGGAAAAGCGGTAAACGATGACCAGGAATTGGAAAAAGAAGCCGACCAATTGGGCGCCAAAGCAGCTGGGGGTGAGGTAGTACAGGGATTCTTTTCTCCCGGGGGAATATTGGACTCAGTGGTCTCAGGTGTTGGCAGTATATTGGATATCCTGGGCAATAACAATCCGAACAATAAGAAGAAAGCTAATCCGAAGAATCCGAGAAATAAAAAGAAGGCCAATCCAAAGAATCCGAGAAATAAAAAGAGAACCAATCCGAAGAATCCGAGAAACAAAAAGAAAACCAATCCAAAGAATCCGAGAAACAAAAAGAAAACCAATCCGAAGAATCCGAGAAATAAAAAGAAAACCAATCCGAAGAATCCGAGAAATAAAAAGAAAACCAATCCAAAGAATCCTCCGAATAAAAGGAAGGTAAATCCAAAGAACCCGAATAATAAAAAAAATGATGGAAAAACAGTAGACCCTTGCGGATGCGTCATTCCTCCAAACCCAAAGAATCCGAAGAATCCTTACGGTAAGGGTAAACCGAAACCCAATACTCCGGTCAACCCCGATCCGCTGATTGGTGAATATAGCGGAACTTTTGAAAATCCTGGGCTCACTGGCTCGGTAGCTTACAATCAGAGTCAGGACGGCATTTTTTGGGGAGAGGGGTTTTACGAAAACAATGAAAACCACCTCGGATTTGGCTTTGATGCTCTGAGGGCCAGGTTTGGAGAAAGTGAGTCAAGAATTGGGTTCGGAGAATTTCATGCCGGGGCATGGGATGGAGAAGATGGAGACCGGAGACTAGGAATGGAAGCAGATGCCGGATTGATTCGATCAAATTTGAATATTACTGATTATGTAAACCGGCTGATGGGGCCGGGGACCATCGATCCGGCAATAGTAGCCAACCTGGAAGCAGAGGCTTTGGCCGGGTCGCTTGATGCCTACGTAAATCCCGAAGGGGCTTTCAATCTTGGAGCAGTTTTTAATTTAGGGCAAGTTGCCTTTGAAGGGGGACGTCGTGACCCCGGCAGCAATACGGATAGTACGAATAGGTTTGGCGTAAGTGCCGGATGGGGAGGTGGCGTCAGGGGCGGCATCAATGATACGGATGGTGATGGTTTTCCAGATATACGTTTTGGGGCTGATGTACCCATTGCCGGTCTATTTGGGGTTACCTTTGATGTATCTACAGAGGATCCATTAAGGGATCTTGTTCTAGAGCATGCCGGACCGTTGGGTAGTATGATTGAATCGATGCATGGAGAAGGCAATATTTCTGAAAGTCTGGCCAACGTATTCGGATTGACCATGGAAGATGCAAACCTGGATACGACATTAGATGTTTTAAGTGATGCTCCCGGAGATATTATGGACTGGGGCCTGGAACAATTGGGGGGCGTTGGAGATTTCATTTCCGATCTTCCAATCGAAGACCTGACTCAACCAATCACCTTCCCATTTATAGACGAAATTTTAGATACGGGAGGAGGGCGAATTGGTGAGGCAATCAGTGGTATTACGGAAGCAGCTTCTGATGCCGCCTCCTGGGGTGCCGATACCATTGGAGAGGCCGTAAGTGGGATCACTGGTGCTGCAAGCGACGCCGCCTCTTGGGGAGGTGAGAAGCTTTCAGAAGCGGCTGGCGGAATCGGTGGTGCAATATCAGATGCCACTGATTGGATAGGAGGGTTATTTTAACCCTCAAAACCATCCGCCACCTTTTTTGTTTACCATACCAACTTAAATCATCATCCCTCAACCAACCCACTCATGAATCTACTATCAAAATCAGCCTGGATATTCGTTGGTATCTTATTCCTTCTATTGGTGGCCGCCATCTATCCAGTCCCAGCCATTATCGGCATTACCACCGTAATCAGCACTGCTTTACTCATTTTTCAAGCGGTCATCATTTTAAAAGACGAGGGCTAAGGAGGTAATCCCCAAATCAACTCCAAACAATCGATTGTTTTTAATAATATTGTGGTGCTTAGCGGTATTTCCTAAGCCGTATTATTACATCCAAAACATCCTGCACCATGTTGAAACGAAGAACCTTTTTAAAACGAGCCGCCGTTGGCGCGGTTGGTTTATCCTATAGCACTTCACTTTTTCCGAACATCATCGTCCGTAAACCGAAAGACCAGGTCAATGTCGCGTTAATGGGGTTGGGTTATTACAGTACCGATTTGCTGGCGCCTGCCTTACAATTGACCAAACACTGTAAATTGGCCGGCATCATTACCGGTACTCCGTCGAAAGCAGAAAAATGGCAAGCCAAACATGCCATCCCGGATAAGAACATCTATGATTACGACAACTTTGACGATATTGCTAATAATCCGGACATCGATGTGGTATACGTAGTTTTACCGCCATTTTTACACAAGGAATTTACCATTCGGGCAGCCAATGCCGGCAAGCACGTTTGGTGTGAGAAGCCCATGGCCATGACGGAATACGAATGCCAGCAAATGATCGACGCCTGCAAAAAGAACAAAAGGCAATTGACCATTGGCTATCGGATGCAGCATGAGCCAAATACGCAGGAGATCATCAAATACGCCAGAGAAAAGACGTTTGGCAATGTGAAGTTTGTGACGGCTTCGGCGGGCTTTCGGGCCGGTTGGAAAAATTGGACGGACCACTGGAAGATGGAGCAGAGCAAAGGTGGTGGCGCAATGTACGACATGGGGGTCTATTCGCTGAATGCGGCGCGGTATGCAACGGGCGAAGAACCCATTGCGGTGGTCGCCCAGGAATTGACGGATGAGCCGGATCGATTTGTAAAGGCTGATGAAACGACTCTTTTTCAACTGGAATTCCCCAGCGGAGCTTTGGCCAATTGCATGACCAGCCTTGGGATGAGCATCAACACTTTGGAGGTGACGGCAGAAAAGGGTTGGTATCGGCTACAACCATTTCAATCCTACAACAACATCAAGGGGATGAACAGCAAGGGAGAGGCAATACATTTTAAGATCGAGAACCAACAAGCTAAGCAGATGGATGATGATGCTTTGGCCATTCTGAATAATACGGATGTACTGGTACCGGGGGAAGAAGGGTTGCGCGATATACGGGTGGTGGAAGCCATTCAAAAATCTGCTCGGGAAGATCGACGCATTACCATTTAAATCCACCAATTACACATCAAGACTATGTTGACGATTGACCAACTCCATGCCCTTGCCAAATACGATACCCCAACCATTTGCAATGTCATCGAACTATTCGACATCCGGCCTCGCAACGCCGGCTATATGGATCAACGCATCCAAGCCTGTTTCCCGGAATTGCCACCGATGGTTGGGTATGCCTTTACAGCGACTTTACGCTCCGCCAACCGATCGGCCAGAGAATCTTATTCCAGCTTGGGCCAACAGGTGGAGGCCTTTGCGGAAAGCCCTGCTCCCCCCGTAGTGGTTTTCCAAGACATTGATGATCCGACCGCCGCCGCTACCTTCGGGGAAGTCATGTGCAGTACCTATCAGCGGTTTGGTGCAACGGGCATCATTACCAGTGGAGCCGGGCGAGACCTGGAACAGGTTCGCGCACTGAAATTTCCCGCTTTTACCAATGGGACGATTTGTTCGCACGGATATTCGAGTATCCCCTCGATCCAGGTACCGGTCCACGTTGGGGGTATTACGATATTCCCGGGGGATTTGCTACATGGCGATGAGAACGGGGTCACGACCATTCCCGTTGAGATTGCTTCGGAGATTCCGGATGCCTGCGCCGTATTCATGGAAGCTGAAGCCATCATGCTGGATTATCTGAAGGAGGAAGAAGTAACCTCAAAGGGGTTTGCTGAACGGAGGGCCGCCTCCCGCCAGATGATTGAGGAATTGGGAAAGCGGCTCCGAAGTTGACTTCTTCTTAGTGGATCTCTCAATTATTGAGAAATCCAACCTCCAAAACCTGTTTTGACTCCCGAAACTCAAAGACACATTTATCAAATTTGGGCTTGCCAAATTTATTCCAGCGGGAAGCGCCAACCGGCTCCTTGGGCATGCCCATAAAGTTGGAATCAATCTGGCCATTTCGGTTCTCGTCCAGAAAGACGGTCACGGCGTACTTGCCAGACGGCACATTCTTAAAAGTATAAGCATCGCCGGGAGAATAATTTTCGAGGGTCCCGGAATAGGCTGCTTTGGATACTTCTCTGGGAAATCCGTCTTCCTGATCGAATAACAGGAATACGACCCTGCCCTGGTTGGACGGTTTGGCATTGTTGATGCTTACAATGAGCTCATGAGCTTGCTGGCCATGGACCGAAGAGCACAGGGAGACAAAAAACAAAAGCACTTGGATCTTCTTCATATTGATTGGTTTGTTTTAATTAGTCTTGTTCAGCAATAAGAAGTGATGATATGAAATTTAGATTTTTGTGCTGATCCCCGCCTGACCGATCAGTCGGGCAGGAAGGAACGCCCGCAGCCTAACAGCAGGGGCCATTAAGGCGAGGACATGACATGAGCGAGCGATCTTTCTAGTGAATGTCTGGCAGACATTCAAGCGAGTGAACCGCTTGCGGACGGGGTGCCTAGTGCAAAAAGATATTTTCATATTGCAGATTGTTATTTTTGAACAAGAGGATTGTTAAGCAGTTTTCCGGAAAGCAGATATAGCATTACTTCTGCCTGTTTAATGGTGTATTGATAGTTGCTGATGCGATTCAGCGTAGCATTGAGGTTGAGTTGAGCCGTTCGGACTTCCGTATTGGTTGCAGTTCCCAGTAAGAACCGGTTTTGCAGGTTTTCCAGATTGCGTTCAAAAAGGCGGAGGTTGCCCTTTTCGATGCGCCATTGCTCCAGGGTGTTCTGGTAAGTGGCAAAAGTGTTTTGCAGTTCCTTGACCATTTCGGCTTCTATATCCTGTTGTTCCAACTGTTTTTGATTTTCGGAAAGCACCGCACTTTCTTTCTTAATCCGGCGAGCGCCACCGTCGAAAAGGGGGACTTGCAGCCGCACGCCAACATTCGGCCCCAACACGCGGTTGGTCTGCAGGAAGCTGGCTTTGTCCTGCAAGTAGGCATAATTCAAATTGGCGTAGCCTTGAATGGTTGGCTTAAAGGCGGTATTGCTCAATTGGAGGTCGATGGCTGCCATCTTGATCCCTTCATTGCCAATCTTAAGGGAGGTATTGTTCTGGCGCAATGCCTTTTCCAATTCGGGCAGGGATAGATCGGTAACGACGGTAAGTTGGCCGTTGACGACAAAAGATTCGCTGGTTGCGCGCCCCATTTGACGGTTGAGGTTGCGGCGGGCATTTTCGTAAGCTAGTTGCCGGTTGCGCAACGCTGCGCTATCCGCTCTTAGGTCCACTTCAATCTGCAACTGCTGGAGGCTGCCGGAAAGGCCGTACTCGGCATCCTGGATGGCTCGATCCAACCGGTTTTGCGTGAGCGTTATGTTTTGGCGGGCAATATCGAGTAAGGATTGCTCCTGCGCCATTTGAAGATAGGTGTTGGTAACGTTGGCAATTGCCTGTTCGGTGGTGTTTCTAAGTTGTAATTGCGCAATCGCATTCGAGGTCGACAGTTGATCCAAGCGATATCTACCGGCTCCTCCGTCAAATAGGACCAGGTTGAGTTCTGGGCCGATCACGATGTCGTTCGAGATTCCATCCAGGTCGGTCGGACTGGCATCACCATTGCCCCCCACTCCTCCTGCCAGGGTTTCTATTCGGGCATCGCTATAGCCCAATTCGTAACTGGCATTCAAGTCGATGGTGGGCCGGCGGCCCACCATGGCAGGATGGACCTGCTTCGCAGTGATTTCTGCATCAATTTTCCGCAGGCGAATCTGATGGTTGTTCTCCAAGGTGATCCGAATCGCCTCTTCAAGATTTAATAATTCTTGGCTTTGTAAAGCCGGGGTGATCAGAAGGGTCATTAGAAAACTAAGAATAAATGCTCTTTCTATCATAATGGTGTGGATTTTGAATTGGTGCTTGTGTTTTATTCTTCAATAAGGTGGTGGAGAGCAAGGATTGCGGGCTCTACCTCCTCCGGAGTGACTTTCCGTTTTCGGAAAAGGCGAAAGGTGGTCATGCGCATACCATTTAACAGATGCAGTAAAGCCGGCAGTAAAAAGAGGATGTTGAACAATCCGAAGCTGAGGCCGTACGCAATGGCAATGGCAGGACCTTTCAGGAATTGTGCACCTAAACTGGTGGAGGCAATCAGCGGGCCCAATCCCGCGACGGTAGTTACCGTAGTCAGCAGAATGGGGCGAAACCTTTTGGAAGCTGTCTCAATGAGAGCATCTCGCCAGGAACGGCCATCCCGCAGTAGGTTGTTTAAAGTCGAGATATAGACGAGCGAATCATTTACGAAGACACCGAGCAGAGCAATGGTCCCGACGAAAGAAAAGATATTGAGGGGCAGACCCTGTATCATATGCCCCAGAATCACGCCGATCAATGCGAACGGAAATAGAGCAAATACGATCAAAGCCTGGGAAAAAGAATTGAAATTGATGACGATCAAAGCAAACATGAATACCAGGATCATGGGTCCAACCACAGCAATGGCGCTGGCCATCTTAAAAGAGCGCCGGTTTTGCCCTTCGAGAGAATAAGACACGGTCGGATACGCTTCCATGATGCCCGGTAGGACATCGGCCTCGATTTCGCTAATGACTTGCGGGGCAGATACGTTGATGTTGGCTACATTGGCTTCCAATCGTATTTCTCGGCGACCCTCCAGGTGATTAATGGCCAGTGCACCCACCTGGTTATCGACCGCTACCAGGTCTTTTAGCAGATGCCGGTTTCCACTGCGGTCTCTGATGTGCATATTCAACAGTTGCTCGTATTGACTTCTTCCGGAGCGCGGATACCTTACCCATACCTTTACTTCGTCTTCTCCCCGCTGTAAGCTTTGCACTTCTTCACCGAAAAACCCGGCCCGGACTTGTGCCATGATCTGTCCGAGGCTCAAACCCAGCAGTTCGGCTTCCGGTTTGGCACGAAGTACGATTTCGCTTACGCCCAACTGATCCGTATCAGAAACATCTTTAATGTCACTACGGCGCTTCATGGCGGTTTTTAGATCTTCTTTGGCGCGACGCAACTCGTTCAGATTCTGACTGCTCAGCGCAAATGAAATGGGTTTGCCAAAAACAGCCGAGGTGGCTCCGATGCCAAAAACCAGGCTTTCGGCTTCCGGAATTTCCGGCGCGAGTGCTCTCATGCGATTGGAAAGTTCAAAAGAACTAATGCCTCGTTTTTCTCCACCCAGGTAGGTAATTTTCAATTTGCCCTGATTGGTCTGTGGGCCGGTCAGTTGTTCGACAAACTTGACAACCTGCTCACCGTCATTTCTCTGAGCACTGTATTCTTCATTGACTTTCCAAACGGCTTCTTCAATGGCGCCCAAACGCGCTTGAGTTACTTCCTTTGGTGTTCCGGGTTTCATGGTCAATTCAACGAAAACAGCGTCATCATCCAGATTGGGAAAAAAAGTAAAACCCACCCTACCGGTAACCAAAAGACTGATCACGCCAACAAAAGCCAACATAAATAACACAATGGTGAGCAGGCTCAGCCGCCGACTGCTAATGGTAAAGCGCCGATATACCGGTAGGTAAAGTCGATCGCGGAGGAAACGCATCAACTGATCGAACCACCGTTCGATTCGACTGGGCTGGTGGTCGGCCCGCAACCCCTTACTATGAGCCAGATGTGCCGGTAGGAAAAAGAAGCTTTCGACCATGGCGACCATGAGCACCGCTACCACCACAAATCCCATTTCTCCAAAAAACTCCCCGGCCTCGGTCGGCAGGAAAAAGAAAAGCGAAAAAGCAACGGCGGTTGTGGTCAAGGAGATCATGACGGGTACCAGCATTTCCATTGTTCCCTCCAGTGCTGCCTTGGCTGGACCCACCCCATCCTTTTTAGCCCATTGAAAGATGTTCTCTCCAATCACTACTCCATCGTCCACCAGAATCCCAAGCACTAGAATGAAACCAAAAAGGGAAACGACATTGATGGTCATGCCTTGGATGGGCGCCAGTACGAACATGCCAATGATGGCAATCGGGATTTTCAGCGCTACCCAAAATGCCAGATGGCGATCCAGGAACAAGGCCAGTATCAAAAGGACCAACAAGATTCCAACCAGGCCATTTTCGAGCATGGTTTTGATGCGGTCTTTAACATTCACCGTACCGTCTTCGAGGATGGTCAGCTGGATATTTTCGTGATCTTTATTGAATTCCCGGATGTAGTCCCGGGCCACCCCGGCATTGGTCAATATATCCTCTTGGGCAATGGCATTGACCGTTAGGGTCACAATGGGGCGGCCTTCGAGATATCTTCCTTCTGCACTGTCCGCAAACTGATCCACCACATTTGCCACATCTTTCAGCTTCACTACGTTGCCATCGCGGTCGGCTTTGATCACAATATTTTGCAATTCCTTGGCGTAGTAGCCCTTGCTCTCGGCTTTTACCTTGATGTTGCGCGATACGGTTTTGATTTCTCCTCCGAAAGTCTCCAGATTCGCCTGTCTAACGGCCTCCGCTACATCCGCAAAACGGAGTCGATATTGCTGAAGGTCATTATCCCGGATTCGAATTTCGATCTCTTCGGCCGGAAGGCCATGGAGCACGACGTCTGAAATCTCGGGAGTGGCCAATAGTTCATTCTTGATCTGATCCGCATAATCCTTTTTGACGGACAGGGGCACTTCACCCGTGATCCCCATCGTGAGTGCCAAATCTTTGATTTCCAACTTTTCGATGATGGCGGATTCGGCTCGATCCGGAAAGTTGGGGATCTTGTCAATGGCATTTTTTACTTCCGCCAATACGACATCGGTATCTGAATCCTCAGTCAGCTCTACCATAACACTGGCTAAATTTTCTCCTGAAGTAGAGGTGACCCGATCAATGCCCTTGATACCTTCCAGGTTTTCTTCGATCTTAACGGTGATGCCTTTTTCCACTTCGGAAGGTGAAGCTCCGGGATAGGGGACGGCAACGGAAATAAAACGTATCCGCTGTTTGGGGAAATTAGTGGTCTGCGTTTGGGATAGCCGAAGCAAGCCCACCCCAACGAGTACGATCAAACATAAGTTTACAATGGTCGGATGTTGTATGAAATACTTTATGATGGATCTCATAATGGATGATTTAAAAATGGTTGGAAGATGTTGTTCAGGTTCGAGCAAGCGCTTTACTCCCCGCTATCGGGCGAAAAAGCTCTTCGATGATCACCTGATCCCCCTGCTGCAGCCCGGTCACCCAAACCGAGTCTTTGTCGTAATAGACCGGGACGACTTCCTTTAAGACCACAATGGAGTCGATGATGCAATGAACTTGATTGCTGCGGTTGAGCGCCGTCAGTGGCAAAACGACCACTTGTTGGTAACGGTCCGATTCCAACGTTGCCTCCAGGAACATGCCCTCCCGTAGATGGCGACCGCTCACCCGAATGAAGAGCGGAATGGACTGACTGCCTGGATCTACCGTACCCGCAAGGCGATGCACGACCCCTTCCCAGGTTTCACCGGTAGCGGCATGCATCAATTCAAGTCGCTGATTGGCCTTGAAGCGATTGACATCAGTAGTCGAAACGGCCGCTCTCAGCTCGTAAACATCCGAACGGCTGTAAACAGCAACCGGCACTCCACCATTCACTACTGCACCTGCCGACAGGTTACCGCTGATCACAACACCAGTAAAGGGGGCCTTTATTTCATATTTGGGCAGTAATTCTTCTGCGCTTTTAATGGCATAGTATTGGGCAAATACATTATTTGCAGACAGAAAAAAGAGCAATTGATCGTCGGTGACCTCCGGCAGAACCGGTAACAATTGTGCTCTATCCAGACTGCGAAGGTATTGATCCCATGTTTCGTGGGCATCTGCATAATCCAGTTTTATTTGGGACATGATCCTTACCAAAGAAGCTTGAAACTGGCTCTTTTGCGAAGCCAGGTCCAACTTGTATCGAGTATCGTCAACCCGTACCATCGGTTCGCCCCGCCGATATCGAACACCCTCATTGAGTATCTTCTTGGTGGGCAGCGCTTTACCGGATACTTCCGGAACCACCTGCTGTTGCTCTAGCGGCTGCAAACGGCCGGATATACTCAGTTGCCGTGTTCGATCGGCTGGATTGGCCACCAACGTTTGGTATTTTGGCCATTGTTCAGCAGTATTGTTCACCGCCACCGACAGGTGTGAATTATCCGCCTTTGATGTTTTGTTGGGTTGCTCACTACAATTCCAAAGACCACCTGCTAACACCGTAAAAATAGCTGCTCGAATTGACGTATTCATTAGATTAAATTTTTAGATTAAATCATTTGATTAATTCTTAGGCAAAAAAATATTGCTGTCGACTAAGGGTAAAACGCGAATGTATCCAAATGGTTTAATCATTTGATTAAATGATTTGAAAAAAAATTTCACTCCTCACCGGGAGCGGTCAAATAAAGATAATTGATGATCATTTCCGGGATCATTTGCTTGCGTATTTCCAACATCTCCTCAAACCCGCGCTCATCCTGGCCGGTGATGGCTTTGAGAAGGGGCTTGCCAAGGAACGGAAATACAACCAGGCCCATCAAAGTAGTCATAAAGTTGGCAATTCCGATTGGCCTAATTATTCCTGCGGCCGACAACTTTGTTATTTGATTTTTGAGATTGGGAAAAACCTGTTCGCTGTCAACTAATTTTTCGATTTTTTCTGCATTCTTTTGTGATTCTGACATAATGAACAAAGGCAGGTAAGGGTTCTCTTTTTGAAAGTCGATGTATGCAGGCACAAACTCGCGAATCTTTTGGTGCAACGGTTTATCGGTATTCATAATGGCTTGCATCACTGCCGAGAATTGTCTCATTCGTTCGCCAATAATAATCTCAAATAGTTTCTCCTTACTTCGGAAGTAATAATGCAGACTGGCAATATTGATATTGGCTGCTTCTGCAATATCTCGCGTCTTGGTTGCATCGTATCCTTTTTCCGTGAATACTTTCGCGGCAGCGGCTTTGATCCGCTCTTCCGTACTAAGATGGTCTGCCATTCCTCTTCATTTTACTAAAGACAAAGGTATACTATAATTGTGATTAAATCAAATGATTAATACTTTAGGGGATACCAATACATCTAAATACCTTCTCTTTAAACCCGAACACAGATCCTGCTTTTCGGTCATGTTTCCAGGTGTTAATACCGCCCGGCGCTGTCCCGGGCGGCTACCGGTTTACTGGAAACCATTAATATGGTATTTTTGCTCTAGTCAGGCTACTGTCTTCTGCAACATTTGCAACGGAAGTCCACTATTCCGATTCACCTGCTTCGATCATCGTCTGGGCCATCACTCCATAAACGTCCGTCCAGGCCTGCCTTACTTCCGGCGTGAAATCATCGCCCAGTCCAGCCTCGAGGGTGGATAACAAAGCGGATCCTACTTCATCATAGTGGGATGGCTCTACCCCGTAAGTAGCGTGTCGCTTACCCAGGCCCTGTAAAATTGGGACCAGCTTTTGCAGATTACTAAGACCGGCGACGGCTGCCGCCAACATGTTGCGCAGTTTATTTCTCTGTTGCCCCATTTGCGCTTTATCACTCGGAAAAAGCGATTGTACGGAGGGATTGATTTCGAAAAGTTTTTCGTAGAAAATGACCATGGCTTTGTCAGCAATGGGTAGTACTTTCTTGAAAGAAGCTTGAACGAGTTGAATGGTAGTTGAATTCATTTTTACTGATTTTAAGGTTATTATGCCTCAAAATTCAGATAAATTGAGATCCCAAACCTCCATGAATTCCCATACTTTCGAAAATAACGGAATTCCATGATATCCCAAAAACCGTTTCCCACCAATGGTAGGAAATGGCGCTTGAACCCAATGAAAAACACGACCTCACATAGTGGGATTAAATCGAATAGTGATCACCAAACGAGTGGCGACTTATTCGAAAACCTACGAGATTACTTCGATGTTGCTACAGCCCTTCATTGCAAAGGCCATTTGGCATGGCGTGAAGCTCCACACTATTTTTTCATGCGTTCCAACAAGTTTCGCCCTTGCTCATTTTCCGGATTCATCTCAAGGGCTTTTTCCAAGTATTTAATGGCTTTCTTTTTATCCGGAATGGTTGAGTAGGCATAGCCCAGCATGTCCCAGGTACGCCAAGAGTCGGGATGCAGTTCGGTGTTGTAGTGAAACACTTCCAGGGCTTCTGCCGTCTTTCCCTCCTTCAACAGGCTCCGCCCCCTCTTGAAAATGATCAACTCATCTTTTTCGCCGTTGGCTTTGAGGAAAGAGAGGTCTGACGGTGCTGTTTATTCCCCCGTTGGCTTCTTTGACTTTATTTGCTTGTATTTGACCCAGTCATGAGCGGGATGAACGCCGGGCAGCACCGCCTCGACCAACTGGTTGCGAATGGCCAATCCGTTTGAGCTATTTGCAAAATAAACAAGTCCAGTCCCACTTTTCAGAGATACACAAACGTAACTTTTAAAGCTGCCGTTGTCCCCCCAATGCCAAATGTAATCCTGATCCGTGTGCTCCAGCCCTATTCCCAATCCCCAGGAAACCTCTTTAAAACTGGGATTGGAATTTGGAGATCGGCATTGGGAACATTTGGGATCTACCTTTTGCTGCGTACTCAGCATCATGCGGTGCGTAGTGGGAGCTAGATTTTTTCCTTCCAGTAATGCCAAAAGGAAGGTCGCATAGTCGGAAGCCGTCGTATGCAGACTGGCCGCGGCATTGGCTTGCTTAGGTTTGTACTTATTTGAAGTTTCACCGGCTTTGTTGTGCGGAACAGCACTATTGGCTCCCAATTTGTCGGTCCATATCAAGGAGCTATGTAGCATACCGAGCGGCTCGAAAACCATTTGTCGAACCCACTCGTGTGTCGGCATTTTGGTGAGATGTGCGACTACTTTGGATAAATAGACAAAACCCTCCCCGGAATAGCTGAAGCGATCTCCCGGTTCAAAATTAATGGGCAACTCCTCAGAGTTGCGCGGCCGGCGCCAATTGGGCAGGCCCGTGGAATGCGTCAGCACCATCCTCGCGGTAATCTTTGTCTTTAAGTGAGGCGGTTGCAGATCTGGATATGACCAATAGTGCTCCAGGGGAGTATCCAGATCCAGTATTCCCGCATCGACCAGACGACAGACTGCATAGGCAAAAACCGGTTTGGTTAAGGAGGCCGCTTCAAAAATGGTCTCCTGATCTACGGCTGCTTTTGACTCGACGTTCTTCACACCAAAAGCGCTTTGATAGGAGATCTCATCGTCCCTTATAACGGCTAAAGATATACCCGGAATGCCGGCCTTGGTTATTAACTCAGGAACCAATCGGTCCAAATCCGATTTCAGATTTGGCTGACCGACCATGGACATGTAAGTAAACAGGAAGAGCAAAACAGTCATGTTTTTGAGCATAATTTCAGCATTGAATGGCGACATTCACCGTCGGCCATAAGATAAAATAAGGACTCCTTTAAAGAGAAGAAAGTTGCAAAATCACACTTTGCCGACGATTTGGACTGAGAGTGAGCATACGGTATCCGGCCGACATGATCCGTGGTATGTTTTAGAAAAACCGGAAAATGTATTCATATTCCAGAATTCTTTGTACTATCTTTATTTCTGTGTCATTTATCAGAAATTGATCGACAACACGTTTTGACTATCAAAGCATCACTGCATCAAATTGACCGCCAAGGTCCTTGCAGCATCGAAGCATCCTCATAGTCCAAACCAAATTCGACTCCTAACAGAGTACTTAAACTAAAAACGATTATGAAACTGAACATCAATGGAAAAGACATCTCCCTGGAGGTTGAACCGGGGATGCCCTTATTGTGGGCCCTACGCGATGAGCTGAACATGACCGGCACCAAATTCGGATGCGGTGTCTCCTCGTGTGGTGCATGTACGGTCAAAATCGATGGCGTGGCAACTCGTAGTTGCACCTATCCCGTGATCAATGCCGAAGGCAAAAAGATCGTGACCATCGAAGGAGTAGGTGACGAACTAAACCCTTCCGCAGTACAAAAAGCCTGGATTCAACACCAAGTACCTCAATGTGGCTACTGTCAAAGTGGTATGATCATGGCTGCGGAAGCACTACTGGACGAAATTCCGAATCCAACCGACGAAGACATCGACAACAAAATTACCAACATCTGTCGGTGTGGTACATATACCAAAGTCAGAGCGGCCATCCACACAGCGTCCAAGCTGCGTACGGAAGCGAATGAACTATTGGGATCTCTCTAACCATCTAAAGTCGATCGAAATGTCTAAACAAAAAGGAAAAATATTTACCCGCCGGAATTTTCTAATTACCGGAGGGGTATTAGGAACCGGACTGGTGATCGGTGTCGCTGGTTTGAATGCCTACGCCAATAAAAAGATCAAGAAATATTCCGGTGCCGGTATGGGGGAAGGAGATTCCGTCAACGCTTGGATTCGCATTGCCCCTGACAATACGGTTACTCTGGCCATCGCCAGAGCGGAAATGGGACAAGGAGTCTATACCTCCTTGCCGATGTTGATTGCGGAAGAACTGGAAGTTCCTATGGCTCAGATCAAGGTCATGCACCCTCAGGCAGAGTCACCTTACGCAAATACTTATCTACTCACCAACCAGGCACCCAACCTGTTCAAGGGATATTCCGTGATGGAAAAAGTGGCCGCTTTTATGCCGGTGATCGGTACGGGCGGGAGTACCAGTGTGACCGATGGTTTCAATAACCTGAGGTATGCCGGAGCTACGGCGCGGGAAATGCTCAAGCAAGCTGCTGCCAACCGGTGGGGCGTAGCCGTCAGCAATGTTACTGCCAGCGAAGGTTACGTCAGTAAAAATGGTTCGGGTGATAAACTCAGTTACGGTGAACTGGCTGCCGATGCCAGTGCAATCGACCTTTCACAGTTGCCGGAACTCAAAAAGAAAAAGGACTGGAAACTTATCGGCACCAAGGCCGAACGCCTCGATATCCCGGAAAAAGTAAGAGGATCTGCCGAATTTGGAATTGATGTTCGGAAAGAAGGCATGCTCTACGCAGCCATCATTCACCCTTCCGTAATTGGTGGAACCATCACTAAAATCAAGAATCAGGCTGAAGTAGAAGCCATGCCCGGCGTCAAGAAGGTTGTTCTGACGGAGTACGGTGCTGCCGTATTAGCCAATAATACCTGGCGGGCAAAAAGTGCTTCGCTGGCATTGGATTTGGAAGAAGATACCGCCGGTAATGAAAGCATCAATTCGCAGGATATTCAGGCCAGCCTGGAAAAAATTCTGGATGAAGAACCGATCGCTACACCAGAAGCAGAAGGCGATGTGGAAGCAGAAATGGCAGCCGCTGAAACCGTAATCGAGCAAACTTATAAAGTCCCTTACCTGGCTCATGCGACCATGGAACCCATTAACTGTACCATGGTCGTAACGGATGATGGTGTAGAAGCCTGGGTCGGCCATCAGGCCATCTCGGTAGTCGTAGATAAGATTGCGACCAAAACCGGAGTGAACAAAAAGAATATTAAGGTCAATATTACCTATTTAGGGGGCGGTTTTGGCCGTCGTGGCGAGCCTGATTACATCGAAAAGGCTGCAGCAGTAGCTATGCAAGTAAAAGGGACTCCTGTACAGTTGGTATTCACCCGGGAGGAAGATATGGTCAATGACATGTATCGCCCGGCTGCACTGGCCCGGTTCAAAGCCGCAGTGAACAAAGACGGAGAAATTTTGGCATGGGACAACAAAATGGCCCTTCAATCAGTCAGCAATAGTGCCATGAAGCGCATTCTTCCGGCAATGGCCGTCAAACCAAAGGACGATGAAGCTACCGCCGAGGGTGCCATTCATTTACCCTATATCATGAAGAGCCGACGGACCGCCTTTGGAGACTATCCGAGTCCAATTATGGTTGGGTTCTGGCGTAGCGTGGGTAGTTCCCAAAACGCCTTCTTTACCGAGTGTTGGATGGACGAATGTGCCCATGCCGCCGGTAAGGACCCATTCGAATTCAGAAGGTCCAAACTTTCAGAAGCCCCCCGGTTTAAAGCCGTTCTCGAAAAAGCGGCCGAATTGAGTAACTGGGGAGCCAACGATGGTCGTTTCCGCGGCATTGCCTTGGCGAAATCTTTTGGTTCCATTGTTGGTGAAGTCTGTACACTTAGCAAGATTGGCCCGAAAGAGTTTTCCATTGATGAGTATTCCTGTGCCGTTGATTGTGGCATTTACGTCAACCCGGATACGGTTGTCTCCCAAATGGAGGGTGGAATTATTTTTGGTCTTTCCGCCGCCCTGTACGGACAAATTACCTGGAACAAAGGACGTGTAGTCGAACGCAACTTCCCACAATACGAAATGGTCCGGATGAAAGTCAGTCCGAAGTTCAATGTACACATCATGGAAAATGATGAGTATCCGACCGGAGTCGGAGAACCCGGTACACCTCCCGCTGCACCAGCTTTGGCCAATGCCCTGTTTGCGGCTACAGGAGAGAGGGCCAGGGAATTACCGTTGCAAAATCTTGGCTATACTTTTAGCTAGTGTTTACTGTGGTTACTGTGGCTTCTATGGTTACTGTGGCTACTATGGTTGCTGTAGTAGTCATAGTAGCTATAGAAGCCATAGTAACCATAGTATTTTTTACAGCTGCAATCAATTCTGTAAAACCAGTAGTGATTGCAGCTTTAATTTTTTAACTCCATCCTGTTCATTTTTGGACACGCATTGCTCATTTCCGAACAAACCCCCTTTCTTCTATTCCACACAATATATTGATATACAATCAATTATTGCTTTGGCACAGCTGTTGGATAAAAAGAAATGAATAAAAGATACATTCATTCACTTATATTCTTGATGTCATGTCGATGCTCAAAAAAAACCTTAGCGTAACCTGGCGGCAATTGAGAAACAATGCCGGGAGTAGCCTTTTAAACTTGGTAGGACTGATGCTGGGAGTCATCTGCTCCATCATTATCTTTTTGACAGTCAAATATGAGTTCAGCTTCGATAAGCACCACGGGAATGAAGGTGAGATTTACCGGGTAACGAACAATTACTACTACCCCACCTTTACGATGCATGTAGGTCATACGCCCGACCCTATGGCGGCGGCATTGAAGAATGATTTTCCGGAATTCAAAAATGCTTTTCCGGTTCGGGGCAGTTACAATCATGACATTTCGGTCGGTGACCAACTTTTCGAATCAGACATTCTTTATGCGGGTCCCGATTTCATCCAGGCTTTCGATTATTACAATGATCCGTCGCAATGGTTGATCGGAAATCCCAGCGAGATTTTAGAACAGGTCAATACCACCGTCCTGACCGAAACGTTGGCCAAAAAGTTGTATGCTAGTAGCGAGGCAGCTATCGGACAAATCATCATGCTCAACAATGAAATCAAGGTTGAAGTAGGAGGTGTCATGAAAGACCCTCCCAACAATACCAATTACCCTTTTGAGCAACTGGTTTCGTATCGTACTTACGAGAGCCTTGCGTGGTCTTCCTTTAACGGAGTTTCTTCCACGACTACTTTCGTTCAGATACCCGCATCAATCGACGTTGCAAGCCTGCGGCCTGCTATTGACCGCTTCAATGAAAAATACATGGAGGCAGCCTGGGGGGAGGACTTTGTGTCCATGGACCTGCAACCTCTTTCCAAGATTCATTTTGACGAACGCTTCGGTTCTGAAAATTATACCACCCATGACACCTACCTCTGGACCTTGGGATTGATTGGTCTTTTTATCATTCTGATCGCATGCATTAACTTCGTCAATTTAGCCACGGCCAAAGCCATCAGTCGTTCTAAGGAAATTGGCATGCGCAAGATCTTGGGTAGTTCAAAGGGAAACATCATCTCCCAATTTATGACTGAATCGTTCCTCTTGGCCGTCATCGCTATCGGACTTGGATTGGCACTGGCTCAAATTTCCTTTCCCTATTTCAGTGATCTGACCAATTTGAACATCGGTAATGACTTTACTTATACCTGGGATTTAATCCTCTTCATTGTGGGACTCCTGGTTTTCATCACCATGACCATTGGCGTGTATCCGGCACTGGTTTTGTCCAATTTCCAGCCCTTAGAGGTCGTTCGTCAAATAAAGTCTTCGGTCCCGATTCGGGGTTTTACCTTGAGAAGAGGCTTGATTGCTTTTCAATTGACCACCTCTCAGGTACTGGTCATCGCTGCCATTGTTATCACTTTTCAAATTCAATACTTCCAAAACAAAGACCTTGGTTTTGAAAAAGAGTCCATGCTGATCGTCAATATCCACGGCAATGAATCGGCAGAGAAAAAGATGGCGCTCAAAAGCAAAATAGAGCAACTACCGTTCGTGCAGCAGGCAAGCCTGGCCTCCACCGTACCGATGTCCGGTCATAACAGTTCGACGGCCCTGACTTCTAAGGACTCCGAAATCAAGGAGCGCTTCAATGTAGAGTACGCCTACGCGGATAATGACTATGCGGATGTAATGAATTTTGAATTGTTGGCTGGAAGTACCTCCATTTCCCAAATTGAAAAGGATACCGTTCGAGGGTTTGTAGTGAATGAAACGCTGATCAATCGTCTCGCCTTTGATTCTCCGGAAGTAGCTGTTGGTAAGGCCATCAATGTCCACGGTTACGACTCCAGAATTATTGGAGTTGTCAAGGATTTTCATACCGTATCGCTGCACGAAAGAATTAAACCCGTGGCCATCGTTTATGGGATTAAGAATTATGCCAACCTATCGATTCGTTACCAGACCAGCAATTTAAAAGAGTCGCTCACGCAATTAGAAAGTGCCTGGAAGTCCGTTTTCCCGGATAAGAATTTCGATTATTATTTCCAAGACGAGCAAATGGGACAAATGTATGAAAGCGAAATCCGCTTCGCTAAAATCATCAAGGTCTTCACGATCATTTCCATCATTATTGCCTGTTTCGGACTGATTGGCCTGTCCACCTTTTCATCAATGCGCCGGTACAAGGAAATTGGGGTGCGGAAAGTGTTGGGAGCTACCGTTCCTAACATTCTTATCTTGATGTCGCGCGAGTTTTTAGTACTTACTTTGATCGGTTTTATGCTCAGCATCCCCATTGCGAATTATGTCGTATCACGCTGGTTGGAAGAGTTTGCGTATCACATTCAACTCGAATGGTGGATGGTGGGAGCTGCAGGAGTATTTACTTTGTTGCTCACCTTATTGACGGTCAGTGCACAGAGTGTAAATGCAGCTATGATTAACCCCATGGAATCCTTGCGTAACGAATAGCCCATCATGAGCCCCCCAAATACTTTGCAAAAAAAGCATCTCGGAAAGTGCGGCCAATCGGCAGCACCATATCCTTGATGAACACTTGGTTACCCGATATCTTCCGGATGAATGCTACATGAACAATGTACGACTTGTGTATTTGGCAAAAATCCTGGGTCGGTAATTGTTGAAGCCAGTAGCGCAACGAATGCGAAACAATGTACTTAGAAGAAGCGGTGAAGACCCAGGTATAGTCACCATCTGCCTTGATGTATTGAATTTCTGATTTTCCCACCTTAATGTATTCCTGGTTGGATTTTATGAATAAATAGTCCAGTTGCTGTTCGGCGGGTAGGGCTCCGCCGGAACTCGGATCTACGGGGTCCTTCACTTTAGCGATGGCCTTGAGAAACCGCTGAAAGGAAAAGGGCTTCAGCAAATAATCAACTACATCCAATTCGTAACCCTGTAAAGCGTAATCAGAAAAGGCGGTGGTTAATATGACTTTCGGCTTCGGAGATAGAATATCTAAAAAATCGATGCCGGAAATCTTGGGTAAGTGGACATCCAAAAATAGCAATTCCACCGGTGTCTTTTTCAGATAAGCCAAAGCACTAATGGCATCCCCGAAGGTTCCCCGCAAATCTAACGTACCAATTTCCTGAATGTACTGCTGCAATATTCTCTGTGCCGGTGGTTGATCCTCGATAATGATGCAGGTGATCATGATTTTACGGTATTGGATAGATTGATCGATAATTCCACTTCATAAAGATTGTCTTCAGCTCGGATCTCCAGGCTATAGGCATCCGGATATAATAGATCCAATCTAGTTTTCACGTTTTCCAATCCGATGCCCCGGGAAAGTTGATCAATATTGCTGGTCTCGGAGTAGGAATTAGCACAATACATACTCAACTGGTCTCCCCGAATAACTAGGTCAATATTGATATTGATCTTTTCGGTTTGACTGGAAATGCTGTGCTTGAAACAGTTCTCTACAAAAACAACCAAAATCAACGGCGCAATAAATTTGCCCGACGGACTTCCTTCCATACTGAACCGGATGTTTCCCTTATCTTCTACCTGCAATTCCTGCAGGTGAATGAAATCGACCAGATACTTAAACTCTTTTTCCAGCGGTACCCACTGTGCCCGGCATTCATACAACATATACCTGAGGAGAGAAGACAATTCTAAAATGATTCGGGGGGTCTTTCCGGAGCGCTCCAGGGCATGGGCATACAAGTTATTCAGATTATTGAACAAGAAATGTGGATTGATCTGAGATTTCAGAAATTGCAGTTCGCTTTCGGTAACGACGTTTTTTAGCTTCTCGAGTTCTCCCTGCTTTTGGTGAGCATCCCACCCCAGTTTAACGCCTACGTAAAGCAACATCGTCGTTAAAAATTGAACAAATTGGTGCACCATCTCCCAAAAAAATGCGGCCACACCATTTTCTTCGAATAAGTTACCCAGTAATAGTTCCTTAATTAGAATCGCCACGACAATGGTAGCGGCCACTCCACAAAAAAAAGATCCATAACGTTTGGTGTAGAAATACCGGGGTAAGAAGTAGTAATTGACGATCAGAGCAACTATCAAATGATTGGCATTCAACAACACTTCCCACAGGTGAATGTGCGGACTAGCTTTGTCAAAGGCCCGAAGTAGCAGCAATATGACAAATAGGCCCAATTGGATCCGGACCTCGGTCGTCACCCGGGATGTTATTTTATAGATGATTGGTCGCATATTTCAAGACGTCAAATTACAATATCCCAAGCAATGTAGCGGCAAGAATCGCTGAACGACCATTTTGGTGGGTTCAATGGTGCTACAACGAATCTATCTGTTCTTTCGCCAGATAACCGCATCGATTAACGGTTCAACGATTTTATTTTTTCCGGCTCTCTTCCTCCAATAGATTTGTCATCACACAATCATCTTTTACGCTCTTTTTTAATGCTATAAATTCAATTATCATGCGACAATTATGTTTGATGACATTGTTATTTACCACTCACTTCTCTTTCTCATTGGAAGCGCAGACCAATATCTTAGTGGAGCCCAATCAGTGGCAGACCCACAAATGTACAGCGACCTTCGAGCAGGGAACCATCCATATTAACAGTAATGGAGAAACTTCCGTCATGTGGATCAAGGACTTTAGCTTTGCGACCGGTATTGTCGAAATGGACATTAAAGGAGACGAGGATTACCTGGGACTGGCCTTTCACGGAACGGACAATCAAACCTACGATGCCATTTATTTTCGACCCTTTAATTTCAAACGCCCGGAACGGCAAGGAAATGCCATTCAATACATCGACAAACCCCATAATGAATGGGATGTTCTAAGAAAGCAGTTCCCGGGAAAATATGAAAATACCATCTCCCCTACCCCTGATGCCGGCACCTGGTTTCATGCCAAATTTGTGATTGGAACGTCGGAGGTAAAGGTTTATATTAATGGATCGGAAACGGAAACCTTCAGCATTCAAAAGATCAATCATAGAAAAGAAGGGATGCTGGGTCTGTGGGTCGACGTCAACGATGGTTACTTTAAAAATCTTGTCATTTATGAAGACGAATAGTCTCCACCGTGTTGGAAGGTTCATGTTGCAAGTCATCAAATGGACCTTCATCGTAGTCTTTGGCATCACCCTACTTCTTCTTTTACTTTTGGCTCTGGATCGGGATTACCGAACTGGTCCCACCGCAGAAGTCGATTGGAAGTCGATAGAGGTTAACAAAGAATACGATCGGGATACCGAACAATCTAGGTATGATCACTTGTTGGAAAAGCATGGAAGAAATAAGAAATTGGCCGGGGGATTTGAATTGCAATGCCTTTTGGCGTTGGCACACTATCCGGAGTTGGCGGAGGTACCCATTGAGTTTCAGGTAAAGCCGGCTTTTTTGCCATTGGCTTCCCGACCGGCTCCACCAAGCGTTCTTTTTCCCTGGGTCAAGAGAAAATACCTCGTAATCATCAGTAGTGAATCGGCCGACTTTTTCGAAAAGATCCTGCTAAAGAATACTCCTTTCAACGAGCAAATCGGCATCATTGGGCATGAATTGGCTCATACGTTGTACTACCTGGACAAAACCGCTTTGCAATTGGCAAAAATTGCCTATCGGTATGAGTACGATGAGACCTTTCATACGGCCTTTGAGCGAGACACCGATAAGAGAGCCGTCGCCCATGGGTTGGGTTACCAGATGTACGATTTTGCCTTCTTTGTCCGAAAAGCCTTCGGAGACTCCCAGGAAGAAATTGCCGCCGAAGAGGGAGACACTTACTTGAGTCCTAAAGAGATTGCAATGGAAATGCAGCAATATCCCTTCTATGAACAACCTTTAAATCCCGCAGATTCCTATTTTGATTGATGATGGTAGGGGGCGCCGTTTTTACTGGATTGCAATAGTGGTGTAACGCGCGATAGGATATTAAAGGCCGTTTCTGCCATTCGATTACCCTGCCGGTCCAACAGGGGGTTCACCTCCGCTATCTCCAGGCAAGCTACCTTTCCCGTTTGGGCCAGGTCGCTGATCAAGTGAAATACCTCTTCCGGATCAAAACCCTTTGGAACTGGCGTGCCGGTGCCCTGTGAGACCAGGTGACAGTCCATGCTGTCAACGTCAAAAGAGATGTAAATTTGATCGCAGTCGACAAGGGCTTCAACGACTTCCGACGTGCACTTTCTTAATCCGCGATAACGTGTTTCATACACGGGATAGTTTCTAATTCCCAGACGCCGCATTAGATCTTCTTCGGGAGCTTCCGTGTCTCTGACGCCAAAGAACATCAGGTCCTCCGGTCGGATTTTAGGACCGGGGCAATCCAGATTCTTCAGGTTCGACCATTCCCGTTGGGTTTGGTCATCGATGGCATTGATTTGACTTGGCAGATTATCCTCTCCAAGTGCTGCCGCCAGGGGCATCCCGTGCACATTGCCCGATGGGGACGTGTAGGGAGAATGTAAATCCGCATGTGCATCGATCCAAACGATACCCAATCTTTGCCCGGGGTCATGAGATTTAATGCCACTGATGGTGCCTAAGGCGGATGAATGGTCACCGGAAAGCACAATGGGAAATTGCCCTTTATCCAGTGTTGTCTTCACCGCATTGGAAACCCGCTGGCATTGTTCGCGTACATGCGTGATCCTCTTGGCAAATAGGGCATTTACTTTGTTGTAGATGGTCTCATTATGGGTTTTTACATCCAGGTATGGAAACCGGGTGAAGTATTTATCTGCGGCAGTGATGGCGGCCACTTCGATGGCATCGATGCCCATATCTGATCCTCTGGTACCAGCTCCAATGTCGGAACGGTTCTTAATGATCTTTACCTCCCTCTTCATTTGGTTTGGTCGTTTAGGGATCGCCTAATGATGTGCAAAGCTTCTTCGATCTGTGCCTCATTGATTACCAGAGGTGGTGCGAGTCTGATGATATTGCCGTGGGTCGGTTTGGCTAACAAACCGTTGTCACGCATTTTCAGGCAGAGGTTCCAGGCTAAGGGAGAGGCTTCGTCACTATCGATGACGATGGCGTTCAGTAGTCCCTTTCCACGAACTTGCTTAATCACCGGAGTTTCCGATGCTAGTGTTTCTAAGCCGTCTCGAAAAACTTGCCCCATTTGGGCTGCATTTTGCGCCAGTGCTTCATCCAGAATAACTTGAAGGGCTTCCATCGCCACCGCACAGGCCAAAGGGTTTCCACCGAATGTCGAGCCGTGCTCTCCGGCTTTGATCGTCAACATGATTTCATCATCGGCCAATACAGCAGAAACCGGTAAAAATCCACCGGATAGTGCCTTCCCTAAAATGATCATGTCCGGCCTTAATTTGGTGTCTCCGCCAGACATATGAGTAGCGAGCAATTGACCGGTCCTACCCAGCCCGGTCTGAATCTCATCTGCTACGAACAGAACATTGTATTTTTTGCAGATCGATGCTACTGTCGGCAAGTATGCTTCGTTCGGCACCACCACTCCTGCCTCCCCTTGGATGGGCTCGACAATAAATGCGGCGATGTTGGGATCAGTTCTCAACACTTTTTCCAAAGCTCCGGCATCGTTGTAAGGTATTTGCTGGATTCCCGGCATAAAGGGGCCAAAACCATTGCGGCTGGTCGGATCATTAGATGCCGAGACGATCGATAAAGTCCGACCGTGAAAATTGCCGCGAGCAAACAGGATCTTGGCCTGATATTCCGGAATTCCTTTGACCCGGTAGGCCCATTTTCGACACAATTTCATAGCCGTCTCTACTGCTTCTGCCCCCGAATTCATCGGTAGGGCTTTGTCATAGCCAAATACGCCGTGCAACAGCTCGGTGAAAGCGCCTAGAAGGTCATTGTAAAACGCACGAGAGGTAATGGTGAGTTTCTGTGCCTGCTCTTGCATAGCACGAAGAATCCGCGGATGGCAGTGCCCTTGATTCACTGAAGAATAGGCCGAAAGAAAATCCAAATACTGGTTTCCTTCAACATCCCAGACATGAACACCACTTCCTCTTTCCAAAACTACGGGTAAGGGGTGATAATTGTGGGCGCCATACCGGTCCTCACGGGCAATAAAGGATTCTGATTGTTTGAATTGTGTTGTGATCATGAGCAAGAACATTGAATGAATAAAACACAAGATTAGAATCAAATTTCACAGAATACAAAAATATAACCCAAATTAACTAAAATAGGGGTCATATTTTATCTATTTTACCCCAATAGAAAAAATATAACTCAAATACAATGAAAGACCCTTACGTTCTTGATGAATTTGACAAAAGAATCATTCATAAATTGGAAGAAGACGGCAGGATGCCCTTTTCGCAAATCGCCGAGGAATTGCGGATTTCCAACACCATGGTCCATAAGCGGATCAATAAATTGATGCGGAATCAGATCATCACCAAAATCAATCCCACTTACAATGAAAAAAGACTGGGGTACGCCTACGGCGCATTCACCGGTATTACGTTGGACAAGGAACACAAAACCCAGGAAGTCATCAAGGCATTGAAGAAGATCCCCGAGGTGACGGAGTGCCATTTCATCGCCGGCTCGTACACCCTCTATTTGAGGATCTTTGCAAAAGATCAGGAAGATCTAAGACGAATATTGTACGATACGATCGACAACATTGATGGTGTCGCAAAGACGGAGTCGATGATCGATTTGGGTTGTGCTTTTAAGCGGAATATTGCTTTTTGAGGTTTCATTGCCTAATGCAGTCACCGAAACACATTTTCCAGCACTCCGAAACTTCTTCCCTGAAGAAGGGATGGTCGAGCTGGGAGCGACCGTTGCACTGTTCGGTTTTTTAAATCGTTGGAACGACACTTTTAGTACTCAAATGGAGAGCAAAGCAGTTGGCAAATTGGTAAGCACCGATAAATGATGCGCCGTACCCGATGCGCCTTTGGAAAACAAAATAAACAATAGAGCAAGAATGACATCGGGGCATCTGCTATTTTCGTCGTCTATTATATAGCCGGGTCATGGGGAAGAAAAAATAAACAGATGCTTAGCTTCGTCAATGATCTAAAATTCATCAGAACATGAAATTCCAGCTAATTTTAGTGCTCATTCTGACCACCAGCATATGGGCTTGCCAAGGCGTTCAAGAGGAAACGAAACCTGAAGCAAACATTGCTTCCAAACCCAACATCATTTACATTTTAGTCGATGACATGGGGTACGGAGACTTGGGTTGTTATGGTCAGGAAACACTTCTGACCCCCAATATCGACCGCTTGGCTAAAGAGGGTATGTTATTTACGCGTCACTACGCAGGATCGACGGTCTGTGGCCCGTCTCGAGCCTCCCTTTTGACGGGAAAACATACGGGTCATACGTCCGTGCGAGGCAATGCTACCGGCCAACTACTAAGGGATGAAGAAGTAACCATTGCTGAAGCCCTGAAGGGTGCTGGTTACGTGACGGGGCTGGTAGGTAAGTGGGGAGTCGGTCACCCACCACCCGCAAACGATCCTTTCCTCAATGGTTTCGACCAGGCTTATGGTTATATCAATATGTGGCATGCGCACAATTTTTATCCTGAATTTCTTTACCGGGATGGTGAGCAAGAAAAAATTGAAGGCAATGTAACCGATTGGAGTTATGACTATCGGGATGATATGCCAGAAGGGACCGGCATCGCTAAGGAAAAGGCTCAACATACTCATCCGCTATTCGAAAATGATGCCCTCGAATTCATTGAGACCAACAAAGACACGACTTTTTTTCTCTACCTCGCATTAAATATTCCTCACACCAACAATGAAGCCGGCTATTTTCTCGGTGACGGGATGGAAGTACCCGACTACGGACCGCATGCTGAAAAAGACTGGCCAAATCCGGAAAAGGGGTTTGCGGCTATGATCGACCTGATTGATGCATCGGTCGGCCATATCGTTGCGAAGTTACAAGAGTTGAAGCTGGATGAACAAACACTCGTGGTTTTCACCAGCGACAATGGCCCTCATCAGGAGGGAGGACATAAGGCAGACTTTTTCGATAGCAATGGTCAGTTGCGAGGCACCAAAAGAGATTTATACGAAGGCGGTATCCGTGTGCCAACCATTGCCCGTTGGCCCGATAAAATCAAAGCGGGAACAACCACTGATCACATCTCTGCATTTTGGGATATATTGCCCACCTTCTGTGCCATAGCGGAAGTACAGCCCCCTTCAGGCATTGACGGTTTGTCCTTTCTACCAACGCTCCTGGGCGATGAAGCAAATCAAGAACAACATCCCTATTTGTATTGGGAGTTCTATGAACAGGGAGGGAAACAGGGAGTTGTCCAGGGTGATTGGAAACTCGTCAAACTCAACTTAAGGGATCCCAATCAGGAAGTGTCGATCGAATTGTTCAATCTCAGGGAAGATATCGGAGAAACCACCAACCTGGCCGCCAAGCATCCGGAAAAAGTCGCGGAACTGGAAGGTTATCTCAAAGATGCGCACCAGCCTTACCCCGGCATTTCTCTATTCGACAATAATGTTAATGCAGAAGTAAAATTCTAAAGATTCATGGAGATCAAGATCAAAAACTGCGAAATTTGGTTCATTACCGGTAGTCAACACTTGTATGGTGATGAAACCTTGAAACAAGTGGAGGAAGATTCCAGAAAAATAGCTTCTGCATTGGATGATGCTCCGGAAATCTCCGTACAGATCAAGTTCAAGGCTTTGCTCACCACTGCCGATGAAGTCACTGGGCTTTGTCGGGAAGCCAATGCCTCGGATAACTGTATTGGCCTCGTGTGTTGGATGCACACCTTTTCTCCCGCCAAAATGTGGATTAACGGACTGAAGATCCTGCACAAACCAATGCTTCATTTACACACGCAGTTTTATTCTGACATCCCCTGGTCGAACATCGATATGGATTACATGAACCTGCATCAATCGGCCCACGGGGGTCGCGAATTTGGCTTTATTAACAGCCGAATGCGCTTACATCGCAAGGTCGTAGTCGGTCACTGGAAGGAAGAAAGCATCCGGAAGAAAATCGATGTTTGGGCCCGGGTCGCCACCGCCTGGAAGGACCAGCAAAATTTAAAGATTGCCCGGTTTGGAGACAATATGCGGGAAGTGGCGGTAACGGAGGGAGATAAGGTTGCCGCACAGATCCAATTTGGTTATTCCGTAAACGGCTACGGCCTGGGGGATCTGACAGAAAGGATAAATGCTGCCAGCGAGCGGGAAGTCGATGCAATGGTCGACATCTATTTGGAAACCTATGAGGTGGTCCGTTCACTCCTGAGGAGTGGCAACCAACATTCGTCGCTGCGGGAAGCAGCCCGCATCGAAATCGGCCTGCGAACCTTTCTACAGGAAGGCGGTTTCGGGGCTTTCACCAATACATTCGAAAACCTGCACGGCCTATTGCAATTGCCGGGGATTGCCAGTCAAAGACTAATGGCCGAAGGTTACGGTTTTGGTGCTGAAGGCGATTGGAAAACAGCCGCTTTGGTTCGCGCCATGAAAGTGATGGCCGCCGGTTTGGAAGGCGGCAATTCCTTTATGGAAGACTATACCTATCACTTCAATCCCAAAAGCAAAGCGGTGTTGGGCGCTCATATGCTGGAAATCTGTCCGAGCATTGCTCGGCAAAAGCCGTCGTGCCAGATTCACCCGTTGGGCATTGGAGGGAAAAGCGATCCGGTGCGACTGGTTTTCAATTCCGGAACCGGATCCGCTTTAAATGCTTCTGTCATCGATCTGGGAAATCGCTTCCGACTACTGGTCAATACCGTAGACGCTGTAGAAGTTGAGGAGCAGCTACCGAAGCTCCCCGTTGCCCGCGTACTTTGGCAGCCCCACCCCAACCTCGAAACTGCAGCAGCAGCCTGGATTTTGGCCGGTGGAGCACATCATACTTG
>JANQRV010000519.1 GCA_028284395.1 Saprospiraceae bacterium
TTTTGGTGCATAGCAGCGCTATGGTCTAAAAATTTGGTGAAATGAGGTTCCAAAAATGGGCATTTGCAGGCCGAAGGGTAAAGTTTAAACATATTCTTATGTGAATGATAAAGATAAGATTACTCTGTCTTCAGTAATTTCCGCCGCAAAAAATCGGCAGTAGCATTATTGACCTTGACGGCGTTTGCATGCAACATGAAATGGTGCGTATCGTCTACGATGACCATTGTCTCGTGTTCTATTCCTGCCTCTTCTAGACGCCTTACCAGGTCGGTACTTTCGCTAAAACGTACATTTCGGTCATCGTCCCCATGAATGATCAGGACCGGCGATTTCCAGCTGTCTATGTAAGCTACCGGAGAAGATTTCCATGCAATCTCAACGGTTTCATCGGCATCTCCGGCTCGTTCATACCGATTGGGTCTGAGGATTCCGCCAATGCGATTGACGGTACGGTCGTGGACGCCATGGATGTCTACTCCTGCAGCAAAAACATCGGAGTTACGCCCTAACGCCATGGCGGTCAGATAACCACCATAGGAACCGCCGTATACGCCAATCCGGGTGGGATCTACGCCCTGCTGTTCCGCTAGCCATTCACCGGCTGCTTTGATGTCCAGGTACTCCGAAGCTCCTCGCCATCCTGCATTTACGGGGTGGTGGAACTCGTACCCATATCCAATGCCGAGGCGATAATTAACCGCCAGGACTGTAAATCCCTGACTGGCCAGGTATTGGTTCATGGCGTAAGCGTTTGCATAATAATCGGAATAGTGCCAGCCTAGGAGCATTTGCCGCGGCGGCCCACCGTGGATGTAAACAATTGCCGGATTGTTGCTGGTTTGAGTCGGATTTTCGAACACCTGGGCATGAATGTCCAAGCCGTCTGGTGATTGGAAAACCACCTGTTTGGGAGTTACCAGATCCCGCGCAGGGAACTTAGCGGGTATACGGTCTGAAGCCAATATTTTTGGTTGACCTCCCTGCATGGAAACGATGCCCGGTAACGGCGGCTGCATCGAGGTAGCACCAATGAAGGCAATCTGCTTTCCATCGCCGGTTACTACCGGATACCATTCCAATCCATCACCAGGAGTCATGACCTCCATCGCTGCACGATCTACCGGGACTTTCACTACGTGGCGCCGATCAATATCCAAAGGATCAGGTCCGGTGTTAGCCGTAAAAACCAGCCATTTTCCATCACTACTTAATTGGATATGCTCTGCCATAAAATTCCCCGGAGTTAGCAAGAGTGGTTCGCCACCATTTTCATCGACGGAATATAGGTGCGGCCACCCATCGTGATAAGAAAGGAACACTATACGTCCGGCGGCCCAGTGCAAATTCGTCCGGCCATGTGTAGTGGGCAAAGACCCTCGTAAAGTTTTCGGCGCCTCCCATAATACCTCTGCCTTACCAGTCTGCAGATCGGCGGTCATCACCTTCCACGGATTGTGGTGAGCTTCCAAAATATCCTGCGGTTTCCCCCCACTTCCCGGCCGCCGAATAAATGCGAGTCGATTGCCATTGGGCGACCAACGTGGAGATCCATCCCTCTTGTAGGAAGGAGCTACCCATTGAAGCGGGGTTTCAGCATCCGTATAGATACCAATGAAGGAATGGTCTCCGCGATTGGACTGAAAGGCCAGTCGCCTTCCATCGGGCGACCATACCGGACTGCCGTTGTTTCCGCGAGCGGAAAAAAGTTTTGCAGTTTCGGTGGATCCATCAATAGCAGTAGTCCATATTTGTCCGTCTTTGACAAAGGCTACCTGCTCGCTCCTCGGAGAAATGGCTGGTGATTCCCCCTCACCCAACAGGATGGGCTCTCCTCCATCAAAGGATATGCTCCAGATCTGTACCTTGGGAGGATCCGGACTGAATGTGGGATTGACCGGCAAAGCATCATTCCAATTGGAACCGAAATCGCCCCCCCGCACATACACGACCCATTTTCCATCTGCGGATAAGCGGACACTTGATAAGGCCTGCCCATCATCTTCCAGGTACGCAGTAAGCCTGCGCGCCTGAAAATCTGGGCCTTCGGCAACATAAATATTTCGGAGTCCTTCTTCATTGAAAGCCCAGGCAATGTGGCTGCCAGTTCCAGCGGCCGTTAGCTGATCGGGGAAAGGATAAGATTTGATGGCTTCCAGTGTGAAGGGGCTGTTGTTATTTTGCGCCGATACACCAATTGATAGGGTTAATACACAAAACCAGAGAGAGGAAAGTCGCATTTTACCGCCTTTTAGATCTTGAAGATAAGAATAAATGCTTTATCTGCATTCCGGGCAAATACCCGAAAGAATCAAATTTGCTTCTTGGATCACGTATCCTTCGGAAAGGTTTGGAATACTTGGAGTTGGAAGATCGTCCAGGCAAATTGTTTTTTCACAGGTTGTACAATGAAAATGCGCATGATTATCCTGGTGATCACCTTCTTCGCATTGGGCTTTGCACATGGCAAATTTAGGATGATTGGTGCCATCGATCGCCTTGTGAATAATACCTTTGCTCTGAAAGGTTTTTAAAGTGCGATACAGCGTAATTCGATTCAATTTTCCAAAAGAAGCCTCAATAGCTGATAATGAAAGTGCGTTGTTACTTTCCAAAAAAAGATCGAGTACTTTTTTGCGGACTGCTGTTTTACTCAGTCCATTTGCTTCTAAGATTGCTGCGCTCTTGTCCATTTGACCGATTGAAATTGCTCAGTTTTACACCCATCAGGTTTAGTGCGGTAATGATAGAAAAGCTTCTAAATTTGGCAAAAGTTCTGAAACATTTTTCAAATGTGCAACAATGTTTCAAAAAAAATAAAATTTCCGGTATTGGGTCCTGTACTTTTACGTTAATTCAGGTAATATGGAACCGCTCAGACACGATGAGACAAATCACCACCCACTTTGCCTTCCTAATAATTCCGAATACGTAGTTGAATGCAACAATGTTGCATAAGACTGCGTATTATTTATATTTGCAATTCAATTGAGTTGGAAATCTCATTTATTGAGGATAAGTGATCAAATTTGTTTTATGAAGAAAGTAACGTTAATCACTGGTTTTCTTGGGGCCGGTAAAACTACTTTTCTCAATCACTTGATTCGCGAAAGTAGTTCAGAGCGGATACTCGTCATTGAAAACGAAGTGGGTAAATGCAACGTAGATGGTGCGTTGGTCGAGTCAGGAGTAGAGGAGGTAGTTGAACTTACGGCGGGTTGTCTGTGCTGCTCTTTATCTGATGGACTACTAGACGTCCTGGAGGTGGCCAGTGCTAAGCAAGACGAATTCGATCGTCTGGTTATAGAGACAACCGGTGTAGCGGATCCCAGCTCAATTGTACAGGTTTTCTTAGCGGATCCTATGGTAGGGCGTTTTTTCGAGTTGGAGCAGGTGATTTGCGTAGCAGATGCCGGCCTGGTGGAAGATTGGCTGGAAGAAACGGAAGAAGCACTTCGCCAAATCGTAATGGCAGATGTGATTTTACTCAATAAAGCCGATACCGTCAGCGAGTATTATCTGCCTTTGTTAACCCAGAGAATGCAAGCAATCAACCCCCATGCAGTGGTACTTAGCGGTGAAAATGGTCGCTTCCCGATCCCGCAAATCGTAGGGACCAAAACCTCCGAAGCGGTGTCTTTTGAAAGTAGACTGGGGGCTATTGGCAAACGACAGGAATTGGTCGATGCCACCCCCTTGACGGCCAAAGGCAATCGCCACAAAGTCAATACCTTTACCCTTACCTTTGACCAGCCTTTTGTCTTGGATGATCATTTCTCTCTACAGCTGCACCGATTGATTAATCTGTATCGAGATCAGGTATATCGGATTAAGGGGATATTGCACGTGTCGAACTATCCCAACCGGATCATATTGCAATCCGTCCGGACGAATTGTGTGATAACCGATGGTTCTCCCTGGTTGCCCGGTGAAATGAAAGAGAGCAATTTAGTATTTATTGGACGGGGACTAAAAAAGGAGGCTTTCAATAAAATGTTTCTGCGTTTCACCCGTAAGACACAACATGAAACAAACTGGAAAAGTAAATAAAGACGTTGCCACTATTGCAAAAAATGGATGCCGAACTAAAGCTGAAAGCGAATGATCCGAACCAAAAATTTAACGTATCAATACCCCGCATCTAAGCCCATTTCCTTTCCAGACATTGCGGTGGAGGCTGGACATGCTTTGCTAATCTGTGGTGAATCGGGATGCGGTAAAACAACGCTGTTGCATATTTTGGCGGGTTTGCGGCAACCGACATCGGGACAAGTCATTATGGACGACGAAACGATTTCTACTTTGCTCCCCGCGAAAATGGATCAGTTCCGGGGCCGGCACATTGGCATAGTTTATCAACAGGCCTACTTCATCGAATCGTTGTCAATCTTGGATAATCTACTACTTTCTCCCTACGCGGAGGGTAGAAGTAAAGCACAAACCATAGCCAAGCGTTTTAATATCAATGATTTGTTATTTCGCTATCCCCATCAACTGAGTGTGGGCCAGCAACAGAGAGCCTCCATCGCCAGAGCAGTCATGAATCAACCGAAATTGCTGTTGGCCGATGAACCAACCAGTGCGCTCGACAATGCAAACTGCAGCCTGGTGATCGATCTGTTGCTGGAAGAAGCAGTAGCTCATGATGCAGCTCTGATCATCGTAACACACGACGATCGTTTACGCAAAGAAATAAGCGACACGGTGGATCTGAATGCCATCGTTCATTAAAATCAGAAGAATGCTAGGGAAAATAGCCTGGAAAAATATCGTATACAAACCACTCAATACCGCCCTATGCGTCAGTTTGCTGCTTTTTGGAGTGGGTATCATCTCCCTATTGTTGGTCATTCAACACCATTTGGAACAAAAATTTGCGCGGGATCTACAAAATATTGATTTGGTGGTGGGGGCCAAAGGCAGCCCGTTGCAGTTGGTATTGTCTGCAGTTTATCATTTGGATGCGCCGACCGGCAATATCAAATTAGCCGAGGCTCGCCCGGTAATGGACAATCCCATGGTCCAAGAAGCGATTCCGTTGGCCTATGGCGATTCCTACCGTGGATATCGCATCCTGGGTACTACCAATGCCTACCTAAATAAATATGGAGCTCAACTGCGCGATGGACACCTGTTTTCAAAGGCCATGCAAGCGGTAATTGGTGCAGATGTAGCCGCAAAGACAGGCTTGCGGGTAGGTGATACGTTCCTGGGAACGCACGGAGAGGCTCAGGGAGGGCACGTTCACGACGAACACCCGTACACCGTGGTTGGAATTGCGGAAAAAACAAATGCTGTGCTGGACCAGCTGGTGCTGACCAACCTGGAAAGCGTTTGGCAGGTTCATGCGTCACCAAAGGACGAGCAGAATATCCAGGATACACTGGCCACACACCAACCTGATCCTGAATTACCTGCCTTTACTGCCGACAGCATGGATATCACGGCGATTCTATTGACGTATAAAAGCAAAATTACCTTACTCAACATGCCCCGTACTATTAACGATGGTACCAACATGCAGGCCGTTTTGCCGGGTTTGGAAATCAATCGATTATTCTATATGCTGGGCATTGGAGCTACGACCCTGAAGCTCATCGCGGGCGGCATCATGGCTATGGCTGGCTTTAGCGTATTCTTCGTTTTATACAATCGCCTTCGCGAACGAAAATACGAGTTGGCCCTACTGCGCACCGCTGGTTACCGACCCTGGCAATTGTTTGGACTCCTGGTATTGGAGGGGTTATTACTGGCAGTAGTCGGCTATGTGTTGGGCTGGCTGTTAAGCCGTGCTGGTTTGTATGTGATCAATCGGCAAGCTGAAGGTGATTTCAACTTACATTTCGGAAGCGAATGGTTATCTGGTGAAATTTCGTTGTTTCTACTAACGATCCTGGTAGGAGTGGGGGCTGCGTTGCTACCAGCCTGGCAAGCCATGCAAATGAATATATCAGCTGTATTATCTGAAAATTAAAGGAGATGAATAATAAGGTAAAAATACTATTATTAGGGGTTATTCTGCTTGTCGCACTATTCAACCGGCAATTAATTGGAGAATACCTTGGGTTTGGACAAGCCGAACCACCGGATGATTCCATCGCCACACCGGTAGCAATGGAATCACCTGAAGAAGAAGATTATGAGTCTGGCAATTATCCGGTAAATGATACTTTGTACCGCTGGAATGAACAATTGCTGAACTGGGCCCCCGTTGAGGAGACACAAGACTACCAGATTGGACCGGTCAACAACAGCAAAACGGGCAGACCGGCAACCGGACCGGTAGAAGTATCATGGCCAGAACTGACGGACATTCGTTATCAATTGTACTATTTCAAGAAGGTAGAAATGGAAATCTTTGCTCCCGTATTCCCCAAAGCAATCCAGGCCCTCGATGGGCAGGAGGTTCTCATAGAAGGTTTCGTACTTCCCCTTGATGAAGAGACCTTGTCTTTGTCTTACAATCCGTATGCTTCTTGTTTTTTCTGTGGTAAGGCAAGCCCTGCTTCCGTGATGAACATGTATCTGAAAGATGATAGCAAACGCTATCGGATGGATGAATTCAAGAAATTCAGAGGAACCTTACACTTGAATTCTGATGACCCCGACGAGTTTTATTACATACTCCGCGATGCTTCGGAAGAATAAGTTTTCAAATTGACAAAACAACCACACTTATGATAAAGACAGAATCAACTTACGCCAATGCCGCCATCGGGCATGGTGATGAAATATTGCAGGATATTCATTTGCCATCCAAGAATATTGCGATTTATAAGCGCGACATCAAATCACTCGAAACAGAACTTGCTGAAATAGCTCCGAAAACGGTCGAATGTCGAGCGAGTGGAACTACAGAAGAAATACGGTCCATCTTGAAAGATTACTTTAGCGGTCATCTTGCCAAGAGCCCCGCTCTGTTTGGTGATGTCACGGAACTTTTAGGGCTCTTCGAAAAGACGACTCAAGCTTCCTCTTTTCGTTTGCTACTGACTACCGTCAATACGAACATGTGTCGCCGGTTTCATACGGACATCAATGATCTTCGGATGCTGTGTACCTACATCGGACCGGGTACGCTCTGGATTCCGGATGCCTTTGTAAATGTGAAAGCCTATCAAAGCGGAGGGCGAAATGAGGAGATTGTCACTGAGGAGACCCGGATACAGCAGGCCCGGACGGGCGACGTAGTCATTTTAAAAGGCGCTTTATATCCGGAAGCAAACCCTATTCTTCATCGTAGCCCCACCATTGAAAAAAAAGGGGAAAAACGCCTTCTGCTGAGAGTTGATACGAATGCATCTTTAATCAATTAACAAAAAGCTTTGGATACCGGAACCACCGCCGATTCCAACGGGATCCGTAACCCGAAGTTGTCTTCAATACATTCTGATGATAAAATTACACTCGACTAGATTTATGTTGGCCCTCTTACTATGGGCATTTACCTTTGCCACATATGGACAGAATGCCACTCTTTCGGGCAAGGTGAGTGCCGACAACGGAGATCCTTTATTGACCGCGAGCATCGTGCTTGAAGGTACCAATATGGGAGCCACCGCCGATGAAGATGGCAACTTTGCAATAGAGAACATCCCGGCCGGGACTTATCTTGTTAGGGTGAGCTTCCTGGGATACCTGTCCGTATCTGAAACGGTCTCTCTCGAGGAAGGAGAATCTATTGAAAAAAACTTTTTGTTGCAGGAGGATGCCCTAAATATGGAAACCGTTGTAGTCAGTGGCACACGATATGAGCAAGATCGGGTGAATAATCCTGTAGTGGTAAACGTAGTGGATAACAAATTGCTCGATGCTACCCAGTCCATAGCCATCTCAGAAGGCTTAAACTTCCAACCCGGCGTTCGGGTGGAAACCAATTGCCAAAATTGCGGTTTCACTCAGGTACGGTTGAATGGCCTGGACGGTGCTTATTCTCAAATCCTGATCAACAGTCGTCC
>JANQRV010000520.1 GCA_028284395.1 Saprospiraceae bacterium
TAGCGACAGCGGCACCAAAATGCAGGTTGCGCAGATCAGTACAATAAACTGCACGACATCCGTTAAGACCACTGCCCACAGCCCTCCGATCACCGTGTATAAAACCACAATGATACCCCCGATCAAAATTGCGGAACCCAAGCTGAGGGGCGTTGCCGTAGAGATGAATACTCCGATGGCGTAAAGGCGGACCATGTTATTCAAAAGGCGAAAACCGATTCCGCCCCAGGAAAATATTTGCCGAATCCGGCTATTGAATCGCACTTCCAAAAACTCCATCGGAGAGGCAATACCCGCTCTACGCCACAATTTGGAAAATACCGTGGCTCCCACCAACATAGCAGGCACTGCAGACCAGATAATGGCCATGGCCACTAAACCATGCTCATAAGCGATCCCCGCGTGGGCAACAAAGACGAAGGCGCTGAACAGCGACATAAAATTGCTGATACCGCCTACGTACCACGGAATGGTGCTCCCTCCCTTGAAGTAATCTCCGACATCCTTGATAAAAAAGCCCAGCGACATGCCCATCAGGGCCATGATCCCCATGTAGATGACGATGGCCGTATAATCAAGCGTTTGGAGTGTAGTCATAGCTCAGAAGTAGCTTTTAAATTAGTAGCCGGGATTTTGCACCAGCGTCGCATTGATGTTCGCTTCGATCTCACTGGCCGGAAGGGGCCAAAGACTGTGAAAATCCTGAATCTCATCGGCATTGTGCGGGTTGAACAATCTGACCCGCTCTACCAGTTTACCCAGACGGTGCAAGGTGATGCGTCGGTCTTCCTCTATACTCAACTCCCGCGCCCTTTCGTCCAGAATGTAATCGATGGTCACCTCACCGGCAGTTATCGGACTGGCATTGGAACGCGAACGCACCGTGTTGATATCTGCAGCCGCTTTTTCATTATCCCCCTGGCCGAGATATGCTTCAGCCCTCAGCAAATAGGTCTCCGCCAGGCGGATGTAGTACTGATCGGCGTAGGTAGAGCCGCCTGCCGAAGATAACAAACCCAATTCAGCATTTGCATATAAATTGTCCGGATGACGCCCCGGGGTGGTGACCTTTGACAACCACGGATACCAACGCCAGGCCTGAGCCAGCAGATTGGGCCCCGGATATTGCACGGCACTGGAGTCGAACCAGGCCGAAGCGGGATCGTCGTAACGAAATTCCCGAATGTAGTTGAACTCCGAATTGCGGAAGTCGTTTTCAAAGTCGGATTCCCACAAAGTATTTTCAAAGAAAGCGGTGGGCTGCAAGAAGGATACTCCCCGCCCCCCGGTATTGAGGTCCGATCGCCAACCCAAAACCGCCGGCTTACCATCGGGATCCTGCAAGGTCCAACTGGCGGGGACGTGCTGACGTTCGAGGATGTTGCCGGGGCGACCGGTAGCAATCAACATTCCTCCCGGCACATCGACTTCCATTTGCGCGACCCAGATGGCTTCCGTATTGCCACTAGAACGATTTTGATTGCCGCGCCGAAACAGATCGTAGTAAACATCGCCCGCTTCAGAAGCACGGCTGCCAAAGCGGTCCCTCATAAGATCAGTGGCCGGATCATCGATCACGGTGTTGGCCATGGCGATGGCCTCGGCCCAGTTTTTCTGGGAGAGGTAGGTTTCAGCCAGCAAATGTTTTGCCGCCAGATCCGATGCTCGTCCGTCTGCCGCATCCGCAACCGCCGGCAGATTGTCGGCAGCAAAACTCAAATCGGCAGCGACCTGACTGAGCACTTCAGCCTGGGGGCTGCGGGTAAAATCTGTTTTTGGAGAAGTTACCTCACTGAGCAGCAATGGCACATCACCGAAGAGATAGGCCAGATGACGGTAGGCCAATGCCCGGAAGAAACGAGCTTCGGCCTCGATCGAGACCCGTTGCTCGCTGTTGAGCTCACCGTCGGGTAAGCGATCTATGATGGTATTGGCGCTGGTAGCAATTTTATACAGGCGAGTCCAGTGCCAACGGGGCATCTGACTCGTCGGATTAAAAGTAACGTTGTAATCGCCAATGCGATTATTGGAAGTAGACTCGCGCGCATCGAAAAAAATGTCGGTCCCGTAAAGGTGTGCCTGCGCATTATTGGTGCCGGCAAACTTAAGATTGCGGAACTGCGCGTAGAGATCGAAAACAGCACTTTCAAAATTTTCGAAAGTAACAAAGGAATTGCTGGGGCTGAAGAAGTCGAGCGGCTCTTCTCCCAGGAATTCATCTTCATTGCAAGCGACCAATGTAAGGCCCAGCAGGAAAAGTGATGGTATGTAATGTTTGATATTTTTCATTTCTTTTTATTTAATTCTATGGACTCTGTTGCTACTATTGCTTCTATGGACTCTATTCTTACAAAGACAAATCCAAACCAAAAGTAACTCCTCTCATCACCGGCAACGCCAATCCCTGAGTAGCTCCCAGGCCCTGCCCCGTTTCCGGATCCCAGCCTTCCCAATCGGTCAGTGTCACTAGATTCTTGCCGCTGACGAAGATCTTTAAACCTTGAACACCGAGCTTTTCGACAATTTGATCACCGAGTTGATAGGCCAGCGAGATATCCTGAAGCCGGACAAAATTGCGGGCAAAATAGCGACGGCCGCCGATGGCAGCATCGGGACCGGGGATGCGGTAGGTGGCTCCCGGATTGGAAGGGGTCCAATAGTCGATTTCTGAAAACCAGTTGCTGCTTTGCGCATTGCCTGGCGTACTGTAGGAACCGGCCCAGGGGTTGTTCTCTCCCAGATAGCCTTCGCTTCCGCCCTGGATGCTCTTGATGAAAAACCGGAATGTGAGGTCGCCGAATTGTAGTGTATTGCGAATGCCGAACTCATAGGCCGGCTCCGATCGTCCGAGTATTTGCCGGTCGTCCTGGGGAGTGATTTGTCCATCTCCATTCAGATCCCGAAGTTTGTACTGCCCGGGGGCAAAACCGTTTGGGATGTCGCCTTCACCGATTTGCCAGATGCCGTCAATGACGTAGCCATAGATGGTACCGATCGGCTCGCCGATGAATAAACCATTGGCAATCAAATTGTCTTCGCGGCCATCTTCATCCAGGTCCAGTCCCAGGAGACTTTCGATCCGATTGTTGTTGGCAGCGAGGTTGACGCCCAGGTCCCAGGAGAATTTATCACCACGGATGAGGTTGGCGTTGACCAAAAGCTCGACGCCACTGTTGGCGATTTCGCCAATATTGGAAGCAATGTTTCGGAACCCGGTGATTTCCGGCAGTACAAAGTCCCAGAGTAAATCCGTTGTGGTAGACCGATAGTGATCGATGCTGCCCGAAACGTTTCCGCCTAAAATGCCAAAATCTAGACCGATGTTGATGCCCGCTGTGCGCTCCCAAGTAAGATTGGGGTTAGCCAAAGCGGATATTTGTTGGCCGTTGACCGTACTGCCGCCGTCTCCAAACACGTATTGGGAAGCAGCGCTGGCGGATACCTGTGCCAGCGAGCTGTAGCGGCTCGTCAGGTTACCATTAATGCCGTAACTGGCGCGCAGCTTTAAAAAGCTGAAGGTCCCGCCGTCCTTAAGGAAACGCTCTTCCGACAGGATCCAACCCAAGCCTACGGAGGGAAACCAACCAATCTTGTTGTTTTCCGCAAAACCGCTGAATCCGTCGCGGCGTATCGTCGCGGTCAGGAGGTATTTCTTCTGAAAATCATAGTTGATCCGGGCCATTTGATACAGGTAGGTCTCTTCCCAGGCCGCCGAAGATATCTGTTGGATAACCGCTTGTTCAAGACTATTGTAGGAGAGCGCCAAGTTGGAAAAATTGGTTCCTTCGGCAATGCTTTCTTCGAAACGAATCTTGTTGGCACCGTACAACACTGTAATATTCACCCCATGGTTGGCACCAAATTTACGGTCGTACTGAAGGATATTGTCCAGGAGCACATCGTAGGTGGATCGGTTCACCTTGATTGCCCGTCCGGACTGGCCGGCATCAAAGGGGTTCGAATTACTCAGGGCATCCCAGGTATAATTGTTACTGAAATTCACCCGATAACTCAAGCCCTTGATCTGTGGGATTTTAACTCGGGCAAAGAAAATTCCGGACAGGTTATTTCGCAAATCGCGATCGTCGGAGGCACTCTGCAAAAAGGGGTTAAGCCTCAAGTCTCCCAGTGGATTGATAATGAACTCGCCGTTGGCATCACGTGGTGCAGCCAGCGGACTCATCTGCGGAAGTTGGCTCAAAATCGGACTTTCACCGGAACGGTCGGCAAAGGCACCGAAAGTATTGGCACCGATGGTCAACCAATCAGTGATGTCCACATCAAAGTTGATGCGGGCAGAGATTCGGTTGTATTGATCATTCAGCATCCATCCTTCCTGGTCGGTATATCCTCCGGACAGGTAATAGGAGGATTTTTCCGAACTACCCCGCACACTCAACTGGTGATCCGTGATGTAGCCGGGATCGGTTACTTCGTCGTACCAGTTGAAATCGGTACCATTGGCAAACCCTTCCAGTAGGGGAGGAAAAAGGCCGGTGTTGTTTTCAATGGTCCAATCGGGGTTCTGTTGGGTATAACCGGGTCCCAAATAGCTGTTTTGCCAATCGATGTCGCGCACCCCTTGCAAAAATCCTTCCCGGCCCCATGGTGTAAGTTCGTTGGCGGGCGACTGCGTGCTGTAGAAACCAGAATAGGTAATGACCGGCTTCGTGGCCTGACGGCCGCTTTTGGTCGTAATTAAAATCACACCGTTGGCCGCCTGGGCTCCGTAAACTGCTTTGCTACTCGCATCCTTCAAAACGTCTACCGATGCAATATCCCGAGGGTTTAAATCCGAGATCCGGCCGCGATAGTAGACCCCATCGAGGATGATCAGGGGGTTCTGATTCCCATTAATGCTGGTCTGACCCCGAATCTGGATGTCCGGCTCCTGACCCGCCTGCGAGGTCTGACCGATGCTAATGCCCGGAGTAGATCCGCTGAGGGCCTGCAAAATATTGGTATTCGGCGCCTCCCGGAACGCATCCAGCGGAGCCGATACCAACGACCCGGTCAAATCACTTTTGCGTTGGGTACCGTATCCAACCACAACTACCTCTCCCAACTCGCTCGCACTGAAGAGCAGTTGAACATCGAGGACACTTTGGTTGCCGACCACGACCTGATGGGTTTCATAACCGGTATAGGAAAAGGACAGGGAAGAATTTGCATCTTCTACGGTGAGGGAATAATCGCCGGCAAAATCTGTGACGGTACCGTTACTTGTTCCTACTTCAAGCACTGTTACTCCAATTAGAGGTTCCCCTTCCGAATCGGTTACACTTCCCTTAACCTCCAGGGAATTTTGCGCCGTTGCCACTGGAGCAAAACCATACAACAACAGGCCCAGGATCACGGAAGCGACAAAGGCTGCTTTGACGAAAGCTCGTTTCATAAATATGTATTTTAATGGAAAATAAAGACCTATAGCAGCATATTGTAGTGAAACAATACTACTTAAAAGAATAATAACCGGAAACAAGACTATTATTAGAAATAAAATTTCTTTTGACAAAGATCAAAACCAATCAGCGCTAATTCTTCCAAAAAATTCGCCGGTTTTTGTACAAAAGTTGCAGGTTTACCCTATTTTGGAAGAAAAACAAGCGAGAATACCATTAAATGAAACCTCTTCTCCTGCATAAGAACACCAAATCTTCACTCCAGTCCTTCACTGCCCGTCATGCTTTGGTACCACATCTTTACAACCAATGGCATTACCACCTGGAGTTGGAACTGATGTTTGTCATCAGAAGCAACGGAACCCGTTTTGTAGGAGACAGCATTCAACCATTCTTTGAGGGCGACATGGTGCTCGTCGGATCCAATGTGCCTCACTTCTGGCAAAACGATGAACTGTATTTCCGAGGAGAGGCCGACCTATATGCCGAGGTAATATTGCTCCAGTTTTTGGAGGATTTCATGGGCGAAGCTATACAGCTTCCCGAGATGCTGCCCATCCGCCAATTGTTCCGAAATGCACTACACGGCATACAGTTTTTTGGGAAAACCCGGGACCAGGCAGCTGAAATCTTATGGTCCATTGCCACCGAAAACGATCAAAACAAAATCATCGAATTACTAAACCTATTGGACTTACTGGCTAAAACAGACGAGTTCAGGCTACTGTCTGATCTTGGATACCAGAAGCAGGTAACCAACCAATCCTCCGAGCGGATTCAGTCGGTTTGCAATTACCTGTTGCAACATTATAAACGGCCCATTGCGCTCAAGGAGGCGGCCGCCATCGCCAATATGACGGAAAAAGCTTTCTGCCGATTTTTCAAAAAATCCACCCAAAAAACGCTGATCCAGTTTATCACGGAGTTGCGCATCAGTCATGCCTGTAAAATGCTTTTGACCGGAGAGCATTCGGTCGGAGAAATTTGTTTTGCCTCGGGCTTTAACAATCTGTCGAATTTCAACCGGGTTTTCAAGCGGGTCCTGGGCCAGACTCCGCGGCAATATCAGCGGGCGATGTTGCGGCAACTGTAAGGATCAGCTAAAGCCATTCGAAACCCTGTTTTAAACAGCTTCATACCAATACTCATTCTCCCGGTCAGAACTGCGAACTTCCGAGTCTGACGACAGGGTTTGAGCCTCCCATGTTCACCAGGTCGATCAAATTGAAGAACACTCATTTATACAATTGCTCGATCACAAACGCATTGGTTTCAGACACCTGTCGGCTCAGCAACTCATAGGGACGGCCGTCAGTCATCAACAACCCCTGTTTTAGCAAGGTTCGCAAGGGATCGTACCGATCTTTGTATTGACACTTCATATACCCGACGATAAACGGAAGCTTTATGACTTCTCTGACATAGTGGTCATAAAAAGTGGCCGCTTCTGTCTCAGAAACAAATTGATGCCACAATGTTCTGGGGTGAGCCTCGGTAAAAAAAGAAAATCCATGATCGGTGATAAACAATGGTTTGCCGGTCAGCCGATGCAGGTTCTCCCAGTACATCGGATCGAAAATGGATTCGTCCGGGCCCTGGCCTACATCCGGCCCCTGGGTGGGACCGGGTTGAATGGAAATGACATCAAAATACTTTCCCGCTAGGCGAAGGATGGCTTCCGGATGATCATGACTTTTGAATTTTTCGCTCAATAAAAGTGCTTCCGGATGGTAATTACGAAATGATTGGTGAATCAATTCGTATATCTTTTCCACAATTTGAGTTAGGAAAACCTCATCATCCCGGCGAATAGAAGTCCTTGCCAATTCCAGATAGGCGAAGGGATAATCGTAGAGTTCATCGAATGATTGTGGGCTTTCCAGACGATAAGCAGTACGAAATTTATGAAAATTCCCTTGATAGGTTTTTCGTAAGAAATCGACGTAGGCTCTTTTACCGGGCTGGTTGCCCGATAAAGTCCTCATAAAGGAAACCCAATCACTGCCTCTGCGCGCCCGGACAATATCCAAATCATACCTAGGGGTATCCGTCAACGAATACCCGATCACATTGGGATTATCACGGCCAGTCCGGCAATGTACTTCTACCACTGAATCAACATGTTCTGCATAGGATTTGCTGAATACATCCGCAAATGAAAACCCATCGGCCGGTAACCAATGCAGTGCATCGTGCAACCGAACACTAAGGAAGCCCGGAAGATGCGGCAGCAACCATTTTGGAATACCGTAGCCCCCGGAGTTGAAATGCCACTTCTCCAAATTCGCCAGAGCAAGTTCCCGATCCTTTTGTCCTTTAGCATCGATGTGATTGATTCCCAAAACGTACATGGAATTGCCTTCGGGCGTAATAAACCAATAACGGCTCTCGATCTGCTCTATGTGCCAATGCCCTGTCTTTTTCCCAGGCACACTACTGTTGCCTCCATATTGATCCCATGGTTGCCCTATCAAGAAAATAGGGAAGCTAAGCAGAAGTGCAGTGAAGATTTTTTGATTCATTCCGCAAGATTGAAACTTCTAACAAGATATGAAAAACCATTTGCAGTAGATCAAGCTCATTACCTTTTTATTTTGATGATCAAAGGAGCCAATTGGGCCTGTGCATGGTGACAAGCAGAGGGTACATGCCCCAGACAAAATAGCTCGAAATAAAATCGGACGTGGCCAATATAGAGAGCCAATGTGACCTTTTTTGGCTGTTCCGTCCTTGATTGAAGATCTAACCATCTAAGAATATGTTTAAACTTTACCCTTCGGCCTGCAAATGCCCATTTTTGGAACCTCATTTCACCAAATTTTTAGACCATAGCGCTGCTATGCACCAAAA
>JANQRV010000521.1 GCA_028284395.1 Saprospiraceae bacterium
TTGATGGTTTCTTCCGTTTGCCCATTTCTGGAAAGCGTTTCCGTACCGGCAACCATCGTCCCTTCTCCACAATCTAATTCCAGGCCACACTGTTCAGCAGTTGGTTGCCCAATGATAAAGGGCCCCGATTCTATATCTTCACACCCATTAGCATCAACGATCCTGATATTGCTGTACGCTCCTGCTCCGAGACCAGATACGCTATTGGCTGACGAACTTTCAAAAATGCCGGCAAAAACCTCCGTTCCATTGAAGGTGTAATAGATCTCCATTGGTAAACTTGTACCAGCAATCAGGTCTGGAGTAATCGCCAGACTTCCGTCTGTATATTCAAAACAACTAGCATCCGTTTTTGCTACCGACAAAATCTTGGCCGTTTCTCTCCCTATTTCAACCGGGTTTTCAGGAAATGACTGATAGCACGTAAGATCCGAATATTCACCATCACAGTCGGGGTCGATCCATACTTTGATCCGGTAAAGACCGGTTGACAACCCCGAATAATCTGGAGATTCCTGGTAATCACCAACCCAATCATCAACGGTATAATTATAGAGTCTGTAGACCAAACAATACGAATTGGGGTTCTGCACAGTACTTGTCAACGCTCCATTGGAAAAATCACAAGTAGCATTACTGGCAGTAATGTTCAAATCAATTGCTTGCCAAACCTGAACGGTGATTTCCGCTGTAGCTTGGCATTGATTGCCATCCGTAACCGTTACAATATAAGTGGAATTAGCAGTTGGATTTACTGTAACCGTTTCTTCGGAGTTCAATCCATCTGACCAATTGTAAGTATAAGGAGGGCTTCCATCCGTTACATCGACCGTTAAATCGGTAGATTCACCTTGACAAATGTTCGTAACACCATCGATGGAGACAGACAAATTCTCTTGCCGAACCAGGGTAACAGTTCCCAGGTCAACCGGACATTCATTATTTCCCCATCTCACAAAAAGACTATAGGTGTCCGCATCCAATCCATTGAAGGATGCCGTACCATCAGCATCACTAACATTTAGCGGATAAGTTTGGCCTCCATCGCGGCTGAATTCAATATTAGTTCGGGCACTGTTATTGGCAAATGTAAAGATGATCTCTCCATTGCCAGCAGCACATATGGGGTCGATGGTTGAAACAGAAACATCGGGGGCAGCTTCCACTTTGATATGGACGGTACCAGTCGCACAACAGCTTCCATCATTACAAACTTCATAGATAAACTCATCGTCACCCACAAAATTGGCCTGAGCATCGTAGGTAAAAGAACCATCACTGTTCAAATTGACTGTTCCAAAGGAAGGGCCACTGGAAAGTTCGAAAGTCGGTGTAATCAATTGTCCATCGTTTTCACCGACTGTTCCTGAAAAAGTAGTTCCGAGACACGCTTCGAAGTTATCCGTCTCGGCAATTGGAATAGTGCATTGCGGTCCTTCCACGCAGAAGCCATCGAGTTTCAAATAGTCTCCGCTACCATTGTAAGCAATCACCTTCAAGTGAGATGTTCCGCTAGGGGCAATTCCTTCAAGCGTGTAATACTGCATCGGATACACAATACCAAAACTACAACACCCAACCACGAAATCAACTTCTACAATTTCTGAAGACAACAAATTATCGGCCGTATCATAAAACCCTAGTTCTACCGTGTGATTGAATTGATTATTATGAGTACCGCCATAAAAATACAAGTTATAGGTTTCACCGGCTACGATATTGTCGATCGTCTGCGTCATGGAAGAAGGACCTCCATTGTACCAAAGATAGCCATACCACCCCCCAAATTGGTTGTATCGATTATCAGCACGATCCACAAATCCGGTCGTAACCCAGGAGTTCAGTCCATTTTCAAAACTTCCATTGTCAAGAATCGAGCTGCTACAGGCGTCCGGTTCTTTATCTACCGTCACGGTAATATTGTCAATGGCTTCACATCCATTGCCATCAGTAAGCGTCACTGTGAAAGTGGTAGTAGAAGGAGGGGAAGCAAGTACAGAAACCGTATTTCCGAGGTCATCCGACCAATCATAGGAAAAGGGGGGGATACCATCCGGCGTCGCCGTCAGTACGGTGGATTCGCCGGCAAAGATGGTTACATCTCCGCTGGCAACTACTATTGTCTCTGGAAAAAGCTCTAGCGTTACGATATTGGAGCTTTGCCATTCGCAAACATCCGAAATTCTGACCAGCCGTTGAAATTGGGTTGTAGTGACTAATTCAGTTGGTGTATAATTGGGTTGATCTGCGTTGAGAATATCGGTCCAGGAACCGCTCTGCCCTTCCCGGAACTGCCACTGGTATTCCACATTTACGGGATCCGGGGTGCTACCCGTTAAAGTCGTCGGAGTAAACCCACCGCAATACTGTTGATCCGCCGAAATCGTTCCCGGGTCGTTCATTGCACATTGATCACAAGATGTTGCGGAGGCCGAAACGCCACCTATTCCAATCGAACTTCCATTATTCTGAGGAGAGCAAGCATCAATACTCACCATATCTTCATCCCCTGGTACGGCAATCAGCTCTAATGTCACCAGTGCTACTTCATCTTCGGAATTCCCACTAATGCTGGTATTATCTGAGGAGCCACCTGCTGAAGCTGAAATATCGATCACCCGACCATCATTGGCCTTTTCGTGAATCGGTATGTAAACAGTGATGTCCCTTGGCCCGTCGGATGTACCGACCGGAATGTCCAAACTAATACAATTACCACTGAGTGCTTCTTCGTCTGAAAGCACCAGAGCTGCCGCGCCTTGAGCCGCCGTGCGACGGACGTATAATGCCATGCTGGAAGGATCACAAGGGGCATAAGAAGAAGGACTCACACTGATCGTAGAAGAAAAAGTTCCGGTTCGAGAAGCCCGGTAAATGTACTCTCCAGGTGTTGGAGAATTGACTGCAATAGCGGATGCCGTAACGGGTGTTCCGCCGATATTGATGGTGATGGTACTAGGAGCACCTCCTGTACATGCTTCCATCCAAACTTCGGCTACTACTTCTACTACATCAGATTCAGGATTAGAAATATTGTAAGTACTGCCACCACTGGCCAATCCTTTCACATAAGTATTGAGCATGAAGCCCTCACCACAGGTATATTCAAAGTCATTTAGTTGAGATCTGTTTATTGTAAGAGCGTCATTTTCATTATTGGATGACCTGGAAAAATGGAGAAGGGTTACTTGGACATAGACCAGGAAACCCAAAATTGAAAAGAACTTGAGCGGATAAAATTTTGGTCGACTTGTAAATTTTATTTTCATGCCCAGTGTTTAAATTAAAATCCACAGCTACGTAAGGGAGCAAATCTGTGACATTTATTCTTTCTTCTTAAACAGCTCACAAATGATGCTCGAGTAAAACCCGATAATTGGTAAACTTTATGTTGTCAGAAGAAAATCTTAGCATTGTACCCCAATCAAAAAGATCTGAATACTTGTTGTGTGTCTATGTTTGGCAGGAATTTTGAGAAAATATTGTTGTCCTTGCTTCAATTAATAGACGTAATCCCAACCATTCCGATGACACAGCCATCGGCATTCCTTAAGGATTATGCGATAAGCAATTTCCAACTTTCCCCATTATAAGAACATTGGGGGGCAAGTAGAATATAGGCTTACATGGTGCAAGTCACTAAGGCTAATGGATTGAATTTGTCGAGAAACTTTTTACTAAAGGCATTTAAAGGGGGGCGGTACAACGCAGTACAAATATAAAATAATTGCAAATTACCCTATCAATTAAATTGTTTTTTTTCCAAAAATTGTGACACGGTAGACCTTTATCCCAAATATTTTACGGCGAAGCTCAAAGGAAACGGCTGTTATTGGCTGATGATTTTTCCTTCCCAAGTAAGGTTTTCCTGGATCACCTGGAAGAAGTAAATCCCCGGTGGAAGAGGGGTATCAATCCTTGAGCGAAAACCATCATGAACATACCACTCGTATCTTTGTACAAGTTGCCCGACCTGGTCGTACAAATTGAATTTAATGGCCCCGTCAAGTCCCTCAATATCTATGTAAAAACTACCAATGGAAGGGTTTGGAAAAACGCGCACATCTACTTGTGCCGCATCCACTACTTCTTCACTACTAACGCCAATGGCTACCTGTACAGCCTCCAAAACATTGATTCGGCCAAAACCATAGGTATTATTTGGAACCATTGAACCAGCTATACCTCCGCAGTTCTGAAGGGTCCCAACCGGTTTGGCCGTTCTTTCCAGGATGTCCTCGATTGCATCTATCTGACCAGCCATCTCCGGATTAGCAGAAATGATCAAGGCAACTGCTCCCGCTACATGTGGGCCCGCCATACTAGTACCGCTCCAACTCTGGTACCCCGCAGGCAATACCGCCGACCGGACACCAGCCCCAGGGGCAACCACATTGGGTTTCAGTCGTCCGCTGCCGTCCACTAGAACAGGCCCTCGACTACTGAAACCGGCAATGGTATCATTGATTCTGGAAGCCCCAACCGAAAATGCATTTTCGAACATTGCGGGGGGATCATCCACCGAGCCGCATCCACTACCACTATTACCAGCAGAAGAAACAACAAAGATTCCCGCTGCTTTGAGGTTGTCAACAACCCTCTCCATAACTTCCCAATTAGTGGCATTGCACCCCTCTTTGGGTGGGCAGCCCCAGGAATTATTAATTACATGTGGTGAACGGGTTGGGTCCGGGTTTTCATTATTAACATCGGTCGGAGCTAAAAACCACTCGAAACACTCGATGTAAGTAGATGGTTTCCCATACCCTCTTTCCATATTTCGGCATGCTACCCATTTAGCACCAGGTGCTACTCCGATCTGGTTCCCCTGCCCATCATCTCCCACCATTGTCCCCATGGTGTGCGTACCGTGGCCATTGTCGTCACAGGGAAACTTGGAATCGAGGCCACATGGATTCAGCTCGGGAACGATGATACTATCGCGGTGAATCGTATCAATTGCTCTAATGGCATCGTGCCAACTATAATTATGATCGATATGCTCTCCATCCCAACCTTGATACTTTTCTCTGATTGCAGGGTGCTCCCAGCTGAATCCAGTATCTGCACCTCCAATTCTAACCCCGGTGCCATCAAATCCCATCTCCCAAACCTGATCGGCGCCAATTTTTCGGATACCCCACTCAATATTTTGCCTTAAAGTAACCGAGTTCTGCAATCGTTCCGGTTGATCCAGAGGAGCCCACGGATCTGGAGCAATTTTACTGACTTCGGATCTTTTTGCCAGTTCTACAATGAAGTCGAGCCCTCCCCGCGACGCAATGACATTAGCGAGAAAAAACGATCGATACGGGTATTTTCGATCCTCTAACAAACGAATTACTTGTTGTTGGGATTGGCGGGCATGGTCTCTAAGGCGCTCAAATACATATTTGCCTTTTTCTTCTTTTGTTTTGAATTGCGATAGTCGGGATAAAGAAGCCTGACTTTCGAAGACAATCATGAAATCCATTTCCCGATTTTGGGAAATGCTTTCCCAAACTTCCTCATCTATTTTATTCCTCCATTCCTCATCACCCACCCTATTAAAATTTCCTACTAAAACCAGTGCCAAAAAAGCAACACCTAAATATCTGCCCATAGTTGTTAGTTACTTATTCATGTAAACTTTTCAAATGCCGTTCGTCTGAACTCCTCCGGATATTATGCCATTTCACTTTGAGCGCTGTCTTATCGCCGTAGTAAGTAAGTGGACAATTTAACTCAAAATCTCAATGGATTCATGGCTTTGTCCAAGGGTTTAGACGATTGAATACTTTTGAAGGACTTCCTACGCAGGGAGCGTGGGACAAAAGCTGTAGCTATTAACGAAAATTCTATAATTCTGTTTTGATTAAATCCGATTATACTAACTTAATGGTACTATTCGCAGTTTAGGTTACAATTCCTGACCGTAAAGCGACGACTGATCTCCATTTGAAATAAAGGCATATAAGCCACTTTATTAAGCATTTACAGAATATGAAAGATGATCGAACGATTGGCGCATACAAAGGTAGTGAAAAGGGGGCTCTACTCATTTGCTTTGGAAGCGTACACGGTAATGAACCAGCAGGAGTAAGTGCCATTGCAGAAGTTTTTAAAATGCTCAGCTTAGAAGCGCTTCAAAACCCCAACTTTACCTTCAAGGGAAAAATGATTGGCTTAAGAGGGAACACTCGGGCCATTGAAAAGGGCAGCAGGTTTGTCACTCAGGACCTCAACAGAATATGGACAGAAGAAAATGTTCGCCGAGTACGTCAAACCCCCATTTCGGGTCTCCGGGACGAGGAACTGGAGATGAAAGAAATACTAAATGTGGTCGAATCGGAAATCGAAAAGGAAAAACCTCAGAAGTTAATTGTTCTCGACATCCATACCACGACCACCCAAGGAGGAATCTTCTCCATCGTCTCTGACCACGAAGAGAGCACAAAGATTGCCCTTGAAATGTACGCGCCCGTCATAAGGGGGCTCCTCACGGGGCTGGACGGCACGCTCTTGCACTTCTTCAATAGCCAAAACTTCAACTTGCCGGTAACCGGGGTGGCTTTCGAGGCGGGACAGCACAACGATCCGCTTTCTGTAAATCGTGCAGTTTCAGCCATCATTAACTGTTTGAGGACCGTCGGATTGGTCAACCCCAAAGATGTTGAAAATCGCCACGATCAATTACTTATTAAATATTCCACAGGTTTGCCCAAACTAGCAGAACTGATCTATGTCCATAAAATTCAACCAAAGGACCAATTTGAGATGGCCTTTGGATATCTCAACTTCCAAAGGGTAGCGAAGGGGGAATATTTAGGCCAAGACCGCCACGGCAGCATTTTATCACCACAGGATGCGCTCATGTTAATGCCCCATTACCAAAAACAGGGAATAGATGGCTTTTTTCTCATTAAAGTTGTAACGGAATAGGGCTCGATGGCAAAACATCCAAAACTGGCGGAACATCAGATTTGCTGCGCGCGGCCGAAATCAAAGTCCTCCGATTTTAAGACTCCGCTGCTTGCAAGAACTGCATTTCGTATAAATTCTTGTAATGGCCATCTTCAATTTTCACTAATTCCTCATGAGCACCAAATTCCTTGACCTCTCCTTGATCCAATACCATAATATTGTTGGCATGACGAATTGTCGACAGCCGGTGGGCAATAATAATTGAGGTCCGTTTGGAAATTAGTGTCTCGATGGCAAATTGAATCACTGATTCTGTTTCGGGATCTATGGACGAGGTTGCCTCGTCCAGAATCAGGATATCCGGATTGAAAACAAGAGCCCGAACAAAAGAGATCAACTGCCGCTGCCCCATGGACAATGTCGCTCCCCGCTCCATCACTTCATAGTTATATCCGCCCGGCAGCTTTTCAATGAATTCATGGGCCCCAATCAATTTAGCTGCGGCTACGACTTCCTCTTCGGAAATATCGTTATTTCGAAGGGTAATGTTTTCCATTACGGAACCGGAAAACAAGAAAACGTCCTGTAGCACCATAGCGATGCGCCCCCTGTAACTCTGCAATTCATATTCCTTTATGTTCTTACCATCTACTAAGATCTCTCCTTCGTTAATTTCATAGAAGCGGTTAAGAAGATTGATAATTGTCGATTTGCCGGATCCGGTCCCACCGACAATGGCCAGCGTTTCGCCCGGTTTGATTTTCAAACTAACGTCCTTCAGTACATAATCGTCGTCATTGTACGCAAAGGACACGTTTTTGAACTCGATTTCACCTTCGAAATTCTTCGGTAGCTGTCCTCCATGGTTCGTAATTTTTTCTGTGTTGTCCAGGATTCCAAAAACTCGCTCGGCCGCTACCAGCCCCATTTGCAATGTGTTAAAGCGATCAGCAAGCATTCGAATTGGCCGAAACAGCATGGAAAGGTAGAGTGGAAATGCCACTAGCGTCCCCAAGGAAACCTGGTCTCTTATAGCTTCACTGGCCCCCCACCAGACCATCAAGGCCAAAGCCGCCGCCTGAATAATTTCTACCACCGGAAAAAAAACGGCGTAGTATAAAATGGAATCCAAATTGGCTTGGGTATAAGCCCGGTTAATGACTTTGAATTTTTCCATCTCCTGTTTTTCCGCATTAAAGATCTGGACGACCTTAATACCGGAAATTCTTTCCTGTAGGAATGCATTCATCTTTGAAATCTGAGTACGAACGATCTCATATGCTTTCCTCACTTTTTCTTTGAAAATATAACCCGCAAGGATCAAAAAGGGAAATGTAGTTAGGCAAATCAGGGTCAATTTCCAACTCGTTACCAACATAATGATCAAGACCGCAATAATCGTTAACATATCTGCAATGATGGTAATTGCCCCTTGTGAGAATACGGTATTGATTGCCTCTATGTCGCTGATCGTTCTGGTTGTGGAAGTACCAATGGGAGTCTTATCGAAGTACTTAAGGCGTAAATTGGTAATGTGTTGAAAAACCTTCACCCTCAAATCTTTGATCACACTTTGCCCCAAAAGGTTAGTGGCATAAATGAAGATGTAGCGCAAGAAAACATCCAGCAAAAGAACCGCAAAAACAATTAGGGCCATCCTGGTTAGCCCGCTGATGTTGCTTTGAAATATGTAATCATCGACCATCACCTTAATCAAATGAGGTCGGGCAATGGCAACTGGCGCTAAGACGACGGCGAGCACTGCCGAAAGAATAAAAATACCCTGGTAAGGCTTCGCTAAGGCAAATACCCGTCGCAACAGCGAGAAATTAAACTTCTTCTTTTCTTTTGATGGCATATAGGATGTTTCTTTTTGTAGATCGATGCGCTGAAACCTTAGAATACCTTACCGTCATCAGCAAAACTGTAATAACCTCCATCAGCAATAATCAAGTGGTCCAAAACAAGGACATCGATCAACCCTCCGGCACTAAAGAGCTTCTCCGTCAACTGGATATCGGCCCCACTGGGTCGGAGTGCCCCCGAAGGATGGTTGTGGCACAAAATAATGGCACTAGCCCTTTCTTCCAAAGCATACCTGAAAATTACACGGGCGTCGGCCAATGTTTTATTGACTCCACCAATACTGATCCTGCGGTAACGAATTAACCGATTCCCAGCATTCAATAACAGGATCCAAAATTCCTCTTCCGTTTTGTCGGTCAACAAAGGAGCCATGATCCGGTACGCATCATCACTACTTGTGATGATCGGCTGTTCTTTTGGGGAAATTTGTTGGCGCCGTCGAGCCAACTCCATAGCTGCAACAATCGAAAGAGCTTTTGCCTCCCCCACCCCTTTAAATTTACGAAGATCGGCAACACTGCTTTTACCTAAAACACGGAGATCGTTCTGACACTGATGTAGTATTTGTTTGGCCAAATCAAGCGCAGTTTCATTAGCGGAACCGGAGCGTAAAATAATGGCCAATAGTTCTGCATCCGTCAGACTCTGCCTACCTTTTTGCAATAGTTTTCCACGGGGCTGGTCTTCTTCGGCCCATTCTTTTATCGACAGATAGGCTTTCGCGGCATAATTGGCTTCTAAAGGGTTTCCCATAAACAATTGGAGGTCATTTACTTAAGCAGTTCATCAAATATAGCTTCTAAATTTGATCACCTGCTTAAAACATCAGCTACTAAACTCGCTACCGGAACTATGGTTGCTTTAGTTTCTACAGCGACAAAAGCATCCATAGCAACATTGGCGATTTTCTAGGCTGAACGCGATTATTTTGAAGATCGCTTCACGCCCAGTAGCTGAAAAGTTAAATTGAGTTCCTAAGAATATGTTTAAACTTTATCCTTCGGCCTGCAAATGCCCATTTTTGGAACCTCATTTCACCAAATTTTTAGACCATAGCGCTGCTATGCACCAAAA
>JANQRV010000523.1 GCA_028284395.1 Saprospiraceae bacterium
TTTTGGTGCATAGCAGCGCTATGGTCTAAAAATTTGGTGAAATGAGGTTCCAAAAATGGGCATTTGAAGGCCGAAGGATAAAGTTTAAACATATTCTTAGTATGTTGTATAAGTGGGAATTGTGTGTCGGATGTTTTGCTCAATTATAAGGTTTTCTGAGATAACAACTTGAATAAATAATTGTTTTTTAATAAGTTAAAATAAACTAAATGTTTGCTTACTTTGCTGTGTTTTATCCCAAAAACTGTAATATCGCTCCATAAACCACACACAGCTACCGACAATTTCTATCATGATCAGGAGTATTGTACACTTGGATCTGGACTGCTTTTTTGTGTCTTGTGAAGTGCTGAAAAATGATTCTTTAAAACATCGGCCTCTGTTGATCGGAGGTAATTCGGATCGGGGAGTAGTCGCCTCTTGTTCGTACGAGGCCAGAGCTTTTGGCGTCCGAACCGCCATGCCCATGAAATATGCTTTAAGGCTTTGTCCCGATGCTTTTGTGTTGCGGGGTGACGTGGATCTATATTCAAAATATTCGGAAGCCGTCACCCACATCATTAAAGAAGAAGCTCCCTTGTTCGAAAAGGCCTCCATCGATGAATTTTACCTGGACATGACGGGGATGGACAGTCACGAGGGATCGTATAAATGGACGGATGAACTAGTGGCCCAAATCCAGAAAGAGACGGGGCTGATTATGAGTTTTGGCGTTTCTGTCAATAAGACCGTATCAAAAATGGGGACCAGTGAAGGTAAACCTAAAGGACACGCGGATATTCCACAGGAGCGGGTCCGGCCGTTTCTGGACCCGCTTTCCGTAGCTAAAATCCCGATGGTGGGGCGAAAGACGTTCCAGACTCTTTCCAGGGCAGGCATCCGGCGGATTAAGACCTTGTCGGAAATGCCGGTGGCGTTTCTCGAGCGCTTGCTGGGGCAAAACGGTAAAGTCATTTGGGAGAAGGCCAATGGCATCGACCTCCGTCCCGTCAGACCCTATTCCGAAAAAAAATCCATTTCTGCAGAGCGGACCCTCCAGAAGGATACCATCCACATCCAACATTTACAAAACTTATTGAGCCAACTGACCGAAGGACTGGCTTTCGAACTGCGGCAATCCCGGAAGTTAACTTCCATCGTAACGGTAAAATTGCGCTACAGCAACTTTGATACTTATTCCAAACAAAAGCGTATAGCCTATACTGCCAATGATCAGAAGCTGATTAAGATCGTCCATGAATTGTTCGATCAATTGTACGAAAGAAGAATGCTCATTCGGTTGGTCGGCGTAAAATTCTCCGGCCTGGTAAGTGGGCATCCCCAACTCGACCTCTTTGATGAGGCTCCCGAAATGATTGCCCTCTATCAAGCAATGGATAAAGTCAAGGAACGCTTTGGCAAGCACAGCATCGGCCGGGCTTCCAATATCTCAACCATACGATAGTAATATCCCAATTTCTACATCCCATGATCATCAACTGTAAGAGCTGGCATAGCCTGCGCTACGGAACCATCTCACCGGAAGCGCTGCCGCAGATCGCTACCCGACTGGGGTACGAAGCGATCGGCCTGACCGATATCAATACCATAACCGGCGTCTACAATTTCATCAAAGCATGTAAGAAGGCAGGAATTAAGCCGGTTGTGGGCATGGAGTTTCGACGCAACCGCGCCAATGAATTGCTGTACGTCGGTTATGCTACCAACGAGGAAGGTTTCAGAGAATTGAATCAGTTTCTGACCGATTATAATTTGGCCCGCCAACCCTTGCCGGATCGTCCACCTGCTTTCTACCATGCCCTCATCGTCTACCCCTTTCGATTGGACGCAAAACGGACGTTGCGAGAAAATGAGTTTTGGGGCTTCCGGCTGAGTCAAATAAATCATTTGCACCAATTAGACCAGCGTATCCTGAGGAGGTCCGTCGTATTGCAACCCATTACTTTCAAGCACCCGGAAGAGCATAATTTTCACAAAGTGCTCCGGGCCATCGAAAACAACATACTGGTGAGTAGGATTGACAACTACACCATTGCACAGGCCGATGAATACCCCTTGCCGGTAGATGAATTACTGCATCATTTTCGGGCTTATCCGCAATTGTTGAAAAACACGATCCGCCTGATCGATCGGTGCAATTTTCAATTTGATTTTGACAGTCTGAAAAACAAGCAATCCTATACGGGAAATCACTACAGCGACAAGTTATTGTTGGAGAACCTGGCTCGCGTTGGCTTGACCAATCGCTATGGGAAAGGCCACGAAGCTGCTGAAATGCGCGTCGGGAAGGAATTGGGCATTATTGAAAAATTGGGATTTACGGCCCATTTCTTGATTGCCTGGGACATCATCCGCTACAGTAAAAGCCGGGGTTTCTACCACGTGGGGCGGGGAAGCGGCGCCAACAGCATTGTCAGTTATTGCCTGGGCATTACCGATGTTTGTCCCCTCGAACTCAATCTCTATTTCGAACGCTTTCTGAACCCGTCACGACTCAGCCCACCGGATTTCGACATCGATTGGAGCTGGCGGGAACGGGACGACATTCTCGAATATGTCTTTAAGCGCTTCGATACCGATTGTACTGCTTTTATTGGTACGATCGGCACTTTTAAGTATCGATCGACATTTCGCGAATTGGGAAAGGTCTTTGGCCTGCCCAAACCCGAAATCGATAAACTGACCCGCAATTATGCCCATCATCACGAAGACAATTCGATCGTACGTACCATCCAGAAATATGCTTTGAAACTAAGTGGTTTCCCCAATATGCGGTCTCTTCATTCGTGTGGTATTTTAATCAGTGAGCGGCCATTGACTTATTACACCGCCTTGGAAATGCCGCCCAAGGGTTTCCAAACCGCGCAATTCGATATGTACATTGGGGAGGACATTGGTTTTGAAAAACTGGACATCCTCAGTCAAAGGGGCATTGGCCATATTTACGACTGTGTGCAACTCATCAAGAAAAATCAGGGCATCGATGTCGACATTTTTGATTTGGACCGGTGCAAACGAGACGAAAAAGCCAATGAACACCTGAGGGTAGGCAATACCCTGGGGTGTTTCTACATTGAAAGTCCGGCGATGCGGGGCCTGCTCCGAAAACTCAATTGTAATAATTACGAGACCTTGGTAGCTGCTTCTTCCGTCATTCGGCCCGGTGTTGCTCAATCGGGTATGTTGCGGGAATACGTTCGCCGCCACCACGACCCCGCCGGCTTCACTTATCCACATCCCATCTTCAAAGAACAATTGGGGGAAACCTACGGCGTAATGGTCTTTCAGGAAGATGTATTGAAAATTGCCCACCATTTTGGGGGGCTCGACTTAGCCGATGCAGATATCCTGCGGCGGGCCATGACCGGCAAAAAAAAGTCGACCCTGGAATTGGAACGAATCAAAAAGAAATTTTTTGAAAATTGCGCTGCCCGAGGATATGCGGACAGCTTGACAAAGGAGATCTACCGTCAGATCGAGTCTTTTGCCGGGTATTCGTTTTGCAAGGCCCATTCGGCTTCTTATTCCGTAGAGAGCTATCAAAGCCTTTATCTAAAGGTTTACTATCCAATTGAATTTATGGTAGCCGTCATCAATAATTTTGGAGGGTTTTACCGTACGGAAGTTTATTTCCACGAAGCCAGGTCGGCCGGAGCTTGCATCGAACTTCCTTGTGTCAACCAATCCGATGTAGCTACTTCCGTGTTGGGCAAGAAAGTATTCATTGGTTTTCAGCACATCAAGAGTTTACCTACTAAAACGGCCGAGGCCATTGTCGAAGATCGGCAGAGCAATGGCCCTTATCAATCACTGGGAGATTTCATGGACCGCATTCCCATCGGCATCGAGCACCTGGAAACCTTGATCTTTCTCAAGGCTTTTCGCTTCACGCACCAAAAAAAACAGGAATTGATGGTGGAGGCTCGATTGTCGTATACCGGCTTGCGGGTCGACCAACAGGGGCGGTTGTTTGAAAACCCGCCACAAAAGTTTGCCTTACCCCCCTTAGACAGTACCGCTATCGAGGATGGTTTTGACGAGTTGGAACACCTGGGGTTCATGGTCAGTTATTCTCCTTTTGAATTGTTGAAAAGACCGATGGAAGGCCGTGTATTGGTACGCGATTTTCTCCGGTTGGAAGGAAAGTTTGTCGAAATTACAGGTTACCTCATTTGCATTAAGGATGTCCCTACGGTCAAAGGTCTTATGAATTATGGAAGTTGGATCGATGTGGAGGGCCGGCTGTTCGACACCGCCCATTTTCCCCATGATTTGAAACGCTTTCCCTTCCGCGGAGCGGGCTGTTACCGACTTTTTGGCAAAGTCGTTGTCGAATTTGGCTACCCTTCTTTGGAAATCAAAAAAATGTTGAAGCTGCCAATGATCGATGACCCGAGATACGAAGATTCGAAAACAACATTAAATGTCCAACATTGGAAGCGGTCACTACAGCACGATCATCAGGTAATTACCAGGAAGCCCCATCCCGGTAAGAAAGAGGTGGACCGATTGTTCGGGAATGAATGATGGGGAAACTTTGTGCCAAAATCTTTGATAAATCCGTCGCAATCTCTACCTTGAGTCCAATGAATAAGGCCTATTTGATTATAAGCCAGCGGCTTCGATAGCATTCAAACAGGCGATCAAACCAGCTTAATAACAAACAAATGAAGAATAGAATATTCTTTTGGTCTTTGACCGTAGCCCTTGCAGGTTTTCTGTTTGGGTTTGATACCGTTGTCATTTCCGGTGCAGAGCGGCAATTACAGGCCCTCTGGAGTTCATCCAATGAGTTTCATGGGTTCATTATGTCCACCGCCCTTTGGGGAACGGTGATTGGAGCACTTTTTGGCAGTCTTCCTACGGATAAGCTCGGCCGAAAACAAACCCTTTTCTGGATTGGGGTGTTGTATTCCGTTTCGGCCATTGGCTCTGCTTTGGTCTCGGACCCCTATTTATTTGGTATTTTCCGTTTTATTGGCGGTCTTGGCGTAGGTGCATCGACCATTGCTGCACCGGCTTACATCTCGGAGATAGCACCGCCCAAAAACCGGGGTAGATTGGTGGCACTTTACCAGTTTAACATCGTTTTTGGTATCCTGATCGCCTTTATTTCCAATTCGATGTTCCGAAATTTTGGCGAAGATGCCTGGCGATGGATGGTTGGTGCAGAGGCGCTTCCGGCCCTGGTCTATACTTTTATGGTGCTGTCGGTCCCCAAGAGTCCGCGTTGGTTGGCCAATATTAAAAAGGACATCGTTCAGGCCAAAAATGTATTGCAACTGATCGATCCTGCCGGCAATACCGAAGAACAGCTTTTAGCCCTGCAGTCGGCAGATGCTCCATCCGCTACCAATCCATCCGGTGAAGGGTTGTTCAATAAGAAATACCGTTTTTTGATCCTTCTGGCTTTTCTCATTGCTTTTTTCAACCAGCTCTCCGGCATCAATGCCGTCCTGTATTTTGCCCCCCGGATTTTTGCGGAGGCCGGATTGGGAGAGAGTACGGCTTTTATCAGTAGCATTGGTTTGGGGGTGATCAATCTGGTCGCCACTTTGCTTGGCCTCTACCTCATTGACCGCCTGGGGCGAAAAACGCTCATGTACATCGGTTCGATCGGTTACATCGTTTCTTTGAGTATGGTGGCAATCGCCTTTTTTATGGAGTGGAAAGGCCTGGCCGTTCCCATTTTCCTTTTTATCTTCATCGCCTCCCACGCAGTTGGCCAAGGAGCTGTCATCTGGGTGTTCATTTCGGAGATTTTCCCCAATCACATTCGGGCACAAGGACAATCTTTGGGCAGTTCGACGCACTGGGTGTTGGCGGCATTGATCACGGTACTTATGCCCCCGTTGCTAAGTAACGACCAACTCAATCCAGGATTTGTCTTCGTCTTTTTTGCATTCATGATGTTCTTGCAATTGCTGTACGTCAGATTCATGATGCCGGAAACGAAAGGCGTTTCTTTAGAGGAATTACAAAATAAACTGGTTTCTTAGTGGATACTATGGATACTATGGCTACTATTGCTACTATGGCGGCTATTGTTACTATGGATACTGTTGTTACTGTGGCTTCTGTGGATACTTTGGCTACTATTGCTGCTATGGCTGCTGTAGTTTCCAAGAGCAACTTCGACAAACGAGGGCATGAAATAGCCAGTATCAAAGCATCAAGGTCGCCGTCAAGGCGGCCGCAGTATCACAGCAGCCACAGCAGCCATAGCGACCACAGTAACCACAGCAACCACAGTAACCACAGCAACCACAGCAGCCATAGTAACAATAGTAACCACAGTAACCACAGCAACCATATAGCCACAAAATGATTAATCATAACCTTTTCATAAAACCATTGATGCTTAGCTTCGCATTTGCAGCCGCTTTTGTTCCGGCAAATGGTCAACAGGATACTCCTTACCAGGAAGAGCACCGACCTCAGCTTCATTTTTCACCGGCTGAAGGATGGATGAACGATCCCAACGGGATGGTGTATTTCGATGGAGAATACCACCTGTTTTATCAGTATTATCCCTACGCTACCGTATGGGGCCCCATGCATTGGGGACATGCAGTGAGTAAGGACCTCGTTCACTGGGAACATTTACCCATTGCTTTATACCCCGACAAACACGGTTTGATCTTTTCGGGTAGTGCCGTCATCGATTGGAAAAATACCAGCGGTTTTGGGGATGGCACGACACCTCCCATGATTGCGATTTTTACCTATCACAACATGATTGGTGAAAGAACGGGACGTCAGGACTTTCAAACCCAAGGCATTGCCTATAGCAACGATAAAGGTCGTAGCTGGACGGTATACGAAGGAAATCCGGTATTGCCCAACCAAGGGGTTCGGGACTTTAGGGATCCCAAAGTGATTTGGCACGAAGCTTCCGGGCAGTGGGTAATGATCCTGGCGGCCAAAAACCGGATCCAGATTTTTAATTCCCCGAATTTAAAAGAATGGACCTTTGCCAGCGAATTTGGCAAAGATGCTGCTCCTCAGCTGGGGGTGTGGGAATGTCCCGATTTGTTTCCACTCACTGCCGAAGGAAGTACGGAAGAAAAATGGGTCATGATCGTCAGTCACGGCGGCGGCGGTCCCAACGGGGGATCCTGTACCCGTTACTTCGTAGGGGATTTTGATGGCCAGGTTTTTACCAGCGACTATCCCGTAGAACAAGTAAACTGGCTGGATTACGGAAAGGATAATTACGCAGGCGTCACCTGGTCGGATATCGATGCAGCCGATGGGCGTAGGATTTTCCTGGGGTGGATGAGCAACTGGCAATACGCTACTAAAGTACCTACCGGCAGCTGGCGAAGTGCAATGACGCTGGCCCGGACACTGGAGTTAGCATCTACCCCCACGGGCTTCAAGCTGCTCTCCAAACCCGTAGCCGAATTGACCAAATTACGTGGCGAACACATCGAACTGAAAGAAACGACCATTGCCGGAAAAGAGGAAATAGAAATGGCCGACGCCGCCAAAGTAGAGCTGGACCTGACTTTTGACCTCGAAAACTCCGACAGTAAGTCCTTTGGTGTGGAGTTGAGCAATGCCAAAGGCGAACACATCCGGATCAGTTTTGATCCCGCTTCCAGTCTCCTGATCGTTGATCGGAGCAATGCGGGTAAGATGGCCTTTTCGTCAGAATTTCCCGGCTTACACTACATTCCCTACGGAATTGACATGAAAGGAGGCCTTACCGAGCTTCGCAACAGTATGAAATGGCAGTTGTATTTTGACAACAGCTCCCTGGAACTCTTCGTAGACGATGGTGCTATTGTCGTCACCGACATTTTTTTTCCAACCGAAAATTTTGACCGGATCCATTTATTTGCGTTTGATGGAGCGGCAAAACTGAAGGGAGGAAAGGCTTATCAACTGAATGGAATTTGGTAATCGAACTAAGCACAACAATGTTAAATAAGGTCCTTGAGGAACGAATTGAACGCTATCTGCAGTTCTTAAACTACGGATAGCAGTACAACTATTAGCAATAATTTTGCATCTACCTCTTACGAATTCTATTTCTCAACCAAAATAACATTATGAAATGAGCATGAACTTTTTTCATCAAAAGTTCACCAAACAGAATGATTAAAAAAGTTTCATGCGACCCGCCTCTTTGAGTCGGGTAAAAAGCGAAGCGGTTGCATTTGTTTAAAATTTTTGCAATTAATTCGTTTTCAATTCATTGTGAAAAATTTTAAACAAATGAAAACACAAGCAAATCGGTTTGTTTTGCCATTTTTTATCCTCCTTTTTTTCGTTTCTTTCCACCTGGTTGCACAAGATAGTCCCATACAAAGTCACCAATTGTCCGTTCCGGCCGGACCCATTACAACCATTGAGTTTGAGGAGCCCGTTCACGATTATGGCGTCATTTTGGACGGCGAGGTTGTATCAAGAGTTTTTACTTTTACCAATACCGGCGAGGAGCCGCTGATCCTGATAGAAGCCAAAGGGAGCTGTGGTTGTACGGTACCTCAATGGCCGCGAGACCCCATTGCGCCGGGAGAGACCGCTTCGATTACCGTTGAATTCAATTCTAAACACAAGCGGGGCATGCAAAATAAGAAAGTGACGATCACGGCCAATACCGATCCCGCTCAGACCTTTATTTACATGAAGGGAAAGGTGATCGCAGCGGATGAAGATGGAGTGGATCTTCCCAATGTATCGGTTCATGAAGCCGAGACCAAGATCAATAAGGACTGTTTTGCGATTTACCCCAATCCAACTGCGGAAATACTCAAACTGGAAGTAGAGCAAAACAACATTGGCCGTTCGGGCATCATCAGTATCTTTTCGCAGGGTGGCCAACTGATGGCCCGGCGCAAAATTGAAACCTTTGAAAATGCGGTCGAATTTGATGTATCGCATTACCCATCCGGTACTTATGTTGCCAATGTGCAAGTTGGAGAGGACAAGCCTGAATCGCGCTGTTTTGTCGTCGTAGAGTGATAGTGATAAAGCAATCATTAATTGTACTTATGATAATGACGCTGCTGTCGGACTGCGAAACCAACATCGCAGACGACGCAGCGCAATTTTTAACCGACGAGACCCCGAGTCTCGAGGAGTAGACCGGACGGTGCAACGGGTAAATGTGGAATCACTGTTAAAAAAATAGTAGATTGAAGCACAAACCCTTTTGAAAATGGATAAACGCTTGAGAAATACATTAATGGCCGTGGGCATTCCAACGGCCTACGCTGTGGTATTGAGGCTGTTATTTGGCGTCCGAACCTGGGACCAACTGTTCTCGGTGATGTCCATTTCTTTTTTGTTTTGTCTCCCTACCATTATCGGGGCATTGACGGTCTATTTTTCCGCTCCGGAAAAGGTTGAAAAATTGTCTTATCGCATCCTGGCTCCCTGGGCACCAATTTTTTTGTTCTTTATCATTACGTTGGTCCTTTCGTTAGAGGGTTGGGCTTGCTGGTTGATGATTTTACCGGTATTCTTACTGGCTGCCTCTATTGGCGGACTGATTGGAGGGTATTTGAAATTGCGTCATTCCAGCAACCGGCTTCAGATCTCTTTTCTGGTTTTACTACCGCTGTTAGCGGCCCCCGTAGAGCAATTTATCGGCGCCATTCCCGGCACTTATGAAGCTTATACCTACATTGATATTCAAGCACCGGCCGATAAGATATGGGACCAGGTCACCAGAGTGGCGACCATTGCGGAAGAAGAAGATTCCGGCTGGCTCAACAAAATGCTTGGATTCCCACGTCCCGTCAGAGCCGAACTTGATTTTGAGGGAGTAGGCGCTTACCGGGAGGCTGTTTTTACCAAGGGGTTGGTCTTTCACGAAACGGTCACCGAATACATCGACAACCAGAAAATGGTATTTGACATCAAAGCCTATCCCCACGAGATTCCATCTACCACCCTCGACGAACACGTTGTGATCGGTGGCGATTATTTTGACGTATTGAGCGGCACGTATGAATTGGAGGATTTGGAAAACGGCTGGCACCGCCTTCACTTATCCAGCCGGTTTGAGATGAATACTACGTTTAATTTTTATGCGGGTTGGTGGGGTAAATGGATCATGAAAGACATTCAACGGAACATTTTGCGCGTGGAGAAGAAACGGGCTGAAGGAAAGTGAATGGCCAAAACTTATCGCACTTAAACTTCATAAAACGACAATGGCAACAACTAAATTTTACTCGCGGCTGGCTGGAGTCATCGGCGTACTGGTACTCGCCAGCGGTTCCTATGCGCATTCCGTTAATTCGAAGCTCATCGACTACGGTGATGCATCAAAAACGGCTGCAAACTTCGTTGCTTCGGAATCTCTTTTTCGACTTGGGTTTGTCAGTGGCCTTTTCATGCAGACCATCTTTGTGCTCTATGCCTTTCTTCTGTACAAATTACTGAGACCAGCCGGTAAGCACTATGCCGGTCTGATGTTGATACTTGCCTTGATACCGGTACCGCTGTTCCTGGTTAATCAACTGCACCAGTTTGCCGCATTCTTGCTGGCGTTAGAAGGAGAGCAGGAGCATTTGATGTTGTTTCTGGATCTGCACCGACACGGAGGGCTCATCGTTTCCATATTTTTTGGACTTTGGTTGCTACCGCTCGGCTATCTGGTTTTCCGTTCGGGGTATTTTCCAAAATTACTGGGTATTTTGCTGATGATCGGATGTTTTGGTTATTTGGTGAATTTTATCCAGGGTTTTCTCTTTCCTGGTTCGGAGGGCACCTTGTGGACGAACCCGGCGTTGATCGTAACCCATATTTCAGAAATGCTGTTGATGTTTTGGTTGCTGATCAAGGGGGTCAATACATCGAAAACTGTTTAGTGATCACCTTCCAGCCGTTTTCGAATTTATAGAGTGTCAAATAATCTACGTATTTCAGTTTTCCATCTTGCTTGATCCTTAATTTTACCACGGCAGTTTGGCCGGAAACATCGATGGATTCAAACTTCCAACTGTACGACTTTGGGGGGAGGTTTTTTGCCCGGTTTTTTTCGATGTTCGCCAACCACTTCTCAAGGCCGTTGATGTAGAACCTTCCTTTGTATAGGACATACATGCTGAAATCGGGGTGAAAACCCGCCCGGATCTCAGCCAGGTCCCCCTTTTCATATAAGGGCTCTAAATAAGCTTCGGTGATGAGTTGGCGCACTGCCGTTTTTTCGCCGCTGGGACGTTGACAATCCAGAGGGGCCAGTATGAGGAAGA
>JANQRV010000530.1 GCA_028284395.1 Saprospiraceae bacterium
GTTATGTCAATACCAGTAACATTATGCTGCGACTGATTTTACCCAATACCAGGACACAGGTGGTCATTCCCGTTTTCCAATATGTCATGAATTATTTACCACAAACGAAAGGCCGGGGAGTCCTGCCCGACCACCCCGTACAACCTGGTATCGATGATCTGTTGTCTCAGAAAGATGCTGTTTGGGAATACACCATGCATTTGATTAGCAGTCAATCTATAACTGATGTCCATAGATCACCTTAATCGATGGATGTAATTCTTTAAGGCGGCGCAACTGCATCAGACTTCGTTCCGCCTGATCTTGATCGACCGTCCATCCGGGCTCAATATTATTTTCAAACCCGAATTTGGTGTGACTGGCATCCCCCGTCAACAGGAATATCTCATCCGATGTGTGTAGAAGATAGGAAAGGTGACTATTGGAGTGCCCCGGTGTGTGAATAGCAAAGAAGGAGCCATCGCCAAAAACATCGATTGCACACTCTAATGGCTCCATTTTCCGGCCCTTTTCCCAATCCAATTCAATGAGGGTATCATCCGCATCAAGATGATTGGGAGTGTATAACATGGGAAGGTAAATATGATCCTCCCCCTTGCCCACAAATTTGGGAATCGAGGGGTCAATTTCTGGTAGCCCCGAAGTGTGATCTCCATGCAGGTGGGTCAGAAAAATCCCCTCCAAGACCTTTCCTTCTCTTGCCAACTGAGCAGCAATGTTCTGCCCCTTCTGCTGCCTGGTACCCTTGATGTATTTGCCGGCCAAAAAACCCGAAACATTTCCCCTTTTTTGAAAGGTACTGTCCAGGCCGGTATCAATCAGATACCAACCGCGTTCAACGTGATGAAACAAAAAGGCAAACACATCGACCCAAATAAATTTACCAAAATCGTGATTTTCTGGCATTTTATCGGGGTTAAGCATTCCCGTCAACGGCACCTTTACCGATCCCGTATTCAGTATTTTAAAGGAGTCGATACGAGGCTGGTCCGCAAATACTTCCGCCCAGTTTTGAACCACGGATGATTGGACGGGCAATTCGTAATTGGTACGTTCCGGGTGGTGCGTATTACAACTGCTTGAAAAAGTAATAAACGAAGCAAAAACGATGAGATTTTGAATGAAGTCTTTCATGATCCGTATTCGATTTATTTGAATACAAATCTCGGCTCACGAGGGAAAAGAAACTTGAATGAATTTGCTATTTTTCACGATCAAGGAGGGAGGCACTCCCATCATATTGACACAGGTACGGCTCAAATGAGCCTGATCAGCGAAACCGGCTTCATGAGCAGCTTGCGTCAATTTTGCTCCTCTCAAAACACATTTTAAGGCCAATTGCAATCGGTACCACTGGATATAGTTTCGAATCGGCAGCCCCATTTGTTCCTTGAAGAGATGCAACAATCTGCTTTCGCTAAGATGCGCAACTCCGGTCAAGGTTTTCGTGTCTAATTTTACGTGAATGTTGGTGGCAATATGATGTAAGATGGCCTCTATGCGTTCATCCAATCTGCCACTGCGCTTATGTCCGGGGGGCAATCTGAAATACGCTTCCAAAATACCATACATGCCCGACCAATTTTCAGACGACAGTGCGGTAAAAAAGGAAGCCCAGTCGAAGGCAGGCAAGATCTGAGAAGGAATTTCAACCACCTTTTCAGCAGACAAATATCGTTGAAGAATCCACTCACCCATAGAAGATTCTGGGTCGATTCCAACGGTCAGTATCCTTAAATCAGTAGCATCACATTCATGTTTGCAATTTGGGCCAATCAACATACCTTTCTTTTCATACCAATGGCCATCATGACCTTTGGAAACAAATGGATTCTCTTCAGAGAGGACCAATTGAATCATTGGATGCCCATGATTGGCAATGGGACGGGGGTTGCTTCCCCAAAAAACCAGGAGGTCCTGCCAGATAATCAGATGGTTCATTCCTCAAAAATAGGCGCCAATCACGAACTGATCAACACTTTCCTGAAAGTTAATGATATGCGTCTTTGCCTTGGATAAATCGTATTGCCAATTCGATCGCTTTTTCTGCCGACGATCCCATGCTTCCATTGGTATCGGCTTTCTCCTTTCATCTGAATCAGGCTTCTTCTTGGGAGCAAGACCGATACCTTGTCGTTGCCCTTTGTAAAATCCATCTGTACCGTCGATCCCAGAGATACGGAGACGATCGTTTCCGAAAAGCAAGACTCAGCATCCATGTGGGCCGCAATCCCTCGTCCCGGTAAATATTCATTCACAATCAACTGATCCGGTTGTTCCATGAGGATCTTCATTTTCTCCAACCTTGCTGCCATCGCTAAAGCCCAATCGGGTAAGGCACTAACCTTAGTAGGAAGCTCGATCCTGCGACGACGATAATCGTATCGATAACCATAGTGCTGAACACGTCTTTGCAGATCATCCAGCCATGGCTGCTTATCGATGCAGCGCATTAGCTGAATCTCTTCCTCGACGGAAAGATAATTTTCAATCAATGCCAACCCCTTAATTTTTCCCAGACCCCTAGCCGATTTTGCCTTTTCAGCAATAACAGTTGCGAAGAGATCAATCTGCATAGCCATTGTTTTAAAAAATTTATTTATTCGTAAAAATAAAAAAAATGTTTTAAAATAGCACCCGATTTTTCTCTCCCCCTGATCTAGCAATTTGTCTTCTAGCAATACATACCCCAAAGTGTAAACAAACCGATACCTAAAAACAAAATCCACTGTGGCAATGAACGAGCATAAGCTCTGGCTCCACTGGATGTCATTAGGGTGATTACCCAAACGATTGACCAGCCAAACATCCATACCATAATGAAGGTGGGTAATTCATTTCCCAATTCGGTAAACGCCAACCAAAATAAAACGATGCCCATTAGAAAAGCATCCACGGTTATCAGGTGCCAGGCACCATAAGTTTGATGCCAGGAATGCTGATATTTCTTTCCAGTATTTTCCGGTCTAATCAAAAGCGTTTCCTGCGTTCCGGCAAATAAATGGGCAGCTCCCCCGAGCAGGGCAAGACTACCGGCAATTAGAAATGGAATATTCATTGTTGATTATTTAGATACATACCATAATGTATGGTATGTATTGTTGATAAAAATTTTTATTTGTTCATTCCGCGCATCAATCGAGTGTGTAAAGTGTAGAGTTGTCGCACTTCTTCGTCAAATTTAGCGGGATACAATTGTTGGATGCCAATCAAGGTAGCATACTCTAACTTGGCGATTCGCGGTGCATTTTCAGCGCTTGCCCCCATCTGTTTAAAAACCCCGGTCAAATATGCTATTCTTTGTTCATCAACTTTTTTGACGTGGCGTTGCACAATATCACTGTAAAAACTCCACGAACGAATGGCTGCCTCTACAGCATTATCGGTGTCGAAAACCAACTCGTCCAATGCCTCCATCTTGTCCTCTGCCGTCCCCCCTCCTTCTGCCGCTTGAATAAATCGCTCGGTATTCTCTTCTTGCCAAGCTTGCAAAAGGCAATTGACATAATCGTCAATACTTTCAAAATGGTGGTAAAATGAACCTCGCGTTACTTTCAAGCGCTTACATAGATAGAGGATCCGGATCTTATCCTGGGCAAACTCCGAAAGGATGGAGAACCCCTCCCTGATCCAATCTTGTTTACTCAATCTCAATCGTTTCATTTTACAAATATAGTGGAGTTAAGCATAACATACAATACTGTATGGTATATTTATTAAACGGACCCCATAGCGTTGGAGGAATGCAAGTGCTATGTGCTATAGCTGAAGGACGGAGGATAATTCCTTGACCGAAGGTATCTGAAAGTGGGGCTGAAATGAAGATTTATTTTCTTTTCCGTGGCTGACCCAACAAGTTTGCAGACCGTAATTCAATCCCCCGGCAATATCGGAATTCAGATTGTCGCCGATGATCAGCACCTCTGATCTTGGAGGCGGTTCGGGAATTGAGCCGTATACATGGTCAAAGAAGGCCGCATTGGGTTTTGCAACACCAATTTCATCGGAAACGATGACACTGTCAAAAAAGGACATGATGCTAAGTCGATGAAATCTAGGTCGTTGCACGTCCTTTAGGCCATTGGTTACAATACTTAATTTGTATTTTCCCTTCAGATCTCCCAGCATATCAATGACTCCGTCGTATAATTCACTTGCCAAAACGAGGTTTTCCAGATATCTCCTACTAAACAAGGTTGGTGACCAGGAACGTTTGTCCAGTTCTCGAAATAAAAGCTCAAACCGCTTAATCCTCAATTCGTCGGAGCTGATCCTTTCTTCTTCAAATTGACCCCAAAGAGAGGCATTGATCTTCTTATAACGAACGTAGATTTGTTCATTGCAGGTACCATCAAAAGATTGAAAGGTCTGGAAAAGAGCGTTTTTGGAAGCTTTTGTAAAATCCAGCAGGGTATTATCTGCGTCGAATAGTAACCATTTGAACATGGAATGCTTTTTCTATGCCTAAAATCAACACAACCAGGTATAAATCCTTAAAGTTCCTCAAACCTTACCCAATGTATTCTTACAGTACTCCAAGCAGTTTTGAACTTCCTTTATTGCATCGGAACCTTCCGGGATCTGATACTCCAACTCAATTGTAGCCGGAAACTTGTATTTTTCTTTCCGGATCAGCATTAGAGCCTCTCTGATAGGTGTATCTCCTTCTCCCCATGGCAGATTTTTTTGGCCATTCTTTTTATTTTGCCGGTCCTTTAAATGAATACTTTGGATGTATTTGTTTTTCTCTTTAAGCAGCGGAATTGGGTCAAACCCAGCGGCAGTATAGTGCCCGATATCTGGATTCATGGCATTAAATTTGGACTGTTGCAAAGATTCATCCCACCAGGTCGGCGTTTGCTGCAAGTGTCCGTGGTAGCCAATCTTAATCTTATACTTTTTGGCCAACCTTCCTAAACGCATCGTCTGGGCACTGTCGTCTGGAAGTTCAACTGTTACGTGGCTGGCCCCGAGTGCTTTCGCTGCTTTAAAAGCGTACAGAATTTCAGCATCGGTATTTTTTGCTCCCAATGCGCTTGGCTTCCAAGCAAAAATATCAACACCGGCCTCGTTATACATCTTCCGCAATTGCACAAATTTATCCATCGATGCATTTGCTCGCCATGTGGCAACCTCCTTGGCATGAGCTACCTGTTTTTTACGCATTTCCGCTATCTCCTTTTTCTGCTCCTCGGTTCGTTCCGAAGATCTGCCAAGCTTCCGCCACCAGCCACGGGGAAAAGGATTCTCCGGGGCACCAGCAAAAGGTTCAGCCGTATAGCCCATCAATTCAATGGCACTAATTCCACTTTCTAAGCAATATTTCAGAATGGATTCCGCATCATTTTCAAGGCTTCGAAAAGAGTAAGTGATTACCCCAATCTGAACGCCATTGATCTTCGAGTTTGGTTTTCTCAAATTGGGAATATAAGCCGGGGCACCGCTCATGAAATGGGGGAGAACAAGGCTTCCGGCCACAATTGCCGATGTAGTTTTCAAAAACTGGCGTCGGCCTTGGTTATTGTGGTTGGTCTTCTTCATTTTGTTTGATCGTTGGTGAATTATAATTGAAATATAGAAAATAAGGCCAACACAACCAACCAATTGCGGTTAATCTGATCACTCCCGGCCCGGATCGATAAAGATGGCTTACAATACCACTATTGATCCAACGCCCTCTGCCGACCTTCAAAATAAAGATTGACCAACAAAGAAGAAGGCAATAGAATCAAAAGTACGATTAGGTAATTAAATAGAATGACGAAAAACAAACTGGACAGGTCGATGAAGATCGGCACAAAAACATACTTCAACAGCAATAAAGCCCCAATCCCCATCAATAGCAGCAGAAAATTACCAGTCATGTCCTTCAAAAACCGGGGACTCTTTTGAAAGTAAGGCCACTCATTCTTCCAGCAAATATTAAAGCTCAACACCAACCAGGAAAAACAAAAGAGGACCATTGCCCGGAGAGCCAGGTCGGTCATAGTTGAGCTTAGTCCCGTCCTCAGGTCTGTTCGAATTAATGCTACTAAAAACCTGGGTATCATGGCAAGTCCGGTCATAATGAGTGCTCCACTCACTATGATTCTCTTTTTCCAAACTGAGTATACTATGTTTTCCATCTTTTAGTTCTTCCTTGATCACCCTAACAACAATTATCTCCAACCGAGTTTAACAACTTTTTAAATCACACACTTACACCATTTTAAACTGATAATGACGTATTCAAAATGGTATTACTTGAAGCCAGAAAGGCTTTTCCTATTCAATTTCACCCAAGATAATGACATACCGATACGCAACTACTTCCCTGGGTGAAAGAAGTTCCAGGAATGACTTGTCTTCAATCGCCTCAGGAGAATCGACTAAGTCATGGTGAGCCACCATGGGTTCAATACAAGCATAGGGGCTTCCGGGTGGTGTCCAGAGATTCACATTGGGAAAATCTTCCAATTCAATTTCTACAAATGGTTGTCGCCCTCTTAGCGCTAGTCCTACCCTTCGCGCTTGCAAATTTTTCAAAAACATCCCACTCCCATTCTCCGGAACCCGAGCATCATCCAATCCCAATCTACTTTCATTATCGAGAAATGGAAGGACGGATTTTTGAACCAGACTTTCGGCAATAACCGTCCGCGACACCTGCATCGTATCAGAAAACGTATATTCATAGTCGGCACGTTCATATTTCGGGCCATAGGGGAATCTGAATCCTGGATGGCCGCCCAGAGCAAAAAACAGGGTATCCTGGCCCAGGTTTTCAATCTCAAAGTGATTGATCAGCCGATTGTCCTCCAGTCGGTAGGTAATGGCTAACCGGAATCGAAAGGGATAATATTTAAGTGTTTCTTTATCCGCTTTCAACTGGAAGGTGGCCTCCGCAACATGACCGGCCTTCAAAACCTCAAAGGGACGATGGATAGCCAGTCCCATCCTTGGCATCTCGTAAGAGAGCCCTTTATGGGTATAGGCATTATCCTTAAATCGAACATTGACAGGAAACATTACCGGGGAACGATCTTCCCAAAATTTCGGATCGCCCTGCCAAAGATATTCCCTGTCAGAATTTTTATTCCGGATGCTTTGCAATTCGGCCCCTTCTGGTTTAATGGCGACCCGCCAATCTTTGTTTTCAATGACGGTGATGTCATTGTCGATCTTACCATTGTCTACCTTGACGCAAAAGGAAGTTGCCCCTAGAACTAAAATGAACATTACAAAACGAGAAGGAGTTTTCCAACTGTTAAAAATTGACTCTCCCATAGTGTTTTAAACTTGTTAAAGAAGTATTAAAGTACTATTAAGTTGGTTTCATTTCCGGACTAAAACAGACATACTTATAAACAGCATACTGAATCATTACACACAACTCTAAAAATTAAAGTCATGTTAATCATCATTCTTCTCATACACATTCTAGGTGTTCTGATGGATTCCAGAGACTTCGGCAGACACTCTTGATTCACCCCATACTACCTCTCTCCAGGCAATTACTCTCCCCGCACACTGGTCTGGCTTTCCAAATAGGAAAATGGAGGGTATTTCGGAGGATTATCTTCCGAACAACAGGTAGGAATACCACGCATCTGATAATCGGCATTCGCATTAAAGAAAAATGAAATAGAATAGCGTGGCACGTCTGTTCACCGAAGGGTATTTGGTCCGTCTCAATCGATACATCGGCACTCTACATCCTTCATCAAAAAAATTGGCATCCACCTGTAGGGTCCGGCAGTAGATGGGTAGCATTTTCTTGGCCAGTTAATCAGCAAGACCCTCCAACTCTGGTCCTGATTCGTTCGAAAAATCTGGACCAAGATCGATGATGGGAAAATCATCCGGGCGGGCGGGTTCGATCAGAAACGTATCCCCGGCTTCGGACTCTGCCCTCAATTGTGCTTCTTTGGCCTCCGGGTCATAAAGTGATCCATCTCTCTTTTTCATTTCGAAGGCTTTGGTCCGTGGTACGATTAAATCTCATGAGACAACCGACTTCATGCATTCTCAACATCCAGATCATAGCGCCAACTTTTGCTCTTTAAACAGAATAGAATTCCGGTCAGGATCATAAATACCGATGCTCCATGAACGAGTATCTTCCGTCACTTTTCCCATCAGTACACCGCCATGTTTTTCAGCAAGTGCCATTACTTCCTCTAAGTCAGACACCACGATATCAAATTGATGTCGATTCTGCTTGGCAGTATTACCGGCCAGCTCCGCCGGACAAAAAAGGAGCTTAAAGCCTCCCCAAACACCGGAATACAACCGGGCGCCTAACATTTCCTTGCTTTCAAACTCAATTCCAAAGACGTGTGAATAAAAGTTTACCATCTCTTCCATATTGACAATTGCCATCGTCATTCCCGTTATCTGGTAATCCATTTTGATACAATTTTAATTACTTTATGTCCAATCGCAGGTACCGTCGGTAGTTTCCTCGAGTTCAAGATCGCAAAAAGATTTGGTAAGAAATGCTATGTAATGGCAATCAATGTGGCAGGAACACCGACTTGACGACCACCTTTTCATCCCGGAGCATAAGGATGAGATCAAATGGGATCCCAGTCACTCACTTCTTTCCAGCCTAAAATGAGATGAAGATAAGTACCATCATGGTGCAATTTACCTCCGCTTAATCCTTTACTTTTTGCTTATAACTCTCGTTGTAGGCTCCCCGTTCTTTAAATCCCGGAAATGCCCGCATCCGTCCAAATCGCGGATAGCTTTCAAAGACATCACCGGTTCCCAACATTCTCGGGTCGCCTTGTTCCGTCAGTACAGTTGTTAACTTTTGTCGCAATTTTTCCTGAATTTCTCTCAGATTCGGCTGATGAGCCAAATTTTGAGTACACCCGGGATCATTTACAATATCAAAGAGTTCTTCATAAGGACGCTTGCCCAGGGCTAGTTGAAATTCATGGGGCCATTGACCGGCTCCTTTCATGACCAGGGTTTTTGAGGGCGAGTTATCAATATCATGGTATCCAGGCTGAATGGCTTTAAAATCCTGACCTTGTAGATCCGGAGCCAAATTATCCACTGGATCTCCGGCAGGCCAACGATCCGGTTTTAGGTTTTGAATATATAGATACTGACGCGTTCGAATGGCTCTCGCCGGGTAGCCAACATTATCCGGCCGGGCATGGGTATGCCGTTCACGTCCGGTCAGGACCATGGTGCGCTGCGCATCGATCAACCCACTTTGATCCGAGCTCAAAATCGACAATAGGGAATGCCCTACCATTTCCCTTAAGGGACTGACACCCGCCACTTCCAAGAATGTCGGCGCCAGATCAACCATGCTAATCAGATCATCTACGATCCGCCCCTTGGTGTTGATAACCGGCCCGGCAATCGCCAAGGGGACATGGGTGCCGTATTCCTGTAAATTGGCTTTTGCGTAGGGAAACGCCATTCCGTTATCCGCTGTTACAACGACTATGGTATTGTCTAATTCACCGGCTTCTTCCAAGTAACCGAGCATTTCCCCCAAGTGTTTGTCGAACCATTCGATCTCTACAGCATAGTCCAGCAAGTCGCTTCTTACAATGGAATCGTTGGGAAGAAAAGAAGGAACCTCGGCTTCAGAAAGCGTTTTCCCCGCCTTCTGTCCTGAACCACTTTCAAACACCCGGTGCGGCTCGCTTGCTCCATACCAAAAGAAAAAAGGTTGATCAATTGGCTTTTGATCCAGGAAAGCTTTAAAGTTGCGAGCGTAATCCAGTTTTCTTATCCCGGAATACGGTACACTATCCAGGGTGTGTTCGCTATATTCGGGACCTACCGGATTTCTAGATCTGCCGGCATCTTTCCAATTACCAGGCCCCCAAGGTTTGCCAGTGTACCCCAGTGTATAGCCATGTTCCTCAAGGATATCCGTAAATACTTTGAATTTAGCGGGAAAGTAACTACTGTGCGTGCCGGCTTCTTCCAATTGCCAAATATTCATTCCGGTAAGAATTGCTGCTCGGGATGGACTGCATTGCGGTGCGACTACGAAAGCGTTGTTAAATAAAACCCCTTCCCGAGCTATGCGATCAAAGTTGGGCGTTTGAACCATTTTGCTTCCATAAGCTGAGGCATATGGATAGGATTGATCATCAGAGATGGCAAAGAGTATATTTGGTGTTTGTTTTTTCTTTCCCTTATCTTCCTGATCGTTAGCAGGCGCATTACAACTGACGAAGATCATCAGCAGTGGTATAAAAATAAAAAACCTTATCATTTGTTTAAAATTTTTACAATGACTTAAAAACGAATTAATTGAAAAAAATTTAAACAGATGCAACCGCTTCGCTTTTTACCCGACTCAAAGAGGCGGGTCGTATGGAACTTTTTCAATCATTCTGTTTGGTGAACTTTTGATGAAAAAAGTTCATGCTTAATTTCTTTCAATGTGATCGATGAAATAAGTGTTGACCCCAAGGTTGGAGGTGGTATCCCAAAGAGCGGCTTCCGATGGCAGGTAATTCTTGAGTTCATCCATGAGGTTGCGATACTGCTCAGAGCCAGCTAGGTTTTTCCATTCATTCGGGTCCTTCTGATGATCGTATAGTTCTTCTTCTCCATTCTCATAATGAATGTAACGGTGCGTTTCGGTACGTAAAGCGACATTATTCCGGCCATACACAGTTGAAATCGGACGATTCCATTGCGCTTTGGGATTTTCCAAAAGTGTTCGTAGGCTTTTCCCTTCATTCATAGCATTTGGAGGCAAGCCACAAAGGTCGAGCAAGGTTGGATAGATATCTATCAGACCAGCGGGTTTGCTACACTTATTCCCTCTTTTCATACCGGGAACATAAATCATCAATGGTACTTTAGTTGCCTCTTCCCAAAGCGAGTGCTTGGCCCAGCGATGTTTTTCACCCAAATGATAGCCATGATCGCTAAACAGGACAACGATCGTATTTTCTAGGTATGGGCTCTTTTCCAATGCATTCAACACCTTACCCACCTGGGCATCCACAAAGGTAATGGAAGCCAGGTAGGCTTGTACGGCATTCGTTGTTTCGTTATTGGCAATCATCCAATCCCGCTGCGGCATGGCGGGTATTTCATGTACCTGGCGAGAAATTTCGGGTAAATCGTCTAGATCATTCGGGTCGATTTCAGGTTCGGTTATCCGATCGAGCGGATAGTTTTCAAACCATTTATCCGGAACGTACCATGGTACATGGGGCCGATAAAATCCAGCCGCTAAAAAGAAGGGCTCCTTCAAATTGGATTTCAACTTTTGAACGGCAAATTCCGCAATTTTATAATCTGGCATTTTATCATCCGATTCGGGAAAAGCTCCCCAATCCGTCTGGGTATTGCCGATGACACCAGGAGGAGGCGTATATTTAAAGCGTTCCTTAGGTTTAGGTCCGAATCCTCCTAATCTTCCGGCATACTCCTGAAATGCATCTTCTGGGCCCGCATCGTGAAAAATCTTTCCAGCACCCATCGTATGGTAACCGTTGGCTTCGAAGTATTTGGGAAGGAAGGTAGTTTTCTGAATGGTCTCATTGCGCATCAGGCCCGGCGTCCTAATCTGAGCATAGATACCAGTTGTCGAAGGATACAGGCCGCTAAGTAGAGAAGAGCGTGAAGGGCCACAAATGGGAGCTTGACAATGTGCGTTGGTAAATAACACTGACCTTTGCGCCAAGCGATCCAAGTTCGGTGTCCTTACATCAGGGTGCGTACCCATGCAACCGATCCAATCGTTCAGATCGTCAATGGCCAAAAATAGGACATTAAAGGAAGTCTCTTCTTCTTCAGCAGAAGAGGAAGCTTGGCAAGCCATCAGTACCGAAAGTCCTAACAGGAGAATGAGTCTACGAGATTGGATCATGACCGTGTTTTTTAAAGATTCTGCTTAGCCCAAGCATCGTGAATTTGCTTCAATTCGCGTACCTTAGCCGGATCCCCCTTTGCGAGATTCGTTTTTTCGCCGGGGTCCTGGCTGAGTTTAACGAGAAAATAAATATCCTCTTCCCGATTGGGTGCCGGATGCCTTTTTTCTGTGGTGTCCAGTGGATCAAAAAGCAACTTCCAATCCCCTTTCCGAACAGCCCAGTGCCGGCCGAATGTCCAGTGAAAGATTTCGTGGTTATCTGGTGCGTCAGCTGATTCAATAATGGGCACCAATGATTTCCCATCGATCGGATGAGTAGGGCTTGGTATCCCGACCAGTTCTGTAATCGTAGGCAACCAATCAGTGGCGACAGCCATTTGATTTCGGACTTCTCCTGCCGGCACTTTACCCGGCCAGCTAATGATTGCAGGCACTCGAATACCTCCTTCAAACAGAGAGGCTTTTGCGCCGCGATAGGGTCCTGCACTACCACCTCCAAAGTGAGCCCGCTCTTCAGTAGAATGGCCTTGATCAGATTGGAAAATCACAATTGTTTCATCCGCCAACCCCAATTGTCGTACCTTCTGTAGGAGCGAGCCGATACGCTCATCCATGGTAGATACAAAAGCATTGTATATGTTGCGTGGATAAGGAATTTCCCTTTCGTTGTAATAATCCAACCATTCCGGATCTCCTTGGTATGGGTAATGTGGGGTATTCATTGCAAAATAGATAAAAAAGGGCTCTTGCCGATTCGACTCCATAAACTGCTCTGCCTCCATTAACATCAAATCTGGAAAATATTGTCCGGGTAAGTGAACCTCTTCTCCATTTCGATAGAGATCATGCCGGTTCGGACCATTCCAATAATAGAAATGGGAAAAATTGTCGATGCAGCCAACATGATGTCCAAAATGATAGTCAAAACCCTGACCGTTTGGAAGTTGTTCTTTACTATAACCCAAATGCCATTTTCCGATGGCAGCGGTCTTATATCCTTGATCCTTTAGGACTTCTGCAATCGTAATTTCTTCGGCAACCAGGCCTTTTTTAGCTGCAGCGGACGCTCCTACATTCCCAGGTACGCCTGCCCGCACTGGGGTTTTACCAGTTAAAACCGTTGCTCTGGATGGGGAACAAATCGGACCACCCGCATAAAATTGGGTAAACCGCAATCCGCTGGCAGCCAAGGCATCCATGTGTGGTGTTTGGATATCCGAAGTACCGTATGCACCCATATCTACGGATCCCTGGTCATCGGTCAAAATAAAAATTACATTCGGTTTATCGGTAGTGCGTTGACCCTCTGCCTGTGTTGATGAACAATGACTAAAACATAAAAAAACTAGTAAAAAGCCGGAAAGTCTCAAAAATGTAATGAAGGCTTGCATAGGTTTGTTTTTCGCTCTTGACGAAACTACAGTAAGATTCGCAAACCTGCAAGGGCAATTTTTGGGTAAAATTGATGCGATCAAAATTTGATTCGTACCTCCTTAGTGCACTGACCACCAAATACACCCAGGCCATCCTTCACGTTGTTGTGAATCTCGACGGGTTCGGCGAACAACTCCCCATTGCTGAGGTTATAACGCTCTAAGGTCTTTGCGTATTTGTACAAATCTTCACTCACCGAAGATACGCGGATGATCCATTCGGAATTTATTTGGTTTTCCTCCGGAGCAATGTCTTCTTCGACTGCCAGTCGTGTCGTATATTTACGACCGTTGAACGTTTCATCCGGCAAATAGATCCTTTCAAAACCGGCACTTTCCGTATCAATTTCATCATTTTCGGTGTTCTGATCAAAGACGTAAAGGTACGGTACGAAACGATAAACCTCTTCCGTTTCGGTCAACTCAATCACCTTTTCGACTTCGATCAAATAATAGTTTGTTTCATCTGCATTGTCTTCAATCTCAAGATCAATAAAGATGACTGGAAAATCCAGGAATACCCCTTTATCCGTATCGGAAAGGGTAAAATTAAAGGCGGCCGGCTGATAGCTTTCTGCAGAAATGGAGGGTAACCCAGGTGCACTTGCTTCCACTCGGTATCTCCTACCTGCTTCCGGTTTCAAGTCCGGGATCAAATACGTACCTCCTTCCTGATGTCTGAAGCTTCCGATGGTCTGACCAGACTCATCCTTTAGCACGGCGGTGGCCCCAACCACATCCGTGGGTTGCGAATTTCCATTGACAGGAGCACTTTCACTGATATGAACTGTCCAGATAGAATCCAGATTAAAGGCTCCGTTAAGTACCAAAGTCGGTTGAACATCCTGTTCGGGGAAGGGAAGGTCTTTTTCACAGGAAAGGAAAATTGACGCCGATAGTATTGCGAAAAAATATATTGAGTTTTTCATATTGATCTTCATTTAGAAAGTTAAATTATAGGAAGCAAATGGAAGAATGGGCAATAAGCTAATCTGTTTCAAGCTGGCTTTCCCATCGAAATCCTCACTCAGAAATACGGCAAATGGGTTTTGACGGTTGTATGAATTATACAAACCAAAGCTCCAGGTCCGATGGCCCAAACGGATTTTCTTGTGCAGATTGACAGAAACATCCAAACGATGATAGGCCGGCATACGCTGGTTGTTGCGTTTATCCGTAAATTCCAACACATTTCTGTTGCTTCGGTCGGGAGAGAATCCATCTTCATCGAAAAATCCAATCTGGTCGCGAGCACTGAAGGAAGCTTGATAGTATCGTTGCGTCGAAAGGGTATAGGTATTTCCAGTGCCGTAGACCCACACAAAGCCCATATCTACCCGGTCGTTAAATTTATGGGTAACCGCCATGCCGATATCGTGCCGTCGATCATAGCGATAGGGAAATGATTGTCCATCATTGATATTATCAAACGTCCGGTTAGACCATGATAGCGTATAACCTATCCAGCCGGTTGTTTTCCCATTTTTCTTTTCCAATAGGACTTCCGCTCCATAACTTTCTCCTGTTCCGACTTCAATCTTGTCTTCCCAGCCTTTGCTGCTTCCAAAAACGTTGACTCCCGCCTTGTATTCCACCAGGTTGTCCATTTCCTTGTAAAACCCTTCCAAGGTTAAGTCGAGGCCCAGGGGGAGGCTACGGGTTACAGCAGCCGCATATTGTATTGAATTTTCGGGTTTAACTCGATCGGTACTCGGTACCCAGAGATCTGTGGGCAGCCCTAAACCAGGATTGGTCAGAAGGTGAATGAATTGGGTCATTTCGGAATATGAAGCTTTGATTGAAGTTTTATCGTTAATTAAAAAACTAGCTGCAATTCTCGGTTGAAAGGAGGTGTAATTGGAGTTCCCCACTTGAAAGCCGGAAAAGTGAATTCCAGGATTGATCCGCAATTTCTTCCCAATTCGAATATCGTCTTCGATATAGGCAAAAAATTCATCGGCGTTCAAAGCTTTATTACCACTTCGAATATCGACGGTATCTCCTTCAAAATTTGCTTTTTCAAAGGTGACCGTCGGAATGAATTCGTGGCGAGTATAACCGCCACCAAACCGGATATAGTGATTCGGACTGGGAACGTAGTTGAAATCGATTTTGGCACCATAATCTTTGATCTGTGATCGAGAACCATATTCGTATTCCAATCGTTTGTTTGGGTCGGTCTGCTTTACGTCAGAAGTGTATTTCCCCCCTAGATCGTAATTATACTGGCTGAAAGTCAGTGTTGCGTTGCTGAACAGTTTGGGGCTCCATTGTAAATTCCAGCGGGCTGCAAAGATTTTGTTGCCCCAAGTGAGATCGTTGTCAAAACGGGCTGTACCGGTACGGTTCTCTTCAACTTCGTAATCATCTTCAAAGAAGAAGTCCAGTTTATCATTGCCCATATATGCACTTAAGTAAAGTCGGTTCTTATCGGAGAATTTGTGATTTATTTTGGCATTCAAATCGTAAAAATGGTAGGCTCCTCTACCCTCTTGTTTGCCGTTTCTAATCCGAGCATTCTGAATAGGTGTCGTCAATGCATCGAGCCAGGTACGGCGTCCGGAGATACTGAAAGAAGTCCGATCCGTGACGATGGGGCCTTCGAGATTCAGCTTACCGGAAATCAACCCCAGGGATGCACTTCCATGAAATTCGCGCATATTACCTTCTTTCATCCGAATGTCGACAATGGAAGACAGACGGCCACCATAGCGGGCGGGAAAGCCCCCTTTAATGATTTCTGCACTCTTTACAGCATCGCCGTTAAAAGTGCTTAAAAAGCCAAATAGATGATTCGCATTATAGATCGGCACTCCATCCAAAAGCATCAGGTTTTGATCGGGGCCTCCACCTCTGACATAAAGTCCACTTGTTCCTTCTGCTCCTGACTGTACGCCGGGAAGTAACTGTATCACCTTCAGTACGTCTCTTTCTCCAAGCAGGACTGGCAGGGATTTCACCTTTGACATTGAAATTTTGTTGACGCTCATCCGGTTTTCTTCGTGGCGGGTCGGCCCAGATTTCTGTGCGGAAACAACCACCTCCTCTAATTCACTCCCTTCCGAAAGTTCGATCGACAGCTCCAAATGGTCATTCAATTCGATTTCTTTTGCGAGAGACTGGAATCCGACATAAGAAAAATTGACTACATACTTTCCCTTTGGTAAGGTCAAGCTGTAAAAACCATAAGCATTGGTTGTAGTTCCTCGATTACCCTCTACTTCGAAGACGGTCGCTCCGATCAAGGATTCGTTGCTAGCCTTGTCTTTAACATAACCGCTGATGGTATAGGAGCCCTGTGCGCAAGAATACTGGATGATAAACCCGCTGAGGAAAACGAGCACTAATTTTTGAATCGTTCGCATCTAAAATTCATTTTGTAGATTGATAGTTTTGCTGCAGCTTTCAACCTACAGACAACTGCGGGATCCTATACACGTATGCGATGAAAAAAAATTTTACAATGATCCAAAATCAGCATAAAGTTCAAAAGTCAAACTCGTACTGGATAAAGGGTACAGGGATCGGAAAAAGGCTCCGGCCTACCACTTCCGGCATGGAGGTCACTTCATTATCTTGCACACCTGCCGTATAGAAATTTGAACGGCCGTACAAGTTGTATATGCCCCATCGCCAGGTCCGAAAATTCTCTCTTTTGGTTTTTCGGCGATTACTTTTTGCAAAGTCTAGCCGATGATAAGTGGGTAGCCGGTAATTATTTTTCACGCTGTAGTAGGCAACTGGCCGCCCGTTTATGTCCCTGTACCATGCAGTGGGAAAATCCACCAGGTGCCCACTGGTAAGTATCCAAACAAATCCTATGTCCTTCTCTTTATTTTTGCGTCCCTGCCAACGATGAATCAAACTTATATTTAAATTATGCCGTCGATCATAGCGATAGGGAAATGATTGGCCAGCATTGAGATGCTCAAATTTTCTTCGCGCCCAACCGAGTGAATAACTGATCCTTCCGGAGATTCTCTTTCCTTTCTTTTGTATCTGCGCTGTGGCACCGTAGCTCCAACCGCGCCCCGATTCAATCTGGCTTTCCCAGTCAGAAGTATTATTGATCAAAGAGGCCCCGTCTTTAAATTCCGTCAGTCCCTTCATCCTTTTGTAATAAACACCAGCCTGAATGATCCAACGCTCATCCACAAAACGCTCGTAATCAGCGGAAAATTGATGTGAGAGCCCCGGATTTACTCTCCGGGTACTGGGAACCCAAAGGCCCGTTGGAGGTAGCAATGCAGAGCTTGTATTGACTAGTAAGTGAACCAATTGTGTCATCCCCGAGTAAGCAAAACTGAAGCGTTGCCGGGCTTTGAATTCATAGTTCAACCGGAAGCGTAGTTGAGGGCGCCAAAACAATGTTCGATCGGAATGCAATAAAGTAATATGTAAACCCGGATATAGCTTGATCTTTGGAGAGATTACCATCTCATCCTCTAAGTATACAAAGCCTTCATGGGCAATAACGCGTAGGGCTCCTTCTTCACGTACCGTCTGTTGTCCGCGCACTTCCAGCAATCCTCTGAAAAGTCCTGGAATGTAATCGTGCAGCGTATACCCACCACCAAAGCGAAAATGATGTTCGTAATTTGGAATGTAATCGAAGTCGATCTTCACACCAAAATCCCGAATATTTGAGCTGGCCGCCTCTTCTGTGACCGTCCTTGTACTATTCCCTGTAACACCGATATATCTTTCGGATTCTACCAATGTTTTCACATCGTATTGAAAATTTCCATAAAACAAAGTGCTGTTAGCAAACAGTTTGGGCGTGAGCGTACGATTCCACCTTAGCGCCAAGGCTTTATTTCCCCAGGTCAATTCTGTTTCTGCCTTTATATCCGGAGGGATGGTATCGAAAAAACGGTCCGTAGCAATTCCTTTATCGATGAACCGGTCTCTACCGCTGTATAGACTGACCAGCAATCGGTCTTTTTTCGAAAGCCGGTAATTCGCTTTCATATTTAAATCATGAAAATTATAGTTGGTCCTTACTTCTTGTTCTGCTACCTGGGCAGAGGCGGCGATCAAATCAAGCCAAGTGCGACGTCCGGAAACGATGAAAGAGCTTTTACCCTCTTTAATTGGTCCTTCCAAGTAGCCACTGGCAGAAATAATGCCCAACGAAAGTCCGCCGTGATATGATTTATCATTCCCCTCCTTCATCCGGACGTCCACCACCGATGAAAGGCGACCACTAAAACGGGCTGGAAATCCACTCCGATAGATCGAAGCAGAATTGATTGCCTTAGCATTAAATATCGAAACAAAGCCCAACAGATGCGTCGGATTATAAAGAGGAACTCCATCCAGTAATATGAGGTTTTGATCGGGGCTCCCTCCCTGTACGTGAAGACCACTACTACCTTCGGTGCCAAAAACCACCCCGGGCATCATCTGGGCAATTTTCAGCACGTCATTTTCTCCCAAAATAGAAGAATATGCTCCCACTTCGCGCGTGTCAATGCGGGATTCACCGTTGGCAGTATATTCGTGAGAGGTTTCCAGCCCTACCCGGTGATCTCCGGTGACCAATACTTCCATCAAGTTTCTCCCGGTTGACAGTAGGATTTCTAAGTCCAGGTCTTGTTCTAAATGAATGGTATCGAGCTGGTCTTGGAAGCCAATGAAAGAGGTCTTCAACAGCTGTCGACCCGCTGGAAGACTGATGCTGAAAAAACCATATTCATTGGTACTTGCCCCAATGAGCTGGGCGTATTCGTAGACATTCGCACCGATTAAGGCCTCGCCGGAAGCCGAATCACGGACGTGGCCGCTGATTGTGTAAAAGGGTTGTACAGACCGGAATAAACTAATCTGATTACCGGAGGCTGCAAACTCTATGGCCAACCCTTTAAAGAGATCGGTTAATACGGTCGTCAATTTTTCATCTTTAGCCCGGATCGTCCTTCTTTCTTGCAATGGGACCTTCTTCTTATTGTAGGCAAATCGAACCCCGGACTGCCCGGCAATCGAATCAAGAATGGCACTAAGGGCAATGTCGGTTGCCTGAACAGTAATTCGTTGATCCAAGACTTCCTGTCCGGAAAGATCTCCCATGGAAAGTGATAAGAAAATAAGACTCAGCAGGTACCTGTTCAAATCAGTCGTATAATGTTAGCTTTTATGTGTGCGATGACCTACAGACTTCTATTCAGTACCGTCCCAATCTCCGATTATATATCCACTGGCTTGTTTCTTAATTTGAACACGACAGGTATTCTCAATCGTCGTCAATATGGTATTCAATGTTTCGTTATCGAAAGTCGCTACTAACGAGCAATCGGGTTTAAAGCCAGGCATCAATGTAATCTTTTGTTGATAGTGGGCGGCAATTTCTTGCACCACGGTTTCGATAGGGACGCCATTATAAGAGAATACGTTGGTTTTCCAGGAAAGATAATTGGGATTGGGATTGATTGCCTCGGAAAGTCCATTGCTATCAGAAACCCCTCTTTCATTTGGTGTGAGTTCGATAACCTTACTCGAATTTCCTTTTTGCTGCATTTGTACCCGTCCTGTCTTGACCGTCACTTCAGTCCGATCATCTCGAGCAATCACATTGAACGAAGTCCCTAATACCTTGATCTCCGTTTCACCGGAATTAATCACGAACGGTCGCCCAGCATCTATTTTCACTTCAAAAAAGGCTTTTCCCTTTAGTTCCACTGATCGTTGGCCGTCACTAAATTGGTCCGGATAATTCAGCTTACTTCCGTCAGCAAGCCACACTCTCGTTCCATCGTTCAAAGTCACTTCTACCACTCGATCGGAAGACCGAGGTTGATAAATATAAACCAAGGAAGCGACCAATAGTAGTGTTAAGCCAGCAGCAATAGCCCTCCAAAAGCCGAACCTACTGGAAGACAGTGTTTTGATCTTGGGCTGCATCTGCTTTTTCACTATGGCCCAGTCTGCCTCCAAGTCAATTGCGTGTAAGATCCCCGTTTCACCCGCTCCCTGCCAGATTTGTTTCATTTCCTCGAAAGCTTCTCGGTTAGCTGAGGACGCCTTTATCCAGGACTGCAATTGACGTTTTTCTTCTTCGGTGGCATAACCGTCTAAATAGCGGATGATCAATTCGTCATAACCCTCATCATGCAGTTGATGCTCTTCCATGATCTTAATTATTGCTCAAATAATACTTTGCTACTGCGAAGACAATTCAATCCCCCACGACACGTATCCCACCACCTATTCTTTAGAAGAAAATCACAAATATGCCGATTAATTCCTTGGGAAGTTTCTCCCGGATAAATTTTAGTGCTTTGCTTATCTGTGTTTCGACGGTACGTATCGAAATGTTTAACTCCTCCGCGATCTCCCTGTTTTTTTTCCCTTCGAAGCGATTCATCTTAAAGATATCCCGACATCGAGGCGGAAGTTCCTCGATCAACCGGATCAAAGACTGCCTCAATTCACTAAATTCAACGGTTTGGCTAACTAATTCTACTGCAGTTGACTCTTTGCTCAGGTGCTCTTCATGTTTTTCCCAAACCCGTTGTTGCTTGAGTCGATTCAAGGCCGTATTACGTACGGATTGGAACAGATAGCTCTTCATCGAGGATCGGATTTGAAGTTCTTTTCTCTTTTCATAAATGTTGACAAATACCTGTTGAGCTATATCTCTGGCCGTATCTGTATCTCCAACAAATTTATGAGCGTACAAAACCATAGCTGGATAATGTGCTTTGAAAAGCTCTTCGAAGGCTGCTTCGCTGTTGGGAATTGGGCTCATCTCAATGATTAAGGCCTTAAAGATAAAAGGAGAACCCGGTCAAACCAAGAATTCGACTAAGTGCAGCTGACGGGTCCACGTCTCAGCGTCTAACGCATCGAAGCAGATCTTGTTTCCGGCTCGATTCCAGCGAGGGTGAAAATCACAACGAGTGTGTCCTTTGATGAAGGCTTTTTCTTTCATGGGAAAATGGCAGAGGACCATACCCAGCTGTTGTTTATAATCCCACCACCACAGTGACTGAGAAAGAGTGTTGTGGTCCTTGCGATCGGTTGCCATCCATTTGCCATTCGGTGAAAAAGTGCAATGACCATCTCCCTCTAAAAACTGTTCACCAATCACCCGGTAATCTTTTAGTCGATCGGTAAACAAAATATGCTTCCGCTCATCGTCACCGGCTCTCTTGAATGTAGAAATGATTTCAAAATTATTGCGCCAGCCAAAATGAGAAACTTGGCTCCTAAAAGGAATTACTTGATGTAATTCCGAACCATCGATATTGACCGTAAACATGGCTGAATCCAGTTGATTTTTGGGATCTCTGGTTCGGGCCAGGAACAATAGACGTTTGGCATCCGGATTGAAAACGGTATGATTAAACCACATATGACGTTTTGCCAGAATTGGATAACGCTCTGCAGCTTGTTCAAACACATCTCTTATACTGACGATCAATTTACTTTCTCCCGATTCCAGATCTATTAGAAAAACCCCGTCTTCCTTGGGATGCGCTTGGTCGGCATAGGGATCTCTTGCAGCTGCATAGCCCACTGTTTTTCGCAATCGACTGAGTCGACCGTAGGTGAGACTGAGCGCATACTTACCCTTATTAGCTACCGCACTGATTGGCCGTGACAATCTTCGTTTCCGACCCGTTTCGACATCGAGCACTACCGCTCCCAGCCCATCTTGGGTCTGGTCGTTATAGATGACCTCATTATCAGGTGAGATTGGGTTCCAGTGCAAGAGGGACCCCTGCTGTAAGTTCCATGCACTGGTGGTCGTTATAGGGGTGAACTTACCAGAAGTTGGGTCCACGGTTCCAATAGTTGCCGTTTCTCCAGACTTGGGCAGACGATGGTGGAAAGTCGACTCCAAGCAGACCATCTTCGTTTCTGGCTGATTCCAAGGAGGCATTCCGTAGTAACCGAAAAAATGATGCCGAGCACCGCTGGTGAGCCTACGCACTTTAAACTTTGGAAGATCAATTTGAATATCCTGGTTCTTCAAAAAACGAGGCATGGTCAAACCAGCCAACCCGAAAAAAGTAGCATTTTGTATGAATTGCCGACGCTTCATATCACTATGATTAAGTTTGAAAATCCTTTCGCTTTAGTTAAATTCACAAATGACGGTCCTTTATGAAAGATTTTTGGTCGTACTAAGAGTATGAATAAAGTAAATACATGAAACTTTATAACATTTTCCTGGCTGTTTTTATTTCTGCAACCCTGTTCTTCCTAACTGCGTGTCAGTCCAACCAGGCTTCGGATCAAGCTCATTCGCCAGTGAACAATTCGGAACGATTTATTACCAAAGGCCCCAAACATCATTGGTTTGGCTATTATGACAAACTGGAATTTGATCCCACCGGTCGCTTTGTTCTGGGTATGGAAGTCGATTTCGAAAACCGTTCGCCGGAACCGGAAGATGTGATTAAAATTGGAATGATTGATCTGAAAGACAGCGATCGATGGATCGAATTGGGAGAAAGCCGAGCCTGGAGTTGGCAACAAGGCTGTATGTTGCAATTTATTCCTGGATCTGACTCAAAAATTATTTGGAACGATCGGCAGGGGGATCAATTCATAAGCCACATCATGGATATTCAAACCAGGGAAAAACGTACCCTACCCTTCCCAATTTATACCCTCTCTCCAAATGGTACAACAGCGATGACCGTCGATTTTGAACGCATCAATGATCTACGGCGGGGATATGGATATGCCGGAATCCCAGATCCAAACCGCGCAGTACTAGCACCCAATACAGCCGGAATTTATCGGGCTGACCTCGAATCGGGGAAAAAAGAGTTGGTCATTTCACTGGCCGACATGATGAATGTAACCTTACCAAAAAGTGACGACCCTGCCTTTACGGAAGATTATTTTGAGCAAAAGCACTGGTTCAATCACTTGCTTTTTAACCCCGACGGGAGTCGCTTCATATTCCTACACCGCTGGAAGTCAACTAAGAGAGGAGAGGTAGGAGGGTTCGGCACCCTAATGTATACCGCTACGCCAGATGGAGAGGATTTACGTCTGATTGACCATTCTGGATTCACCTCCCACTTCATTTGGCGAGATGACCAACACATCCTTGCGTGGACCAAACTTCCTTCGCATGGTCCTGCCTTTTACCTTTTTGAAGACGCCCCTAACCCCAAAGTGGAGGTCGTAGGCGAAGGCATTATGACCAAAAACGGTCATTGCACTTACCTCCCGGGAAATCAGTTTATTCTCAATGATACCTACCCCGACGAAAACCGGATGCAAAATGTCTATTTGTACCACCTTAGTAATCGGCAAAGAATTTCACTGGGCAACTTCTATGTTGCTCCCAAGTACAAAGGTGAATGGCGGATTGATACACACCCCAGATTCAGTCCCAATGGACGAAAAGTCGTGATTGACCGCCCCAAGGGTGAAGAAGGACGACAATTGTACTTGATGGACATCACCCCTCATCTGGGGAAATAGTCTCTTCTCCAAAAAAGGAAAAGAATTTTCCAAAAAAAGTCGATTGACTGCCAAAAAACGAAAAGTCATGCCCGCAGCATTCCTTTCTGTTACTTTTGTAATCGTAATCAACAAGTAAACACAAAAAGAAAAAACACTACCGACAACCTAAGGACAAATTTCTGCGAACAACACTTTGATTTGCAATCCATTCACAAAAAATAAAGTCCTTAGAAATGAAAAAGATCACGTTTATTCTTACAGCAATTTTACTTACCGTTTTTTCCAAAGAAGCGATGTCCCAAGATCAAAATACAGATGACCACAATGTTAAAGTAAACATTCCTGAGGTTGCTCTGCTGGACATCGAACCCACCAACAACTCAATTACGCTAGCACCAGAAGCCCCCACGGAGGCGGGAGAATTTTTGGACTTCTCCAATGCAACCAACAATTCTTTGTGGCTTAATTATTCATCCGTTGTTGGTTCTACTACAGAACCTTCCAGAAAGGTCGGGGTGGCCATTACGTCCGGCAGCGTACCAAGCGGCATGGACCTTTACGTCAGTGCAGCAAAAGTGGCAACGGGAGAAGGAAGTACAGGTAGTCCGGTCGGAAAGGTCAAATTATCTGAGAAAACAACTGACCTGGTCACTGGTATTGGCAGTTGCTATACGGAAAATGGTGAAAACTTCGGACATCAGCTGAGTTATGCCTTGGCTTTATCAGGAGATGATGATGCGGTCGCCAGCATCGACTTTGACGACGCAACTACCTTGACCATTACCTACACTTTGACCGACAATTAACATTTAGAAATCATAGATAGCACCATAATAGCAATTATCGACGGGCTTGGAATTCTTCCAAGCCTGTTTTACTTGTACTCTCAACGTATATTCAAGTCTTCGATCCACGAACGAAGATCCAGCTTGGATCTCTTTTCAATCCTTTGCCGGTCTCTTTTTGGGATAAAACTCAGAAACCGCATGTTCGCGATGGGCAATAGCAGCGATTTCCCGAACAACTTCAGGGTGATCTGCCGCAATGTTCAGGCGCTCGGCAGGATCTTTGCTCAGATCATACAACTCCCACGGTTGATCAACTTGAAGTTTAATTCCTTTCCAATCCTTCCACCGGACCGCCTGTTGGAAGTCTCGCTCATAGAATTCCCAATAAAGAATCGTTTCCGGACTTCGCCAGGCATCGTTACCATTCCAAAAAGCAGATGAAATATCCCGACCGTCGATATCGGACGGAACCTTTCCTCCCCCCATTGCAGCCAATGTGGGCATTACATCCATAAAATGCCATGGTAGGTCGTTGGTAGTACCTGCTTCTATCTTACCGGGGTAACGAACAATCATTGGCGTGCGGATTCCACCTTCGTATAGATCTCTCTTGCGCCCCCTCAGCAGGCCTGAGCTGTTGAATCGGCCCTCCCAGCGTTCCGCAGCTCCATTATCCGAGCAGAAAAAGACGGCGGTATTTTCGTCCAACTCCAATTCTTTTAACAGCGTCATCATGCGACCAATATCGGCATCCATTCTGGAAATCATGGCTGCTACAATTCGCTCGTTTTCCTCCCAATGACTACTATCGGCATAAATGCCCAAATCTGGTACTTCATATTTCGAGTGCGGGATCGTGTAGGGTAAGTACAGGAAAAAAGCAGTATCCTGATGCACCTCAATAAAATCGAGTGCAAAGTCGGCAAACAAATCGTGTACGTAGGTTCCTGTCGCCCCGTCTTTGTTTTCATCGAGTTCTATTCTTTCCGTGTTGTGCCAAAGAAAAGGAACGTAATACGAATGTGCTCTACGTTGATTGAGGAACCCGAAGAATTCATCGAAACCTTGTTGATTGGGTTCACCAGTTGTATTGGGTTCACCAAGTCCCCATTTTCCTGCCATTCCCGTCACATAACCGGCTGCCTTCAAAACTTCGGCAATCGTCGTATCCCGATCTTGGAGCGGAATTCGTCCGGGCCTTCCTCCCAATCCAACAACCCCTCCATTTCCAAAATTACCTCTTACGGTAGTATGCCCCGTATGTTGACCGGTCATTAGGACCGACCTGGAGGGCGCACATACCGGCGAACCAGCATAGCACTGTGTAAACTTCATGCCTTCGGCTGCCATTTGGTCAATATGAGGCGTCTTGATCAATTGTTGTCCATAACATCCCAAATCAGCATAACCCAAATCGTCAACCATGATGAAAATGATATTGGGTCGATTTGTCATTTCCGTTTCAACTTCTTCGATAGGCCCTGAATCACACGAATAAAAAACGGGTATGCATAGTGCTAATACGAGTAATCTTCTTTGGTTTTTCATTTTGATGTCATTTTTGATGTCCAAATACCACCTAACCGGATCATTGGTAAACCAGACCTGAGATTTTCTCGTCAATTAAGCAGGTGATCAAATTGACTTATAATTCTCTCTGGCCTCTTTTTCCGCTGGCCTGCGTTCTTCCTTAGTCATTTAGCTGCGGCTATACTCCTTCGGTCGGGCCTGGTCCAACAAAAAAATAGCCTCAGATAAATTTTACCATTCAATTTGATCACCGGCTTAAGTTAAAAAATGAATAGGAATAATAGTATAGGGCTACCCTAATTTTCATCATTTGCCGTAACTTTCAATTTGTAATTTGCAGGATTCTTAATTGAAGCCAGACAACAAGAAAATCTTATCTTAACCTATGTCTTTATCACAAAAAAAATCGGTAACCGTACGTAACTCATGCCTCTTAGTTTTGCTATTGGCGCTGATCAGCTTTTCCGGGTGCGAAGATTACTCTCAGCCTGATATCTCCATAGATGAATTTGTAATAAAAGACGGCTTCAAAATAGAAGTGGTGGCTAGCGAACCCCTACTGGATTCACCAGTCGCTATGATTTTTGACGCTCAGGGAAGGATCTGGGCGGTCGAACTGACGGGCTATATGAGGAACATCGACGGAGATGATGAAGATTTACCCGACGGACGTATCGTTATTTTGGAAGACCGAAATGGTGACGGCCGTATGGATAAGCGGACGGTATTCATAGACAGTCTACGCACTCCCAGGGCCATCTCCTTTGCTTATGGTGGTTTACTCTACGCCGAAACACCAAATCTTTGGTGGGTACCGATCGAGGGAGACCGACCGGGAAAGAAAGAGTTGGTTGACTCTGTTTATGTCGTAGGCGGCAATATTGAGCACCAGCCAAATGGACTATTATACAACCTGGACAATTGGATTTACAGTGCCAAGTGCAGTGCCCGATATCGCAGAAAAGCTGGTAAGTGGATAAAGGAAGCAACCACATTTCGAGGACAATGGGGCATCAGCCAAGATGATGAAGGGCGTCTATACTACAATAGCAACAGCAACCCACTGAAAGGTGATTTCACATTTCCAAACCAATTGATTGCCAACCCTTTTCACAAGGCAGTCAATGGTGTCAATCAATCACTCACCAGAAATCGAAGATTGTTTCCCATACATGATGCCCCCGTCAATCGAGGTTACAACCCAGGAGCATTGGATAGTCTGGGAAGAGTAAAATACCTTACTTCCGGCTGTAGTCCAGTCATTTACCGGGGCGACCAGTTTCCGGATGAGTTTAAAGGAAATGCCTTTATTTGTGCCCCGGAAGGCAATATTGTGAAGCGATATCTTCTGTCGGAAGAACATGGACAAATTAAAGCAGAATCCGCCTACAGCGAATCTGAATTTCTGGCTTCAAAAGACGGTACGTTTCGCCCCGTAAATTTGTATAATGGCTTCGATGGCTCACTCTATGTTTTAGACTTACGGAAAGGCATCATTCAACACCGTGCCTACATGTCGAGCTATCTTCGTGATAAAAGCATCGAACGGGGACTGGACACCATCAATGGACTGGGGCGCATTTATCGCATTTATTCCGACCAAGCAGAAAATATCAAAAGACCCGTGCTTAACGATCTTTCTACAGAAGGGTTATTAGAACTGCTTCAACACCCGAACGGTCAGCTAAGAAGTTTCGCCCAACAGCAATTGGTGTTCGAGGATCACCAAAATGCCCGGGAGGCATTGGAGGGGATCGCTATGAACCCGGTATTTCCACTTGCCCAAATACACGCACTCTGGGTTTTGGAAGGATTAAATACACTTCGTCCAGCACTACTTGAGCAAACAGCCCAAGTCTCCGAAACTCCTTTGGTGATGGTTCATCTCTTGAAGCTCTCAGAGTTTTTTCCGCCCGACCAAGCGACTCTATGGCCTATCTTTGAAAAGAGTTTTAATCTCGCTTCCCCAAAAGTCGACTTACAGCTCTGTCATACTTTGGGAAGATGGACAACCGAGGAAGCGCAAAAGCAATGGGATGGATTGGCAAAAAAATATGGAGACAGTCCACTATTCTCCGAGGCACTCATCAGTGGAATTGCCGGAAAGGAGAAAACAAAATTAACTCAGTTGGCCGAAAAAGTGGAAGAAAACGAGTTGGTCGGAATGCTGCAGGCGACCCTCCGTAACAAGGAACTAATCTCGGTACAAAGTCCTCAATTTCACACCCAGGAGTATGACGATAGCCGAACCAGAGGTTCAAAATTGTATGCTACCTATTGCGCTACCTGCCATGGTCAGGACGGCAAAGGAATCGAGGACATTGCCCCTCCGCTTTATCATTCAGAATACGTGATGGAATCCCCGGAAAGGCTCATTCTAATTGCTTTACATGGGATGCAGGGCCCAGTCACTGTAAATGGTCAACGATATGAAATGAATGCCGTCATGCCCGGCATCAAAAACAACCCGGAATTAAGCGACGAGGACATCGCCACGATTCTGCGTTTTATTGGGAATGGCTTTAATCCCAAACAAGCTCGCGTAAGTGCTGAGAAGGTAAAAGCAATACGGGAAATGACGGCCGATCGAGAGGCACTTTTTACCGCAGAGGAATTAGACGCCTGGATCGAAAAAAACTTAGACAAAAAAGGCGACTAATATGAGAATTACCTTCTGTTCTTGCTGGGCAGTCATCGCTTTCCTGCTGCCGAACTTCCAAGCCTCCTGTCAATCCCCTACCAATGTCAAGGGATGGGACCTGCACATCATCGATGACTCCTCTTCAGGAGCAGATGGGGTCAAACTAGGGGATGTAAACAAAGACGGACGAATCGATGTAGTTACGGGCTGGGAAGAAGGCGGCCTTACCAAAATATATATCCGTCCAGAAAGCCTGCAGGTCCACAAACAATGGCCGGCAGTTATCGTTGGGAAAACCCCGGATGTGGAAGATGCGGTATTTGCTGATTTGAATGGCGATGGTCAACTAGATGTCATCAGTTGCAGCGAAGGAAAATCTCGCCGAATATATATTCATTTTGCCCTCCCGACCATCGGAGAGTTGGGCAAAAATTGGGACCAGGAAGTATTACCGGTTTCAAATCAATTGACGCAATGGATGTACGCTGAGCCAGCGCATATTAGAAGTCGGAAGAAACTGGATCTGGTGGCTGCGAGCAAAGGTAAGGATGGGCAAATCGGTTGGTTTCAAGTGAGCAAATCCCCTGAAAATTTATCGGATTGGCAGTGGCACCGAATTTCTAATGCCGGTTGGATTATGTCGATTATTATCCGGGACATGGATGCTGATGGTGACCAGGATATCATTGTATCGGATCGAAAAGGAAACCTAAGTGGCTGTAGGTGGTTGGAAAACCCCGGAAGACAAATCAAGCAAAAGCAACCTTGGAACAACCACTTCATTGGTGCTCACGGAGAGGAAGTTATGTTTATGACCATGGCGGACCTGGATGGCGATGGGCATGAAGAAGCGATCGTCGCGGAACGGAGTCGGCAAAATGTGAGAATTTTTAGGAATACGGACTCGAAAGGAAAAAACTGGCAGGAGAGGATCATCCCCATCCCGAGTTACGTTGGAACCGCTAAGTCTGTCGAAGTCGGCGACCTTGATAATGATGGAATACCCGACTTGGTTTTGAGCACCAATACTTATAAAGACAACGTTCATGGCCTGGTTTGGGTCAGTGGCATGGATTTGCGTGGAGATCCCCCTCACTATTTTCAATCCATTTCGGGCATACATCCGGCAAAGTATGACAAGGTAGTCCTGCTGGACATAGATATGGATGGGGACCTAGATATTCTGACCTGTGAAGAAAATTATGGTCCCGATAGCAAGGGGCTGGGTGTTTGCTGGTATGAAAACAAAAAGAATTGAGCAGCAATTACACCAATAACCAAAAGTTACCCTACTTCTTTCCTTAGAACTTCTAATGGAGATTTATTGACCACTTCGCGACTATTAATTAAACCAATGAAGATGGTAAGTCCTACAACAAATAGAAACACACCGATGATTGGCCACCATTGGATGTTAAAATCCAGTTCCAATTGAAAACGAGCCAAGAGATAACTACCAACCAGTGAAATGACAATTCCAGTAGCGGCAGATAAAGCTCCCAACAGGGCATATTCAGTGGCATTGATCTGCATAATTTGCTTCCGACTGGCTCCAATGGTGCGCAAGAGCACGCTTTCTTTGATGCGCTGAAACTTACTCAGTAGCAGGGAACTGATCAATACGATCAAGCCGGTTAGAATGCTAAAAGCAGCCATGAATTTAATGATGTAAGAGATCTTTGATAGAATGTCGTTTAAGGTTTCCAAAATAGACCCTAGATCAATAACGGAAACATTGGGAAAAGTCCGAACTACCTTACTTCGATATCGGGCCGTAGTTTCGGTATTGGGAGATTTGGTTATCAATACTTGGAATTGTGGAGCCTCTTCCAAAACTCCAGTGGGAAAAACGATCATGAAGTTGGTTTGCATTTGGCGGAAATCAATCGTCCGAATGCTGCCGACGTAGGTTTTCACCCGGGTTCCCTGAACATTAAAAACGATGTCATCGCCAACATCGACCTTGAGTGCATCGGCGAAATTGTCTGAAATGGAAATAAAGACCGAATCGCCGGGGTTCTTGACCCGCCCCCGAAAGGTTCCCCGAATCACTTCTTCGGATTGATCGAGCGAATCCCGAAAAGTGACTCTAGATTCCCGATTGGCAGCCCATCTACTGGCCCGCCTAGTGGTATCGGCAAACCATTGCTTTTTGGTTTTACCTTTCCACTCCAAAACGGTCATCGTAACAATGGGCACCTGTTGAATTACCGGCATATCGAACTCTTCGGTAATATTTGCCAATTGATCTTTCTGGCTACGTTCAATGCCGTATAGGATCATATTGGGTTGATTTCCGGCATCCATCTGAGCTACATTATTCAACAACAAGCCCTGTATAATAAATAGGGTGGTTAAAATGGCCGTACCAAGGCCAATGGATACCAATAAGGTTTGGGTTTGGTTATTAGGCCGAAAAAGGTTGGACAATCCCTGGCGAAGAACAAAATTCCAATTGCGCGGGAAAAAGCGACGGACCGCCCAAATAATTCCTTTAGAAACAAAGTAAAGGATCAAAAAAGCCACAATTAATCCACCTGTAAAGGCAAAACCCTCATTAATCCTACCGGTTAAGCGCCATAGAAAGAGAAAAATGCTGCCAATGATTGCCACGTAAATTCCCCACTTCAGGGGATCCATCGGCTGTACATCTTCTTCAAAAGATGCACGCAACGTGCGCAGAGGACTGATGTTACGTACAGAAATCAATGGGATCAATGCAAAGAGCACGGTAATGATCAAACCAATTGTCAATCCTTCCCAAACCGCTCGCCACGATAACTCCGTACTCACCTTCAAGGGAAGAAAATCACTTAAAATCTTGGGGATAAGGATTTGAATCGCCGTTCCCAAAATAGTCCCCAGCAATGCACCAATCAGACCAAGGAGTAAGATCTGAAAAAAGTAGATGAAAAATGCTTGATTTCCTTTCATACCAAGACAGCGAAAAACAGCAATAGAGGGGATCTTATTCTTGATATAGATAAACACGCTGCTAGCAACACCGATACACCCTAAAAGTAGCGAAACCAGTGCCACGAGATTCAGAAAATAGTTGAGATTTGAGAACGCCTCACTCAAATCTTCCTTTTGTTCGTTTACCGTCTCAATTCGAGTACTTTCATCCCGAAATGCCCGACGGTGCTCCGCTTCCCAAGCATCCGGGTCAAATCCTGAAGGCACTTTATGATAATATTTGTAATCGACAAAACTCCCCGGCTGAACCAATTCGGTATCATCGACGTATCGCTTCGGAATGTAGACGGCCGGAGCAAAACCAGAGCCGGCTCCGATGCTACCGAAAGTGGTCATCAATCGACCTTCAATCGGAAAAGTTGCTTGCCCAACCTTAATGCTATCTCCAACCTCAAGGCCATACTGTAACATCATCGACTCATCCACCAAAGCAGCTCTCTTTTGGCGAAAACTTTTGCTCGCGGCCTCCGGCAGGGTTTTCAGTTTTCCATAGAACGGAAAATCCCCTTCAAGTGCTTTCAGACGTACAAACTGGCTTTCATCGACTTTGGCCAGGTAGGACATGGAAAAGAGTTCCATTTCTGAAGCCCTTTGTCCAGGTATGGAATCGACTGACTTTTGCAGGTTTTCGCTCAACGGTTGGTTGCGTTCGAATACCAGATCGGCACCAAGCAATGAAGCTGCCTCCCGGTCAATGTCCTTTACGACATTGTAGTTGAAAGAGTTGATGGCTACCAAAGCCGCGATTCCCAGAATGATCGAAGACATAAACATAAAGAGCTTCCTTCGATCCTTTCTACTATCTCTGAGTGCAGTTCTGATCAAAAATCTCGTTTGCTTCATGACAATTCATTGATTTGATCCGAGATCACTCTTCCTCCCTTCAATTGAATAATTCGACCGGTCTTACGTGCTAATTCTAAATCGTGTGTAACGATGATCAAAGTCGTACCCTTCTCTTCATTCAATTCAAAAATCAGATCTTCCACCTTTTGACTGGTTTCATCGTCGAGATTGCCGGTTGGTTCATCTGCAAATAGTACTTTGGGCGCATTACTAAACGCCCGTGCCAAAGATACGCGCTGTTGTTCCCCTCCGGAGAGTTGACTTGGGTAGTGACTCGAGCGATCTTTAAGTCCAACTCTTTCCAGCAAATCCAAAGCTATTTTTCGAGCACCGCTTTGCCCTTGCAGTTCCAAGGGAATCATTACATTTTCCAACGCTGTTAGTGTGGGAATCAACTGGAAGTTTTGAAAAATAAAGCCTACATGTTCATTCCGGATGGCCGCTCGCTCATCTTCCGACAAATCATTGATCAGACCGTTGTAAAGCATAACCGTGCCACTAGAAGGTCGATCTAAGCCGGCGCAAAGGCCCAGTAAAGTGGTTTTTCCACTTCCTGAGGGGCCGACGATCGCAATTCTTTCGCCTTCTTGAATACTGAAGGATACATCTTCCAACACGGTAAGGTTTCGACTCCCGCTACGGTACGTTTTGGTCAATTTCTCGACGCTGAGGATATCCGGCATATCAATTTTCGTTTTCGGTGCGATTGATAGGGAAAACTTTTGATTTGATCAATCGTTGATTATTCAAAGATCCGTGAAACGGTATAAATTTGTAATCTAAAAGATATCAAAATGCTAAAAATACAAATCGGCTGGACATTATTGGCTTTGATCGGCCTTTTCGCTACTGCCTGCCAGGATAAACAACCAAAATCAGAAGAAGTTGACATAGAACAGACGAAAGCCCCGGTATCAGTAGCCGAAACAACTGAAAAAGACGACAAAGTGATTTTGTTTTTTGGCAATAGCCTGACTGCCGGGTACGGATTGGATCAAGACCAGTCCTTTCCTTCTCTGGTCCAGGATCGAATTCATGAGAAGGGATTAAAGTATACTGTAGTCAATGCTGGGTTGAGCGGAGAAACCACCGCCGGCGGAAAGGAACGCATCGATTGGGTATTGCGGCAGAAGGTAGATATTTTTATACTTGAGCTCGGTGGAAATGACATGTTACGTGGATTGAATGTCAAAGCAACAGAAGAAAATCTTCGCGCCATTATTGACCGTGTAAGAGCCAAATACCCCAATATACCCATCATCCTAGCCGGGATGCAGGCCCCACCCAATATGGGAGCTGATTACACCAATACCTTTGGTGGTATTTATCCTAAGTTGGCCAAGGAATACGACGCCGGATTGATCCCATTCCTCTTAGATGGAGTTGCCCAAGTAAAAACATTAAATCTGCCGGACGGCATTCATCCGAATGCCGAAGGGCAAAAGATCGTCTTGGAAAACGTCTGGCGTGTTTTGGAAGCGTATCTGTAAGATGACGCCTTAATTGGCAATCAGTTTTTCTCCGCAGAAGGCATACTGATCCCATTTGGGTAGCGGATGAAACTGTGCAGCCTGAACATCCCGAAATAGACGCTCCAATTCATTTTTGCGATAGAAACTCTGACCGCCGATTGCTTCCATAGCCTCAGCTACCGTCTGAATGCAGGCATCTGCTACATTGGTTTTGAGGCTGAGAATGTCCACGGTAAAATCCTGTGTCAAAGTGAAATCTAAATTGTTAGTAATACTATACATGACTTGCCACTGACTCCTGGCGCTAATCAGGCAATTGTGCAATTTGCCGATGATGTAGCGAATGTGGGCCTGGTTCCGCAAATATTTTCGGCCTTTGGCAATGGCAATTTCTGCTGCTCTTTCCGCCAACCCTACATAGGTGGACATAATGAGTGGCATGGCCACCGTCAAGACGAGATTCCAAACCGGATGGAATTCATCGCGATTCCTTACCAGTGCGACCTTGCTGTCCGGAACAAACACGCGATCGAAGACAATGCTCTGAGAAGCTGTTCCCCGCATGCCCATTACGTCCCAGTCGTCCACAATAGACACCCCTTCTGCATTCAGGGAAATCGGGAAATGTAAAACTTTCCACTCCCCGGCCGAGGTCAGAAAGGGGGCACTGGTGATGGCGATGTCTCCTACGGCTGCTTGGCTTGCAAAGTGCTTTTTGCCCGACACTAAGTACCCACCATCAGTCTTCTGCACTTCTCCATTCGAACTGAGCCAATCACGAGCCCCTGTACTGACCAGCACAATCTGTTGAGCAGCCACTTTTCTCAGTAGTTCCTCGCTTTTCCCCATGTGGCGGAATTTCCAAACAGCGGCAGCCACTAGATGTTGGTGCATGGAAAAAGCCAACGCTGTGGAACCACAGTAATGAGCAAGAATCCGAATGATGTCACAAACCTTGGCGTGAGACAGTCCATGTCCACCCAGTTCTTGTGGAACCAATAAAGAAAAATATTGATGTGTTTTAAGTACTTCATAATTTTGAGTAACAAATTTCCCTTCATGGTCATATTTGTCAGCTCTTTCAGCAAATTCCTGGCCCAATGTATGAGTCAATTGCGTGAAGTCCGTAATGGTACGTAAGGTTTCCATGATTGATAGTTTGGAGTGGCTGAATGTTTCAATTGCGAAGTACAATTTAGGAGTTAGTTACGGTCCAAAAAACGTTTATTTAGCCAACGACCACTTGTTTTGAGCATTTGGGCCCCTTATTTGAGAAGAAGTTCCAACTCCAAAATATTTGGACTTAAATTGATCATATATTATAAATAGACAGTAACTTACGTTCAATAATTTCTTTAAGTGCAAAACCCACGGCCTCATGCCTAATGCCTCAGAACACAATAGACCAAATCCCGATGCCAGCAATCTGGATTATAAGGATACCTTTGATTTTGAAGGAAAAACATGGAGCGTTGAAGAAGTTTCAACGTACAACTGGCAAGATGGCTACTTCAGTAAGGAGTTTAAAGTTCGGAGTGGCTACACGACCCGATACCTTTGCATGGATGAAGATGATGAATGGATAATTTCCTGGGTTGAAGAAATACAGACTTCCGATATTACCGGTGATGTGCCCCGAGCAATAAGCCGCAACCGGCAACCACCACAACAAGTGGTCTACAAGGGCATTAATTTTGATCTGGACGAGGAATCGAGAGGCGAATACCGAGGTGGTGATGGCAGTATTGAACGATTGATCAATTGGGACTATTTCGACCAAAGCGAGCAAAAACTATTATCCATCGAGGAATGGGATGATGGATCGATTGAATCGTATTTTGGCCGAATCATCCAACTCACTGACTTGTCCAATATCCAACAGTCTACCACCCAAAACAGCGGAAATGCTTTCCTTGAACAAGACAACAATAGCAGTTCGGTCTTCACCTGGATAATAGTCGGGGTGATCGGCTTCATGACTTTGTTTTTTAATATTTGTTCCAGGTCCGGTTATACAACAAATACAGAATCTACCAATAATACCTACTCTTATGACGCACCTATAGAGGAAGGGTTGGACAAGGTGATCAAGACTTATGCCACCGAACCGAATTACACCATTCTTTTACAGGACATGGATTTGCAAAATGAGCAGCCGGTACATAAATACCAAGTCATTTTACAGGCCGCGGATTCGTCTTTTACCTCGGTAGAAACCGATTGGCAACCGATCTCTTCAAAGTTTTTTGTAGAACACGAGAATCACCTCGGGATGGAATTGGCCACCAAAACGAACGGCACGCTCAACAAAAGTACGGCACCGGCAGGCTACGGACAATTCATCGGCAATGGTGCTTACGGAACCTGGGAAGAACAGGAGCAGGATACCACCAGGAATTGGCGATTTCACCAAAG
>JANQRV010000570.1 GCA_028284395.1 Saprospiraceae bacterium
ATCTTTGAGCCAAAGCCGGGCCATGCCTACCGAGTAGTTATGGGAGAAAGCTCGTATCCATTCTCTGAAATCCTGGATCATGGGTATACGCTACAGGTACAACCTCATTTGGGGCCATTTGTGAAAATTACGATCCGTTCTAATCTTCGTGTGGGTCTAAAGGGGGCGACGTTGGTCGTTCATCACCGCGGAATCCCGTTTTTAACCCAACCGCTTACGGAACCCGAATCAGCAACTGTTTTGAAAGTACCGAAAGAGGGGATGGTTCCCGGCGTATACATCGCCACTTTATTCGACTCTCAAGGGGAACCGGTTGCCGAGCGCCTGTTCTTTATTGCTCCTACAAAAGATGCAAACCTGCTCAATTTGGAATTGGCAGATGGTGGATTCGGTTTTCGCCAATCGGTAGACCTAACCGTCCTATTGCCACCGAGGTCTGAACTTTCCGATAGTCTGGCACGCGCTCACTTGAGTTTAAGTGTTATTCCGAAGGCCTCCGATTTGCAAACGGATCGACAAGAAGATATCCGGACTTGGTTACTGCTAAATAGTGACCTTGACATTCCACTACCGGAATCGACTACGCTGCTTTACGATCATCCGGAAAACAAAAGAGATTATCTCATCAACCAGTTTTTGCTGACTCGTGCCTGGCGTCGCTTTCGCTGGCAAAGGCTGCAGTCGCCCCAACCATTTGCGCTGCAACACCAGTTGGAACGCGGCCTTTTTGTGCAGGGGTATTTGGAGCGATCGGATATGCCCGGCCGGCGCCAACCGGGAAAAGTGTTTCTTACCATGTTAGACCAAGGCATCTTTGATGAAGTCATGACCGATGAATCCGGTCGTTTCTCGCTGGGTCCTTACCTGGTGCAGGACACGGCCGATGTGATATTGCAAGGCCGTTACAAAGGCCGTAAAAAAAGGCGTAAGGACCCCAATGTCACTATGGACGATCTTAGATTTGTGCATGTCAAACTGGACGATAAATATGCCAGCCCTCATTTACCAATGACTTCACCTACAGGGGAATTACCCTTAGAGCAAGAGGACATCAAGATGTACGAGCGCTTGAGCCAACAAATGTTGATAACGGCCAGAAATTATGATTCCCTGGTAATCGATCTTGATGTAGTGGAGGTAGTCAAAAAAAGGATTTCTCCCGTCGAGAAGGCCCGGGATGAAAGAAGCAGTCTGTACGGTGGAAATCCCAGCTACCGTATGGTGTTAGATTCCACTCCTGGAGCCTTGAACTCCGCAAGGGTGATCGATTTGTTTTATCGCATCCCGGGCGTGCAGGTTCTGGGAAATCAAATCGTCATCCGCGGAATCTCGAGCTTTACCAGCAGTACTTCTGCCGTACTATTCCTGGATGGAGCGCAGATTCAGGTAGAAGACCTGGATATCATTCCGATTCAGGACGTCGATTTTATTGACGTTCTCAAAGGTGCAGATGCTGCGGTATTCGGTTCCCGCGGTGGTACCGGAGTGATCTTAATCTACACGAGAAGGGGAGTGGGTACCATCCGTCCGGCACCGGGCATTAGAAGCCTGAAACTATACGGCTTTCACAAAGCCCGTGAATTCGCCATTTTCGACCCTGATGCGGTCGGCAATCAGACTCGTCCGGATCTGCGGACAACGATCCACTGGAACCCTGCGATCGATGTTGACGCGAGCGGTCAATGGCACGAGACCTTCACGACCTCTGATCAGGAAGGCGAATTCACGATTGTCGTTCAAGGTATTCGTAAAGATGGCCAGCCACTATTCGGAACGATTGGTTTTCGCGTCCGGCCGTAGATCATTATTTAGCCTTCTGCTCATAGGCAGCGGGAGCTCCAAAAATCTTTTTGAGTCGATCGGTGCTGAATTTTTCCTTCCGGTCAAAGGTGAAGATGCCATTGACCTCCTGCTCGACGTCCGTCAACTGAGTATAAGTAAAACCGGATATGTTCGCGTTGTCCAGAAGAGCCTCGGTTAACCCCTCGATCAGGTTTTCCACTTGTTCGGCGGATTTTCCGTACCCCCAGGAAGCTCTGCCGTTTCCCTTTGGGGTCATTTTCGCATATGAAGGGAGCCAGAAAGTGCCGCCGTATTCATCCATAATGAATGGTTGTCCTTCGTATCTCATCTCATAACCAGGTAAGACCTTGCCGTGGTTGAACCAATTCCAACTTAGGGAATAGATATCTTCGGTCTGGGGTGTGAGGCGATCATAGCGCGCTCTCAGTGTATCCGGATTCTGGGCATAGTCGTGGACGGACCAGATATCGGTTACGATATGGAGAAAACCGGAAGACGTATTGACGGGACGAGTAGGGTCTAAATCGGTGGTCAGGTCATAAATTTCTTGAGCCGCCCTTCGATACGCTTCCAAGCCTTGTTTAGCGGAATGCGTTTCGTTCATCGGGGTCCAAGCCACGATCGATGGATGGTTCCGGTCTCTCATCAGTACTTCACGCCATTCCCTCAGGACGTTCAACCAGGCAACGGGGTGTTTATAGCTGCGACTCACTCCCCAATCCGGATACTCTCCCCAGGTGACGTATCCGAGCTTGTCTGCCCAGTAATGAAAACGCTCTTCGAATACTTTTTCGTGCAGGCGCGCCGAATTGAAGCCGACCGACATAGCGAGTTCGATGTCATTCTTTAGAGCTGCATCACTGGGGGCGGTCCAAATGCCGTCCGGATAAAAACCTTGGTCTAGGACCATGCGTAAGAAGTACGGCTCGTTATTTAGAAATATTTGATTGCCCTCTATGTGAAATTTTCTTAGACCTGCATAACTGTCTACCGCATCGATGACCCGGTCGTTCTCTAGCAGTTCCAGCTTTAAGTCATACAAGTGGGGTTGTCCCGGTCGCCAGACTTTGGGTTGCTTCACCGGGATGATCACGGAAGCATTGTTGGTAGCTTGTAACTGCTCGGTATGGAGTTGTTGTCCATCATCCAACAAAGTAACCCTAAAGGTCTGACCCCGTTTGCCGTTGATGATAATTGGCTGGACAACGAAGCGATTATTGTCGAGATCCGGCGTTATCTGAACGCTCTTCAGATAGGTTTGGGGGCGGGCTTCGAGCCAAACCGTTTGCCAGATGCCCGTGACGCGCGTGTATTTACAGCATCCTGAATTGTGAAAAGTAGCGCTTTGCTTCCCGGAAGGTTGTTCTCTTGATCGAATATCATCCACGGCCAGAACTACGACCCGGTTTTCTCCGGGACGAAGAGCTTCCGTGATTTCGAAGCTGAAAGAGGAACTTCCGCCATAGTGACGGCCCACGTGCCGCTCGTTGATCCAAACCTGGCAATCGTAATCGACTGCTCCAAAATTCAGGAAGATGCGTTTGCCTTGCCAGTCCGTTGGCACGTCAAACGTGCGGTGATACCATACAGCTGGCATGAAATCTTTGTGTTCGATGCCCGAAAGGCTACTTTCCGGTGGAAAAGGAACGATGATCTTTTGATCGAACACATCGGTTTTGGACAGCCATTCTTGCTCCAGTCCCGAATTGCTGTGGTCGATCTTAAAATCCCATTGGCCGTTGAGGTTCATCCAATCCGCCCGCTCGAATTGCGGCTTTGGATGCTCGGGTCGCGGTATGGTGCTTTGGGATAAGGCAGTATTCAAAGGCAAGAGCAATAAGCTCAGGAAAAAGGACAAATCAAATTGTAATCGCATAACTTATGAAGTTGTATAGGGAATGGAGTACTAAAATCCCAAGAATATTGGAAAATCTCTTGCGCAGATGATTATTCCGTCTTTCTGTTTTGCTCCATTGTACAAAAAGAGTTTATAACTGGAGGCCTTTGCTCTATTGATCAATTGATTGTCCTTATTTTCCCAAAGTGTTTTCTCCAGAAAAAAAATTTGTTTTTTGAGCGGACAAATCCGACGCTAAGACACTTGTAATGATAACAAATAACCGTTTCTTTTTCCTTTTGCTGTTGTTTACCGCAACTGCTTGCTCCCATGAGGAGACCTCGGACCGACCGAATGTGCTCTTTATTACCGTCGACGACATGAATGGATGGGGGGTCAAGAACTATTATCCGGCAGCGCAAATGCCGTATTTTGAGCAGCTCAAATCACAATCGTATAATTTTACCAAGGCGATCTGTCCGTCCCCCGTCTGTGTACCTTCCCGGGCCGCTTTTTTTAGTGGAGTTGCCCCACACAAAACGGGTGCTTACCACAACGGTTCGGATCCCTGGCGGAGATCGGAGATCCTGCGAAGAGTAGAAGCCATGCCGGAGTGTTTCAAACGGAACGGGTATTCGACTTTTGGACGGGGTAAGATCTTTCATGCGAAGCTTGACGAGGGTAGAGAGGAGGCCATGTTTGACAACCGGCCCATCTACAAGGGTGGGTTCGGGCCGTTCGGAGAGGAAACGACCTGGGTAGGTGGCAAGGGCAAATTTCAGTCGGTCAAGGCCTGGGAGGGCCCCGATACTGATTTTCCGGACGTAGTCAATGCCGATGCCACCATTGAGTTTTTACAACAGCAACACGATGCACCATTCTTCTGTTACCTCGGGTTGTGGCGACCGCATACTCCGTATACCGCTCCAAAGCGATTTTTTGATCGGTATGAAGACTCTGATATCACCTATCCGGCTGGATATCGGGCTGGTGATCTGGACGATGTTCCTTCCATGGGACTTGACCTGGTGGACTCTTTGGGATTTTTCGGCCCCGATTTGGAGACACGCCGCGAAGTGTTCAGGGAAATGATTCGTGGGTATCTTGCTACCAGTTCTTTTGCCGATTGGTCGGTTGGCCGGGTGATCGAAGCACTCGATGCCTCTCCATACGCTGAAAATACCATTGTGGTGGTAGCTTCCGACAATGGTTATCACATGGGGGAGAAGGAGAAGTGGCAAAAGGGCACCCTATGGGAGCTATCCGCTTATTCCCCTCTCCTGGTCCGCCTGCCCAATGGGAAGTCGTTAGAGATGCCACAAACGGTGAGCTTGATGGACATTTATCCCACTCTTCTGGAATATTGTCGATTGGATGGCCCCAAGCACGATCTGGATGGTGAGAGCTTATTGTCGCTCATCGAAAATCCCGACCGGAAAAGATCTCCCAGTTTTATGAGTTACGGCGAGGAATACTCCTCCGTATATGATGGTCGATATCGCTACATTCGATATCCGGATGACAGCCATGAATTGTACGATCATGACAGCGACCCCCATGAATGGGACAACATTGCCTCGGCAGTCAATAGCCAGCCCATTATTCAAAGACTGGCCTTGGAAATCCCCAAGACCTTTGTGGAGACCTTAGGGGGGAGAACGGAGGCTATGCAAAAAATTTCGGGACTGCCCAAGAACTTTAAAAATGAACCGTCGGCTTTCGAAGCACTGTTGAACACCGGTGATATTCGAATCAGGGATCCTTTCATTCTCCCCGTCGTTGAATCGAAGACCTATTACATGTACGCCCAGATTCGAAACCGGCTTAATGAGGATGGAGCTCCGCAGGGAGTAGAAGTCTATACCAGTAAAGACCTGATGCATTGGACACCGCCCAAACCAGTCCTGCAACTGGCCACTGACTTCTGGTCCCGAAAGAGTGTATGGGCGCCCGAGGTTCATTTCTATCAGGGAGCCTATTACCTTCTTGTAACGCTTACGTCCGAGCAGAAAATCTCGGAAGCACCCAATTCACTAAACGGAGAAACGCAGTGGAAGCGCGGAACACATATTTTTCGTTCTGAAAAGCCCGAAGGGCCTTTTGAAGTGATTCGACAAGAAGGGCACACACCTGTGGAGTGGATGAGCTTGGATGGCACCTTATGGTTGGAGAACGGCCAACCACACCTGGTGTTTTGTCACGAATGGGCGCAAACCCTTGACGGTACCATAGACCTGGTCGCCTTGAGTCCGGACCTTTCCCGACCCGTCGGTAAACCGCAGCAACTGTTCAAGGCATCCGGAGCCCCTTGGGTCCGTAATATGAAAGACATCGGTTACAAACGCAATGGCCTCGTAACCGACGGACCTTATTTTTATCGCAATTCCAAAGCTGAATTGATCATGATTTGGTCGAGCTTCGGAGTTTCGGAGTATGCCATCGGCCAAGCTAGGTCGGAAACTGGCTCGGTTTTCGGCCCCTGGACCCAGATAGAGGATCCGCTGGTCGCTGCCAATGGAGGACACGGTATGATTTTCGATACTTTTGATGGGCAAATGATGTTGGCCTATCACCAACCGAATTCCCGGGGTAAGGAAAGGATGCATTTGGAGAGAATTGGTGAAGACGAAAACGGCTTACTCCGCATTATAAAGTAAAGAGGTAAATCAAAAGATGCCAAGATGATGGAGAAGAAGGAAATCTACTGCTTATTACTCTTCGTAATTTCTTCCTTTAGCGGCAAAGCTCAAAGTCAGAACTCTTTCTTTGCCATGTCTTACGGTTTTGAGGGGGTGCCGGTCGAAGAACAAATCCGTTTTTTGCGTCAGGCGGGATACGATGGAATTGGCGCCTGGGTCAACAATCCAGCCAAACTGGACGAGTTTCGCAAGATGATGTCTACCCCCCAGATAGCGGGTGGACAATTGACCATATTTGGCGTATACATGCCGCTCAACCACAACAATGACGAACACCGACGGCTCATAACCGAAGTGCTCCAAAGTGGTGCGCCTGAAAAAGTGCCAATTTGGCTGGCCATTCGCGATCCAAAAAAAACTGCGACCTTGAAGACCTTAGCATCGTACTTGCAGAGCGTTTGTGAGGAGGCTGCGAAATTCGGAACCGATGTAATCCTCTATCCTCATGACCGACACTTTGCTGCCAGCGCGGAACAGACGATTGATCTGATCAAGGCTACCGATCGACCAAATCTGTTTACCTCAATTCATTTAAATCACGAATTGCGTGCTGGCAATGCCGATCGACTGGAAGAAGTGGTGAAGCGAGCACTGCCTTATGCGCGCCTCGCGAGTATTAGTGGTGCCGATTTACCCGGCCGATACAATCGGGGGGCTCGGGACTGGAGCGATGTAGTGCAAGCACTTTCAACCAGCGACTTCGACGTAGCTCACTTTTACCGGCTTTTGAAGAAATATGGTTACGAAGGCCCCATTGGTTACAATAATTTTAAGATTCCGGGCGACGTTCAGGCACATCACCTGGAAACACTGTCTATTTACCGGAGTTGGGAAACAGAGGACTGAATCGATGCCCTCCATTAGATAAGATTGTTGTCGTTAAATCAAAGTAGCCGGACGGATGTCTGCGTTAGAGAGGCATGTTAAACCGGACACCGGAAGATCCGCCAGACCACTGGGAGTGAAATCTTGCTAGTTAGACCAGATCTCGACCGCTCCTTTCTGTCCCTTTTTGCCGAATTTTTTTCTGGCTGCCTCTGCGTCCCATTTCACTACCTTGCAACTCTTTCCTTTGACATCGATCGGCGAATCCATCGCAACCGTCTTACCATCAACAACCAGACAATGTACCTCTCCCAGATAGGAGGCTCTTCCATTTACTTTAAAGTCATTATCGCCGTGTTTTACCCGTATATTTTTTCCGTGGAGGTAAACCTTATTGTCCTCGCTAGACCAAACAATCTTGTCCGCTTGTAAAGTACCTTCTTCGTCAAGGTTGTTTTCAATTCCCGGTATAACCGAATCCGGTACCGCGACATTCGAAAAGGCAGTTGCGGTGAAAAGCAGAGAAACTACCGGAAGGAGCAGCAAGAAACGAAAAGACGAAGGTCTTTTGCTTTGAAATTTTGTCAACATAATCAATCGTTTTTTTATGAGTAGGTGATTAAAACCGCTTACCAATCTGGCATACTTATCGGGAAAAGTGTGCTGTAGTAATTTTTCGGCATACTCCCTCTGGGAAACACCGGACCTTAACACAAAATCGTCGGCCAGGTACTCGTGATTTGTTCTGATCCAGCGCTTAATGATGTAAACCATTGGATTAAACCAAAAAAAGACTTGAACCAGCTCGATGAATAGAATATCTATTGTATGCCATTGACTTTTGTGGGCGATTTCGTGCAAGATCAATTGTCTGTCCAATATTTGGTTTTCAAAAGATTTTCTACTGACAAAAATGGAATGAAAAAAGGTGAAAGGGGTTACTTCTTCGTCGATTAACCTCAATTCATGCCCGTCAAATGTTGTCCGTTCTGCCAGCCATCCTCGAACAACCAGTAAGCTTAAGTGCAGGATCAATCTCAAGAATAAGAAGAGAACCACAATCGTATAAACGATCGAAAGGAGAAAAAGAGGATCAAAAGCTAAATCCGAATCAGCTAAAGGAGCCGACGGTGTATTCGGCAGATAGTTGACCAGGGAGATCACCTGGATCATCGATTCACTTTGTAACGACTGTGGAAAAGAAAGTTGGGTTGTAGAAATACTGAAAAGTGGAACAATCAGTGAAAACAAGACCGAAAATAACAAGACTACCCGGTTGATTCGATAGTGTCTCGACCTCTTGAAAAACAACTCAAAGAGCAGGCACAACGCCAATAAACAAAGAAATGATTCGATCAGGTATTCAATCATCGGAATGGTCATTTAGTTTGTCATCAATGATGTCGCGGAGCTTTCTCAGGTCTTCGTCACTGGCATTCACTTCTCTGGTGAAAAAGGAGGCAAATTGTTCAATGGAATTATTGAAATAGTTCTGAATTAAACCGTTGACATGCTTTGAAAAATACTGGTCTTTGGAGATCACAGGATAGTATTCCCGACTATTACCGTACAATTTGTAATCGACGGCGCCCTTGTCAATCAGCCTCTTTAATAGCGTATTAATGGTGGTGGTGGCAGGCTTTGGGTCCGGAAACTGCTCCTTTAATTCCCGAAAGAAACACTTCTCAAGGTACCAGAGGTATTTCATGACCTGTTCTTCTGCTTTGGTAAACCGCATTTGCTCTACATTTTTATTGTATGCTCTACAAATATAGAGTAAAATAAATTAAAAAGCAAAACCGATCGGGTCAATCAATGCCGAACAATTGTTACGGAAGGTCAACAGGTCTGATCACGTAAGTCGTAGAAGTGTCTTATCTTTAATTGAGGTATCCTTTAAGAATCCATACAACCAAACCTAGATTTGAGATGAAGAAAATAGTTTGCATTGTTCAGGAGAATATGTTTTTAAAGGCTGAAATAAGAAAGATCGAAGCCGGGTTTAAAGAAATTTACAGTCAGCATTACAGTCGGGAAAAGTTAACAGTTTTATGGAGGATCATGCCGAAAGGGTATGCCTATTCTGAACGGAAATTGTCGGAAGCAACCATCATCATGATCGAAGTAGGGGAGGAGATAACAAAGGAAAAAAGGGAGGAATTAATGCATCTGTATTCGCAATTTCTGCTGAATAATTTTAAGATCTCTCCGCTGGATTCTGTGATCAGCGTGGCCAATTCATCCTTCGTCAATCAATTTTTTGCTGCACAGACCAATCGGGTCCACCCGCGACATCGACGCTGGATCGGTTTGAAAATGAAAGCCGCCGCATTAACATCCAAGTGGACCAATGGTTATTACAAACTAAGGGTAAATATGTAGGGAGCAATCTTACTCTTTAAATCTTAAATCGAATCATTATGCCGGTATACAGTCTTACGTCACATAAACGCCTTTCAGACACCGTTAAACAGACATTGGTTAACTTGTTTACGGAGGCTCACTGTAGGATCATGGTGGCTCCTGAGCAATTTGTTCATGTATTGTTTTCCGATGGGATTCCCCTGATTGAGGATAAGGAATTGTACATCCATGCTAATGTTAGGGCCGGCAGGACAGAAGCTGCCGTAGAAAAATTGAGGACGACTTTTACGGATCAATGCGCCCAAATCCTGCAGATTGCTGAAAACAAGATCCATATCAACTTGTTGGAAATCCAAGCCAAATGGGTGATGGAAGGTGGATTTGTCATGCCAGACCCCGGCGAGGAAGATGAGTGGATGGATATGGTCACTCGGGCCTTAGCTGAAAGAGAGGATGCTCCCGCCAAATAGAGTGAACCCGATGACATCTGTGGTCGTGATCACCTGCTCAAATCAAGCCAGGCCGGTAATGCTCCAACGCCATTTTTCCGGTAGTGCTCGACCACGCCTTCCAGGACGACCGGGTCGTATTCGATCCAATCGATCTGCTTGCGAATTTGCAGGTTTTCGTCAAAGTATATCCAAATGGTAAAATCCATACCCCATTCCACATCCACCAGTTGATCTCGATAATAAAATGGATTCAAATGTCCTCTTGCTACGGCAACACTATCATTAGCAATGAGTGTTTCCACCGTTAAATGTTCTTGCTCGGGAGTCAGTTTTCGAAAAACATCGGTTTCATTTTCCCAATCGTAAAACCGTTTGAATTGCCAAAGACTGTCCAGGTGAATTTGTAAGGTAATGTCGTCGAAGACTAGGTCTTCGCGATAGAAGGAACAGAATTTTTGCCAGTCCGCTCTTTGGGCAAAAGTAGCAAAAAAAGTTTCCGCTCTTTGAGCTACCAATTGACTTCGAGTCTGGAGCGGAGTCTTGTTCCTTTCCTGCTGTTGACACGCCAGTTGATTACCTGCGAATGCCAGGATGAGGAGCAGCCTAAAAGTTGATTTTCTGCTTTGTATATTCATCTTACAAAATTATAAAAACTTCTGTCGCTCGATTCGGGCAACGGTTCTCTTCATCTTTCGGTCGATGTTGTTTTTTTCGTCTCCTGTGGTGATGAAAACGGATTTTTTACCTTTATTAGGGTAAAATCAGGTAATCATTTCCCATGAGTAGTAATACAACTTTACTGAGCATTCTCTTCTTTTTTATGGGTCTTGGATCCAGTTTGTCGCAGCACCAATTGCCGGAACTTCCCGATTGGTCGAATCAGGACCGACCCGATTGGCTGCTCGACGGTGCTTCCTATCAGGCCGGTGTCTATCAGAGCGACCGACCCAATGAAATCGTCTTGGGAAACGGCCTGTTGAAAAAGACCTTTAAACTGGAACCCAACGCTGCTGCCATCGGTTTTGAAAATCTCATGACCGGTGAGACTTTGTTGCGGGGTGTAAAGCCAGAAGGAATCCTCGTCATCGACAGCACTACCTTTCCCATTGGTGGTTTAAAGGGACAAACGAATTATGCCTTTTTACGTCGTTCGGACGTCGATCAATTAACCCGAGACACTAGTAGTTTGCTCTTTACCGGTTTTGAGGTAAAGGAACCGGATACACCGCTCACCTGGAAGAGGGTCCGGTATCATGCGGCTGGTTTAAGCTGGCCACCCAAAGGCATTCATTTGCGTCTGGACTTTCAAATACCAGAAGGGCGAGGACTGGTTTCAGTACATTACGAAATGTACGATGGTCTTCCGGTCGTTGTCAAGTGGCTGACCATTAAAAACACTGCAACGGATGCCTGGGTGTTGAATGGCTTCACCAGCGAGCTTCTGGCGGCGGTAGAGTACGGATCGGCGGTGGAGAGTCGAAAATACAATGTACGAAAACCCAATATTCATGTCGAAACCGACTATGCTTTTGCCAGTTTCAATGTAGATGATGCCAATCATCACGTCGTTCATTGGGGCCCTGACCCCGATTACCACACCCAGGTTAATTACTTGAAACAGACCCCTTGTCTGCTAACGGTTTCTCCCGAGATCGGCCCCGAGCAGGAGATCGCTCCCGGAGAGGAGTTAAAGACTTTCCGAACTTTTATGTTGCCCTACGATAGTTACGAAAGAGAGCGTCAAGGTCTATCGCTGCGAAGAATGTACCGAACGTTGGCGCCGTGGATAACGGAAAACCCGTTGATGATGCACGCTCGTTTTGCAGATTGGGATCGAGTCAAAAAAGCGATTGATCAATGCGCAGAGGTTGGCTTTGAAATGGTCATCCTGACATTTGGTAGTGGATTTAATATCGAAGACGACAGCGAGGCCTACCTTTCTAAAATGAAGCAATATGCAGACTATGCTCATGCCAAAGGGATCGAAATTGGCGGATACTCTCTTTTGGCCTCAAGAAGCATCGGACCGGAGCAGGATGTTGTTATGCCGCCGGGAGAAAAGCCCACTTTTGGCCATTCTCCTTGTATTGGCAGCGAGTGGGGAAATGCCTATTTTCAGAAGTTATACGACTTCTATCGTCAGACTGGTTTTTCCTTGTTGGAACACGATGGCTCTTATCCCGGCGACGTCTGCACTTCGGAGTCGCATCCCGGACATCGCGGATTTTCGGATTCCCGTTGGAACCAATACCAGGTCATTGCTTCCTTTTACAAATGGTGCCGGGCTCAAGGCATTTATCTCAATGTGCCGGATTACTACTATTTAAGTGGCTCGAATAAGTGTGGTATGGGTTACCGGGAAGTCAATTGGAGTTTGCCCCGGGCACAGCAAGTCCTTCATACCCGACAAAACATCTACGATGGCTCGTGGACAAAGACTCCCTCAATGGGGTGGATGTTCGTTCCACTGACGGAATATCACGGTGGGGGTGCGGCGGCGACCATCGAGCCCTTGGAAAAACATCTGGACCACTACCGCCAAATGCTGGTAAGTAATCTGGGAGGAGGAGTCCAGGCCTGTTACCGGGGCCCCCGTCTTTACGACGCTCCACAAACTCGGGAAATGGTTCGGTCGGTTGTTGAATGGTTCAAAAATCACCGGGAGGTTTTGGAAGGAGATATCATTCACCTTCGGCGAGCCGACGGAAGAGATCTGGATTATTGGCTGAACGTCAACCCGGGAGGTGTGGAAAAGGGAATGTTGATGGTATTTAATCCATTGGAGGAAAAGATAACTCGTTCCATACGGGTGCCGATCTATTATACCGGATTGACGGAGCAAGCGGTCGTAGTCCATGAAGATGGGTCGTCGAAAGTATTGCCGCTAAGCCGTAATTATGAGTTGGAGCTGGAGCTGGAAGTGCCCGCAAAAGGATACACTTGGTACGTGATCAAATGATGCTGGGACGGCGCAGGGCTGCCTAAAATTTTTCAAAGGTGAGTTCCAGGTCGAGAGCGGGCCATTCCCGATGGGATCGCCGAGAAGGGGAAGACAGTTCAAGTTGGGAAAGAGCGGTACTGAAAGATGGGGGGATTGCCGGTTTTTTTGTGCTGGGGGAAGCACGTTCGTATTGAACGGCTACGGACCAGAAGGGTTGATCTCCCTGGTGGAAAAATTGGGTCTGAATATGGATGACTTTCTTGTTTTTGCAGAATTGGGTAACGACATCATTTGAAAAACTTTTTGATGTGTGATCGAAAGGGATGGTAAAAATCTGAATGTCCATATTTTTATTTATTGTATTATTTTATTTTGTATATGAAAAAACTGTGCCAAAAATTCGGAAACAGCTTTACGGGACATTCCTTTACCTGGAAGTTGAGGTTAGTCTAATTTCCCTTCATTTTGCTTGGCCCAAAGTAACAAACTGTTGGTCTTGCCGGAAAGGCCCAGTTTTTTGCTAATGTTGCTACGGTGTTTTTCCACAGTTTTGGCTGCAATGAAGAGCATGTCTGCGATCTGTGGTGTGGTGTGATTTTTGGCGATCAGCCGTAGGATCTTTCTTTCGGAGGGGGTCAGCTGGTCCAGATGAGGATGCCTTGGTCGATCAAATTGGAAGTACTCTTTTAATTGGGGACTAAAATATTGTCTCCCGGCAGAAACCTCCTTGACGCATTCGTGTATTTCAACAAGGGTAAACTGTTTGAAAATGTAGCCGGCTACTCCCAACTGATAGGCTTGATCGAATAGTTCTTTTTCCTGGTGCAGCGTAATGAGTATGATCCGAGTTTTGACGTGATTGGTTCGGCATTTTCTGGCTACCTCGATTCCAGACAGTTTCGGCATCCGGATATCCAAGATGGCCAGATCCGGTTCTTCCTTCAGGATCGAATTGTAGGCTTCCAATCCGTCTTTAGCATCGATGATGTTTTGGTAGCCGACTGACTTCAGGAAGTCGTACAACCCGCGAAGTAATAGTGGGTGATCGTCGGCAATCAAGATCTTCATAATTCTTTCCAGTTTACTAAGTACTTAAACGGGGTTAATGGGAAACATGATTTTTACCAGGGTGCCACTTCCTTTTTTGGTATCGAAAAGCAACTGGCCCTTGAGTTGTTGGACCCGACTTCGCAAGGTCTTCAGGCCCAGACTACCAATCTTTTCGTACTCAGAGGTGAATTCAAATCCTCGGCCATTGTCTTGAACGACCAATAAGACTTGTTGTTGTAGTTTTTTCAATTCTACCCGACAAGCTTGCGCTCCGGAATGTTTGACTACATTGGATAATACTTCCTGGACAATTCGGTAGATGTTTACAATTTTTGTTTTAGGGAAGAGGTTGTCGATGTATTCCAAATCGGCCGAGAAGAAGATTTCAGAATTTTGATCCAGGGTGGATATATTGGTGCGAATGGCTTCGGTAAGACCCAATTGTTCCAGTTGCAATGGATGCAAAGCTTTGGAGATGGAATTTACCTCGGCAATGGCCTGGTCGACCATTTTTTGGGCACCTTCATCTTTATTGAGGATGACCTGGTTTTTGATCAATAATAGGCTTTGTCCGAGGCCATCGTGCAGGTTTTCAGATATCCTTTTGTTCTCATTTTCCTGCTGTTCAATCAGACGACTAGCGAAGTCCTCCTGTAATCTTTTCTCTCTTCTGGATCGGCGCCAAAAGTGAATTAAGAACATGATGCCGAATACTAACCCCGAACCAGTCATGGCGATGATCATTAACCTTTCGGTAGCGTCCCGTTCCTTTTGTATTTGCTGTATCTCGGATTTTTGCTGATGCAATATTTTTTCCTTGCGCTCGGCTTCAAAAGCGGTTTGATAATACAGCAACTGATTTTGGTTGTTTTTTTCAAAAATGGAGTCTTTCAATTCGTGATAGGCTGTCAAATGTGTCCAAGCCTTGTTGGAATCTCCCAAAACATGGTAAAACTGTGCTGCATAATCCAGTGCGTCCATTCTCATCTCATAGTCTTTCCAGTTTTCTGTCAAGTTTAACAATTGATGGAGAAATGGCAGGGCTTCCGTCCATTGTTCGGTGGCTAACATATAAGCCAGTTTTGCTTGCAGATAGGCACCTTGAGTGAGGGCAGAGCCGGTATGAAAATCACTTTTGACTTCGGCCGAGTCAAGAAAAGATTTAGCCTCCACCAATGTTCCGGCTTTAGAGTGATAAATGACCATGGTACACCAGAGGGTAAATTGCTGTTCGTAGTTGGGCATGGAAAGCGTCGGAAAAAGTTGGAGGGCCTTTTCCAGGTGATCGAGTTGTTGCTTCGTGTTGCCCATCTTTTTGTAAGTGGTCGCGGCATTAAAAGCATTGACAAACAAGCGATGGGGGAAGTTGTGTTGTCTGGAAAGGCTATCGCTCAGGAGGTATTCGGCAATGGCTTTGTCATACAGTCCGTTCCGGCTATAAATATCGGCCAGTTCGGCCAATACTTCAATCATGTAGGTGGTGTCACCCTTGGCTTCGTATATTTGATAGGCTTTTCGACTGTTTTGGATCGATGGCAAAAATTGACCGCTTAGGCCAAAAGCCTGTGCTTTGAACAGATACATGTCAGCAATGAAAAGGGAGTCCTTTTTGCCGAATCTTTCCAGTGCTTTGTCGTATTGTTCAATGGCCTTCTCATATTGATCGCCACTGAAGTAGATACCTCCCAAACTGGAATAGATAGCGCCTCTGCTGTAGGTTGTCTTCAAACTATCCTCATAAGGTCTGATGGCCTCGATAAAGTCGATGGCCGTTTTCAGGTCGTTTTTATGACGGTTGTAACTATAGGCCATTCGTCCGGATGCAGATACTGCAGCGTCATACTCTTTGAGTTCGAGGGCCAGATCAATGAATATTTCATTGTATTTTATGAAGGTATCGATGTCGATCGTGAAGACTTTCCGGGCAAAGGAATCCAGAAGCTGGAATCGTTCCATCGAGTCCGTGCTTTGCAGTACTGCGGCTTTGAGCGGATCCAATTCAGCCTGCCCGACGCCCCGTGATGGCATCAAGATCATCCATAGAAGGCCAGTAATAAGCAATAAGACTTTAGTCGAGGTATTGGAGACTTTGAACATGTTTCAAAATTAAGATTTTCTCACCAGCATGGATCAATGGTTGATTAATGGAACAAATATGGGTCGACAACCGCTAAGGGTGTCCCCTTATTTTACGGATACTGGATTATTTCGTTTGGATAAAAGCGATTTTCAAAGGGAATACGGGAATCCCCTTATGGTTTATGGCGTGATCTCTGCCTACATTTGTCATTCTACATATCAAGTAAATCTACTATCCTATTTACAACCATCAATTTAACGATGGACAGCTCTTCGATCGGGGTTTAATTCTTCGATCTGAAGAGCCGGTTTAGTATCATTGACGTAATGCAGGGACTATGAACAATAATATCTCTCCCTAGATTCCCCTTGCCGACTAAAATATGACAGCTACTGGAGCTGGAACTCTTTATCAACAACAGGGGGTCGACCGGGTCGTGTCAATCCTCGGTCTGTTCAAAGCCATCCGTAAAGGTGGCGACCCGGGACGGCCGTTTTTAATGAATGAGTTAATCTAAATGAATATCTGCTTCAGTTTTGGGCACAGCAGCGAGTTTCGCCAGTGCCGAATAGGACCCATTTTCAGATACAAGATTAGGATCTAGGTGTAGGGGTGATCCGGCCGACTTTGAGGATGGTCGGCCGGTATCGCTCCGATATTTGATTGTTTTAATATGGAGCTTTCAAAAATTAAATTGCTTTCTGAGCCAATCTGCCATCGCTTCGTAGTAACCATCACATACGGCAAAATTGAATTGGGATGGGTCTTCAAAATAACCGCCGGTTTTGCATTTCATCAATAGGTGGTTGCAGTCCGGCAGTGTGACGACATCTATCGTGGCTTTACTTTCTTGTCCAATGTTTTCTTGATAAAATTGTCGGGCTGCTCGCCAGTCGATCTGAGCATCTTTTTTTCCGAAAACGGCCAAGACTGGACAAGATATGGAACGGACTACCTTCCGGAACCCCGGAAAAAATATCAGCCGGCCGGAGGTTTCATCAATCTTCATCTTTTCTTTGCTGTTGCGGAATGCGCCTTGCTCTTGCTCGTAGGAAGTCTTGGTGAAGGAGCCGTACATCTTTGTATAGAATGGATCCTTTTGCAGGTTTTGGGTGGCATTCGTATAGGCTTCGAACGGAGCGCCACTGGCAAAAAGCCGAAATCCCTCTTGCCGTTCGGCGAGCAGGGCTTCCACTTTTGCTTCGCTCCTTCCTTCGATGAGCAGATTCGACCGCAGCAAATAGTCGGTATTTTCCAATGAATCTACTCCGCTCACCGATATCCAAAACACGATAGAAGTATCCGCCTGGAGAATGAGTGGACAGATCCAGCCGGCTCGACTGATTCCCCAAAGTCCGATGCGATCCGAGCCTTCAATCTTTTGGCGGCGTAGCTCTTCGATGGCTGCCAGCGCCTCCGTTGCGCTACTTTGTACGGACTGCTGTGGATCGAACTGACCATCGCTTTTGCCACAACCCGCTTTATCCCACGCGCAAACGGCCAGTCCCAGACCGGTAAAATGATTGCTTAACTTGCGGTACCATTCGGCCCAGGGGCCGGAACCCATGAAGTCCGTTTTGCCCGAACCTGGGATCAATAAAACAAGGGCATTTGCTTTTTGATCGGCGGGATGGTCTACGAATCCTCGATAATTAAAATCCTCGAAAATGAAGGAAAATGAACTTGACTTGCTTTGATGTTGACCAGCAGAGGGGATGTGACAAAGTATGAAGAAAAGCAAAGAAATCGACGATGGAAGCATTTTCATAGTAAAGCAATGATTTTGCTATGATGACGATTTCTTTGCTTGAAAGGTTACTCGCAGTTATTTTTGTTTCCGTAATTCAAGTATTTGAAACAACTCCCTTTGTAGTTTTTCCATTTGTTCGGACAATTGATCCATTCTTCTTTCAAATTGCTCGCCCAATTCTATTTCCAGGCGTTCCATCTCTTTTTCCATCGGCTTAACCTTACCTTCCATTACTTCGGCCATGTTGCGTTCCATGGCTTGCATTTTAAGCTCGATTTCCCGGAAATGGTTAGATCGTTCGAAGGCCTCCATTTTTTTCTGCGTTTCGCCGAAGGCTTTTTCAAACTTCATTTCGAGCATTTCCTGCAATTTTTCGTAGACGTGTCGCAGGGAGTCCAATTTGAAAGACTTTTCCACGGGACGGTCGATGAAGGCTTCCGTGATTTTGTCGACATTTCGTTCGTACTCTACGGTTAGTCTTTCCCGTTCTGCATCCAGTGCTTTGAACGTACTACTTTGTAAAACTTCCTGTTGCATGCGTTCCATCTGTTCGGCGATCTGCTGCTGTTCGCGCATCAACTCTTCGTAACCTCCATTTTGATTCCTGAATTGTTCTTGTGCCAGCTCCATTTCTTTTTGATATGCTTTGCTCAGTTCTTGCATGCGTTCCATTTCCGGACTCTTCATCATTTTCTCCTGTAATTGTTGCATTTCCTCCTGAACTGCAGCTATTTTTTTCTTGAGCTCTTCAAAGGGAATGGTGTCGATGATAACAGATGGTCTTTCCGTGATTTCAAGGGGCAGCATTTCTGTTATGGGTTGATCAACATCGGCAGCTTTTTTATGCTCCATGACCGCGAAACCAAAAATGATGGAAAAAATAGTCAGACTCCAGAGCCCTTTGCTGTAATTGGTGGCCTGGTATTCAAGCCCTAGCAGGCGTTGTACCCGGCTCAGAATACCGGCGGGGCGCCCTTGGAACGCCAGGCTAAGTCGACGGCTTTGCAGGCGCCATTCCTCCAATTGGGTTAAGGTTTTGACAAGTGTCATTCGGTCCGAAGTAGTGCGTATGGCCATCTCGTCACAACAGTGTTCGCGCTCTTCCCGGATTTGGCTGGATATCCACCAGACAGCAGGGTTGAAAAACAATACTACTTCGACGATGGACTGTAGGAAGTTGATCAAATAATCCATCCGCCGAACATGCGCCAATTCATGAGCAAGGATACATTCTACTTGAAGGGGAGTGAGGTTGGCCAACAGGCCGACCGGCAGAAGAATTACCGGTTTGAAAAAACCAATGAGCAGGGGACCATTGACCAAAGCACTTTCCCGCAGATCGACGTAGTGATTGATGCCAATTTTCCGGGCAAGCCGATCGAGCTCTTGTATCCAATGGTGCTCGACTGCCTGAGTTTTGACCGACCGTAATCTTTGCAGATACAACACTTCAAAAAGCATTCGCAATCCCATTACGATGATGCCGGCCAACCAAACTTGTAATAGAAAGGGAAAGAGGCCGGCCAGACGGTCCTGCCAGGTCAATCCGCCGGCGAATATTGGGGAATTGGTTGCATCCATAGGTAATAGTCCCCCCGTAGCCGTGGCTCCGATGCCAACTCCAGGCTGGTAGTAGAGCAAAAAGGTGCAAAATACTCCCGCCAGGAGTGCCATCAGTGCTCCCAGACACAAATGATAACGCAGGGCTGGTGTTTGTTTCGGGATGTTGCGTAACAAAAGAAATAACAGTAGGGTAATGAAAGCCCCTTGCCAAAGCGAATGGAGGATGGTCCAACCACCCGCTTGAACGATCGCGTCGGGTAATAATTGGTGAAACATGTTCTATTGTTTTTTTTCTAGGTCTTCAATCATTTTTTTTATCTCGGCCAGGTCTTCGGCACTGGTAGGGCGATTCCCAAGCGCATGCATGACTAATTTCAAAGGAGAACCAGCAAATACGGTATTGACTACTTTGTCGATCATATCTTCCCGCAACATTTCCGGTTGAATCGCGGCTTCATAAATGTGACTTTTTTGGGAAGTGTCGCGCCTGACCAAACCCTTGTCCATCATCAACTGGAGATTCTTCAACGTAGTCGTATATACGATCTCTCTTTGTTCACTTAGTCGTTCATGTACCTGCCGCACTGTGGACGCCCCGTGTTGCCAGAGAATGGCAAGGATGTCTAATTCGGCTTCTGTAGGTTTTTTCATAGTGAAAATTTAATCTACGATAAATTTCGTACGATAAATGTATACGATATTTTTCGTAGATGCAAACAAACGATCATTTTTTTTATTCAGGGTTTAACTTCATATCAAGAAAGGCGGGCATGGAACGATATAGACGGCATTAATTTTGAAGACAACTTCCGGACGATCGCCCTGAACGAGCCTCTCTTGGTGAATAGAGGATTACTTGGTTGTCTCACCACCCATTTCGGTGAAGACGCGGTCAACCGGTTCCCACAGTTCTATTTTGTTGCCTTCGGGATCCATGATGTGTGCAAATTTTCCGTAGTCGAAGGATTGGATTTCGCCCACTATTTGGACGCCTTTCGCCCGGAGATTATCAAGTAGCCCTTCGATGTTCTGAACCCGGTAATTGATCATGAATTCCTTTTCGGAAGGGGCAAAGTAATCCGTACCCTGATCAAAGGGGCTCCACTGCAAATAGTTGATCTCCTCCGGGCGGTGTGCATTTCTAAATTCGAACGAGGAGCCGTAGTCATTAACGGCTAGTCCTAGATGCTGATGGTACCATTCACGGGCTTTTTTTGGGTCCTTTGATCTGAAAAAGATACCGCCGATTCCAGTTACTTTTGGTGTTAATTCCTTCATGATTTGTAATTGATGTTGAAAAGTGGTTGACTATCATGGTCAATGAACGAAAAAGGTCTCTGACCGGATTCATACTTTAGTAGGAATCTTTGATACCGGTCCAAAATTCATACTTTAGTAGGAAGGTATTTAAAGATCCGCTTATGGACAGAATTCCCGATGCCACTTCAGAAGTACCTTCGATAACCACGGAGCAGATGATCATAGTTGATCGCCTTATGATCGAAGGCTACCGTATTGACCTCATCCAAATGATGGAAAACGCCGGGCGATGTCTGGCAATTGTAGCAATGGAAGCCTTTTTAAAACGGCGAACTACTTCCGGAAAAGCTAAGGCAGTAGTATTGGCCGGACCGGGAGGCAATGGGGGAGGGGCGCTGGTCGGTGCCCGCCGTCTGCACAATTGGGGGATCGACGTTTGCGTCTATCTTTCGTCGAATGAGGAGAATATGACCCCGATTCCACAGCATCAACTGAGCATATTGAAAAATATGAAGGTTTTGATCCGTAGTGTGGAAGAATTGCCGGAGATGATTCAGGCCGATCTCTTGATCGATGGATTAGTCGGGTACAGTCTAAAGGGGGCACCGTACGGCTTGGTTCGACGATCGATCGATTGGTTGAATGCGCAGCAGATACCGGTTTTGTCGCTCGACACACCGTCCGGCATTGAGTTGACGAATGGGGAGGTTTTTGAACCAGCTGTCAAGGCTGCCGCGACGCTGACCTTGGCCTTGCCGAAGAAAGGCTTACTGACCGACGCTGTGCGCCCCTACCGAGGAACCCTTTATCTCGGTGATATCGGCGTGCCGCCTGCTCTTTATGACGAAGAAGAACTGGACCTAACCGTTTCTTCGCATTTGTTTGCCGACGCCGACGTTGTGCGCATTCCCAACTGAATTTTCAAAATTTTGAAGGATGAAAAAGACTTTCTCCTGTTTATTTGTTTTGACTTTGCTAGAGCTTACCACTTTGTATGCACAAGTATTCCGGTATGATTTTGGAGCGTTGGAAGTAGCAGACTGCCAACAGGTAAGAGCTAAAGACGATGCTGGCAATCTAACTTGGGATGCAGCACCGGCATCCGAATTTACTCATGAGCAATACGGAGCGTGGCGATCTCCGACCTGGATGGATGGTGTGACCGGGGATCGACTTGCCTGGCAATTGGAAGTACCCGATGGCAAGTATGAATTGCAGTTGTTTTTGAATGCTGGCCTGGAGCTCACCTCTACCTGGCAAATCGCAATCAACCGAATAAGGCAGGAACAGACACTACATCCGGTCCGCAATAACCCGGAACCACCGGAAGAAGTGGTTCCACAAGTGAAAATCTGGAGGACGCCCGTAGAGGTAACGGATGGTCAATTGAGCATAGAATTAGAGGGAGGACAAGACAGTATCCGGCTTTTGGCGGCAAACCTGCTGGCCTTTCCGCTACGGAAGGTACCCGGCGATCGTCAAAACTGGATCTTGGGAATGGCCGAGGCCTACGGGAAAATGAGCCATGCTCCAAAACCCCTGGAGCCACTCGTCGACATTCTTCGTTTTGAATCGAGGAATCAGCCTGATGAGGCCTGGATTTATAAGCTGTTGCTGGAAGCGGAGTGGTTGCACCTGACCGAAACGTTTTTGGAAATGCGTGGGTGGCAATGGAGTACCAATCTTTACGATCTTTCCATGATCGGAAAATTTCAGCAAGGAGTCATGTTGCTCGATCCCATTACGCAGCAATCAATGCATCCATTGTACGAAAGGGCACTGTGGCTCAAAGCGCGTCTGATGTATCATCTGGACCACGAATACGATCACGAGGCGGACCGGATGGCCGCACAGCGGGATTTTGCCCTTTTGCTGGAGCGTTATCCACAGGATACCTTATTGCGCATGTACCAAGGAGTATACTTTCGGAATAGTTTTCCCGAGCCGGATTTGGTGGACCAAGCTCCCGAATGGTCCAAAGCACAGGCGGTCGGCCTGCACCGTTTACGGCAATTGGTTCACTACTGGGTGGTGGAAAGACAGGCCCCTAACGGAGAAATGGGAGGCAAGTATGGGGATGATGTGGAGGCATTGCGTTTTTGGTATCCCCTGTTTTATACCGGGGATTCACTGGCTATTCTCGGTTTGAGAAGACTGGCCGATGGGGTTTGGTATAGCAAAAAAGTTCGGAATGGTTTTGCCCGTCAAATTTCGGACGTGGAACACGCTTCCGAATTCATCTCGGATACGGCTCCGCTATTGATCGCAGCTTCCGACGATGAAGCCCTGCATCGCCGGGCACTACCGACGGCCCATCTTATGGACTCGTTATGGACCGGAAAGGACTCGGATGGCCGCCTCTTTTTTAAGTCCAGTTGGTATTCGAGCTCCGGCATCGATGAACGTCCGCCCCGCAATCGGGATGTGCCCATGAATACACGAACAACGAAGGTCTTGCGGTACTGGCTTTGGCGTAATCCCGAGCACGATTTTGTCCGCAACCTTTTGACGAATTGGTCCCGAAGTTGGTTGTCTCTTGCCAAAGATGAATCCAAAGGCAAACCGGTCGGCCTTTTCCCTGCATCTTATCGATTGTCGGACGGTGCGGTAAATGGGGATGAACCCAATTGGTATCAGGCCAATATGTACTGGCCCTATTACGATTTTAGGGGCGATGCCATGATGTTGGACCAATTGCTTTTTCTTTGGCAATACGAACAAAAAAAGGAATTGCTCTTCCCATTGGAACGTACCCTGGCGATGGTCGACCAATATCGGAACGCGGATGGCCCCGCCGGTTCGGCGGCCTGGGCGGCCGCTCATTTTATGAAAAGAGCTGATTTCTGGGCACTGGCCGGTCAGTGGCGTTTGTTGACGGGGCTCTCGGATTACGACGATTTATTATCTGAATACGGTTCTTCGTATCTGAAATTTCGTTTGCATAAGGATGAAGCCCCACTCCTGAAAAGCTTACGGGAATTCAATGACCAAATCGGTTATAATTGGGCTCGCCAAACCAAGGATACCTGGTTCACGGATCGAATTTATGCTGCGGGACCCGGCCAGCGTGGTCGCGTGTCTTCCAATATCCTGAAGGCAACCCTGACGGGGGATATGAACGATAATGGGACCTCACCGTATATGGCCGTCACCTGGGATCAGATCCAACCCGGCTTTACTGCTTTAGTCGAAGACCATTCGAACCGGCATTTGGAAGTATCCCTCTTTAATCACGCCAAAACGACTCAAAAGGTAACCATGCGGATGTGGGCGTTGAAAAAAGGTGTTTATCAAGTGAATTTGAACGGAAAATTCTCGAAGACCGTGCGGGTAGAAGAAGCCGGCCAGCGCCTGGCGATCGATCTGCCGTCCGGCCTTTTAGTGAAAGTTGAGATAAGCCGGTGATTACCGATTCCTATAAACCTTGACTAATTGGTCTAGGTTTATTATCTTTGCTCCATGGGATACGGACCACCGAAACAATTTGATCCGGAAAAAGCCTTGCAAACAGCGATGATGTTGCTTTGGAAAAAGGGCTATGCAGCGACCAGCGTCGGCGAGATTCAGCAGGCAATGGGAATTGGTCGCAAGAGTCTATACGATACCTTTGGAAGTAAGCGGGATTTATACATAAAAGCGCTGCAATACTATGTGGATTCTGTTCTTGCTCAACTGAAAGACAGTTTATCCTACGGAACCTCTCCGCTAAAGAGCATTCGCTTCGTTTTTAAGTACCTGGTTCAAGAAAGTTGCCAACCCAAGTATCAAGGCTGTTTCATTTCAGTTACGATGGCACTGGATACGAGTGCGGATGAAGATATCCGGAAAGTCGTTCAACATTACTTAAGGAGAGTCGAAGAATTGTTTTACCTGGCTTTGGATCGAGCCCGCCAAATTGGAGAAATTTCCGATTCCAAGGATATTCGGGATCTGGCCAGAGTCCTAACCAATACCATGCAAAGTGTTACGATGATTGGTCGCATCGCCGAGAATAGTTTACTGGTAGAAAGCGCCGTCAACGCAAGTTTGAAGTTGTTGGAAGACTAGCTCATTTTTTTTGCACAAACCTAGACTGATTGATCTAGGTTGTTTTTTCGCACCAACTTAGACTAAACGATCTAGGTTTTAAACCGATCTATTTTTCTTTTTTAATTGATTAAATAAACTCATCATGAAATCATTGACCGTTTTTCTTGTCCTCATGTTGTTTGCCCTCTCTACCTATGCCCAATCGACGATCGCCTACCATCCTGGAAATAAGAAGGGCGTATCTGATGCAGTGTACGTCGAAGCGGAAAAAGGCATCAATTTTTCCGCACAGCACACCCAATCGGCCATGCAGAAAATGCGGAAACACTTATTGGATAATATCGAATACCCGGAGGTGATGCAGCAATATGGATTTGAGGGTACTGGAGTTGTAGAGGTGAAAGTAGCTGAATCAGGAGCGCTTGAAGAAGTCAAAATCATCAAGAGTGTTTCTCCTTTTTTTGATCGTGCCATCCTCGGTGCGCTCGAATCACTCCATTCAGTAGTTGCGAAAGGACAGCGATATGAAGGCCATCGAAAAATGCAACTCCCGGTAATCTTTTCTATCCGATAATTTTGAAATAATTGGTCGTTCCTCGCTATGTAACCTTCCATCTTCTTCGGAGTTTCCCTTTCAAAAGGTCGAACCGGGACAGTTTAAAATTTCGAAGAATGAAAAAATACTATTTGTTACATCTAGCATTGCTGTCATTGTCCATCGGCCATACTCAAGAAAGCAAAGGGAAATACAACGAAGCCATTAGATTGATTGAGATCTGGTTGAACGCCCAAAAGGACTATGAAAGCATGCCGGGAATAATGGCGATGGTGGTAAAGGATCAGGAATTGTTGTGGAGCGGTGCCTTTGGCATGGCCAACCTAGAAAAGAACACTCCTGCGGAGCCGACGACGATCTGCAGCGTTTGTTCCATTACAAAGACCTTTACCGCAGTGGCAATTTTGAAGCTGGTAGACGAGGGCAAGCTGAACTTGGATGCAGCGGTAAAGGATATCTTACCCTCTTTTAAAGTAAAACAGAGGTATCCCGAAGGTGGAGACGTTACGGTTCGATCGATACTCGCTCATGCTTCGGGATTACCAAGAGACTCCGGGCACAGCTATTGGAGTGCTCCCGATTTTCCTTTTCCGACTAGAGACGAATTACTTCTAAAGTTGGAGGAATTAGAAACGCTGGAAGGGGTTGGCACTGATTTAAAGTACAGCAACTTGGGGTATGCCATCCTCGGACAAATCGTGGAAACCGTGTCGGGGCGGCCCTATCGTAAATATCTGAAAGAGGAGGTTTTAAATCCTTTGGGTATGCTCGATTCACATATTGAATTGCAGGAGGCTTTGTACGGGAATGAGCATGCCATTGGTTATTCTGCAAGTAATAGAGAAGGAAAGCGCAAGAGAGCTGCTACCTATCAGACGAGAGCCATGCAATCCGTAGCGGGATTGTCGACGACGGTTCTTGATTTGGCCAAATATGCTTCCTGGCATTTCCGGTTGAGGGAAGCCACCGCCAAGGAAATCCTCGAACCAGCTACCATTAGGACAATGCATGATGTTCAGTCCACCAGCAAAAGTGGAGGGAGGACTTGGGGGTTGGGCTTTGAGGTTTTTTCAGACAAGGATGGAAACAAATGGCTAAGCCACGGTGGAATTTGTCCCGGTTATGTCTCTTTTATCAGACTAGATTTGACGAATAAACTGGGCTACGCGGTATTAATCAACGCCAATAGGGTCTTTGCAAGGAAATATGTGAAGGGAATTAGCGACATCATTAGCAAGGTGGCGGAGGAGCCCGAAAAACTGCCTTCCGAGGTCCACCTACAGGAGTATGTTGGGTATTACAATTTGAAGCCATGGAATAGTGAATACTACATTTCCACCTGGGGAACAGGTCTGGTGACCCTCTATCTTCCGACCGAAGATCCGGCCAACTCAATATTCTTTTACGAACACGTCACTGGAGATGTTTTTCAATTGGTCGGGGGAAATGGCGAATTGGGCAGTCAACTGATCTTTCAACGCAACAGCGATGGTGAGGTATTTCAGGTCAAGAACGAAGGCAATTATCACCTTAAAATGGAGGGGCAAAATTAACTGCGGGTATCTTCCGTTTACCAGGACGCGCTGAAGACAGGGAACTGTCGTGGAAAGTAACGTGTTCACTTTCCAAAATACTATTGTCACTCAAAAAAGAAAGATGCAACGACCGGAACCCTTTTTCCTGGTAGACCTACTACCGGACATTCACCGCGAATTAATCCAATTTCTCAAATCCTTATCTCCATCCGATTGGGACCGACAAACCCTGGCACCGGCCTGGAAGATCAAAGATGTAACCGCTCATCTACTGGACGGCAATTTGAGGACCCTTTCCATGTTGAGAGATCGATATTACGGCGAGTCACCGGGAGCAATCGATTCACATTCCGATCTGGTGGCTTACCTCAATCGACTCAATGCCGATTGGGTCACCGCCATGAAGCGTCTGAGCCCATCGGTGATGGTGTCCCTATTAGAGGATACTGGCAAGGAGTACTGTGCATTTTTGAAAACTCTGGCACCATTCGAGAAAGCTGAATTTTCAGTTGGTTGGGCCGGAGAACAGGAATCCCAAAACTGGTTTCACATTGCTCGTGAGTACACGGAAAAGTGGCATCATCAACAACAAATTAGATTCGCGGTCGACCCAACCGATCAAACTTTATTGCGAACGCATTGGATGCGGCCATATTTGCAGACTTCTGTTCGAGCCCTACCGCATCACTACCGATCACTTCGCGGAGAAAAAGGAGATGTAGTAAAATTCGTCTTTTGGGGCGAAGAGGAGCATGTTTACTACCTTAAGTGGGAAGAAAATGAATGGGTGCCATTGACGTCCACCCTAGAAATGCCTACCTCCGAGGTACGCATCGCCAATGACTATGCCTGGCGAATTTTTACGAAGGGCATTGGAAAAAAGGAAGCGATGGATAAATCTGAAGTAATTGGTAAAAGGGAATTGGGCAGCTGGGTCTTCGATATGATCGCCATTATGGGTTAAGAGTGACGATCGACTTTTTGGTTATCTTGATTTTCTGTAATTTCAATCATATTAGATCATAACAATGAATCCAAGAAGATGAAAATCATTAGCCAATCGCTGTTTGCTGTTATCCTTTTGATGATTGGTTTTCCATTCGTGCAAGGTCAAAACCAGCGGCCGGGATTTTTAATTTCTGAAGCGGGAGATACCATCACCGGTATGATTGGACCACTTGACATCTGGGTCAATTGGGAAGTCGAACAGAATTTTGAGGTCACGGATTTCGATGGTGAAAAAAAGACGTACAAGGCCAAGGAAATAAAGCGTTATGGCGTCGCTCTTTATGGGAATGCCGACAAAAGTAAATGGAAGCGCTACTACGCTAAAGTATGGCCCCATAATTCCAATCGCAATTTCGTCAGCCCCATTGAAGACGGTAAGGCACAGTTATTTTTGATTCCAGACCCGGAAGTGCCGCGCAATTTTAAGTCTGCCAATACCCTTGTCTTTCAAACGGAATCGCAAGATTCTCGCAAGAAGGTGTATTATTTGTCTTTGTCGCGGACCGAATTCATCGTTCGCCTCGATGGGGAAAACTATATTCAAGTCATCCAACAACTTTTACGCAACTGCCCGGAAATCACCGATCGGCTAGGTAAAAAAGGACATCGTTTCCGGGATTTGGAAAATATCATTGCTGCTTATAACGACAGGTGTCCGTGAGCTCGTCATTGCTGCTGTTTCACCAATTTACCCCGCTCGATTTTCCAGCCTTCATGCAGCGTCATGGTCCAGCCTTCACCGCTAACCGCGCTTACTTCAACTGAATTAGCGGCGGGCACGGTTATTTTATCCCAGTTGGGACTCATTAACGCGGCTTTTTCTACTTTTAGCGTGCCCCAATCGGCCGTTACCTCGATTTTAGGATAAACGGTACCCTGCCTCTTCAATGGCACTATGAGGTTATAGTCAAAGGAGAAATTGGCATTGATTAGTGGTAACTCCAGTGTGGGACCATCTACCAGTAACCTGGTGTAATACCTGAGTTGTTGCTTTTTCTGGAATGCTCTAACTCTTTCTGTATCCGTGATTTTCTCATAGTTGTATTCTTTGCCGAGCGCTACTACTTCATCATCGGTAGCCGATTTAGATGTATATTCAAAAAAAGCGTGCATCCAATCGGTTAGATTGGTTTTCTGGTTGATCTTCCGATGCCATTGAGGATCTTTTTGACGCATGAAGAAGCCATACACCGGGATGGTCTCGTAGGCAAAAGCTCTTACGAAACTCGGCGTTTCGAAAAACCGGTTGATGCTACTGAAAAAATTGCTTCGGATTTGTGCGGCCGGAGCGCCAGACATCATGACACCCGTGTATTGAGCCAGCCCCTCATTGATTTCCAGGGCATTTTCATTCCGTTTCGCCTTGGGGTACAGGTTGTGCCTTTTTTCTCGGAATAATAAGGCATTTTGAATATGTACCAATCCATTAAAAGAGTTGTTAAGGGCTGTTTTCAAAGCTTCCAATTCGAGTTTCAAATAGATTCGGGCTTGCTCTTCATCCAAGTGACTGTTGTCGCCGTCGTTCAATTGGTCAAAGCCGATCGAAGGCTGGATGCGATGGAACAGCTCGTGCATCAACAGTGTTTTTCGGGCTACCGGTAGTGTCGGCAGTGGGGCCATTACCATCGTCCAGCGTTCGCCCTGCCAATCGAAGGCGGTATTGGCAACGTTGATTTCGGAGGGTAGGGTGCCGGTGTAAATTCCCTGATCATCCATTTGCAGGCTTTTTTCGGGATCTGGCTGATTGGCCCAAACCTTTCGGGTTTGGGGGTCCACCACTAAGATGGGACCGCTCAAACTAGTTCCCCAAAAGGATGCCTGGTCTGCTTCGGCGAGTGCGGCAGCCTCCTCAAAGGCTTTCACGATAATATCTTCGGGAGTAGAAGCTGTCGGAGGAGGGGGGACTGGCTTCGTTTCGTCCTGTGGATCAACCTTGTTTTGGCAGGAGAATGCAAGGACCAGTAAGGTTAAGAAGAAATGAAATAATCGATTCATGCGATGAATTTTAAGGAAATATAAGCGGCCAAAGGTAGCTAACTTGGCAGAATTAGGCGAGGTGATTCCCGTTTATTTAGAAAGTTAATTACCTTTAAGAAGGAAGTTGACCAAGCATCAAAAATTCTCTTTTTTCGATTACCCATGAATGCTGCAAAATCAAACTTAAAAGAACTTTTCAGAGAGTTCCGGGCACGCAACCCGAAGCCCTATTTTCGCTTCGAAGCACTACCGACTTCGGAACGAATGTCTTACGAAATGATCAATGAAACAAATTTCTTAGAAGTATACGATCTCTTTAAGGAGGATGAGAATCCTTTCATCAGCGAAGGGTATCGGAATCTCGATCAATTTTCTCAATATGTAGAGTATCAGCTCAATTATCACCGGTTTACTCCGAAGAAAGCGGCTTGTGATTGGCTCATGCGCCTCAAGAAGACGGGGCAATGTATCGGTTTGGTCAATCTGTTCGATTTGTCTAGACCATCCTTTGGGGTCGATCCGGATTCGTGTATGATCGGTTTCTGTACTCACCATTCTTTCCGTCGAAGCTATTACACCTATGAAGCGGTTCAAACGTTATTGGAGTATATCTTTGAGAACTACGGAGTAAAACACGTCGTGGCCAATTCCCTGAAGCAAAATTATGCCAGCGAGGCCCTCCTGGAAAAACTCGGCTTTGTCCAACAGACCGAGGGTTTTCCCGAAATGGACCGGCTCAATTATTTCGTGCTGAGCCGTTTACCGGAAAACTAAAAGATTTCCTATCTTCCATTTTTGGATCTTTTAATCATGAGCCAACAATGAACAAGCTGTCGTCTATCTTTCGCCATCGTATTTCTGTGGCTGTATCTCTCTGTCTACTTTCCTCTTGTGCGTTACCGGTAGAGGAAGAAGCCAATTCTGAATATGAATTGCATCCCGACTTTGAAATGACCTTGGTCGCCTCCGAACCCCTAGTCATGGATCCAGTTGACCTGGAATTCGACGAAAATGGGGATGCCTATGTACTGGAAATGCCCGGATATCCATTTGGGGAGTCAGAAAGCCGACTGGTCCGATTGATTGATGAAGATGGAGATGGGGTTTTTGATCAGCGGCAGATTTATGGAGACAGCCTGGGCATCGCTTCCTCCTTTCTACCGTATCGACAGGGTTTTCTGGTTGCTGCACCTCCCTATCTTTTATACCTGAAAGATACGGACGGCGACGGGAAAGCCGATCAAAGATCAATTGAGATTGAAGGGTTCACCGTAGGTAATACTCAGCACAATTACAATGGTCTTACCTACGGGTTGGACAACTGGGTCTATGCGGCAGATGGCGGGAATTCAGGGACCATATACTGGCCTGGTGAGCAGGAAAACGCTTTTCCGATCCGTTACAATGATATCCGCTTTAAATTGGAAAGTAGACAGCTCGAACGAATTGGGCGTTCCTCCGGCGGATTTGAATTGGCGATGGATGATTGGGGCCGAATTTATGAAACCCATAACTTGGAACACATTTCACATTTAGTTTTCTCAGGCAGATACACAGAAGGTCTAGCCATCCATCCCAAACATACGCTGCTTAACATTTCTGGTCGCAAAGAAGGAGAATTGTACAGAATTTATCCAATTGGAAAACAAGATACCAGGGTAAATCATCCAGAACAGTCGGGTTATTTCTCGGGTTCTTGTGGTATTACCCACTATGGTGGAGGCGCGTTTGGAGATGAGTTCAATGGAAATATCTTTGTCGCCGATGTCGTCTTGAATTTGATTCACCGCGACCAGCTAAGCGAGGATGGAACTACTTTTTCAGCTACCAGAGGCAGAGAACGAGTAGAGTTCCTGGCGTTCCGGGATCGGGCGTTCCGACCGGTAAATATGGCGACCGGACCGGATGGTGCACTCTATGTCTTAGATTTCCACCGGCCGGTAATCGAGCATCCCGAATGGATTCCCGACGAAATAGAAAAGAATCTAAACATTTATGAAGGGCAAGATCAGGGGCGAATTTATCGCATTGCGCCAAAATCTGGTCTGCCAAAAATGGACAAGTCCGGAATAGACCGCGATCGGCCGGAGGATGTCATGGCCATGCTGGGGCACTCGAACCAATGGTGGCGAATGACAGCTCAACGCATATTGGTGGAAACAAAGGCCATTGGTTTGGCCGATCAATTGGCTGCCATGGTGAGGGATTCCGAAAACCCCTTGGCACAACTTCACGCTTTGCGTAGCTTAGAAGGAATGGGGGTTGTCAAGGCAGAAGATGTCAAGGCAGCTTTGAAAGGAGCCCACCCTGGCTTACGTGAAAACGCCTTAATGGTGGCCGAAGCTATGCTGGCCCAAGAGCCCGAAGTATTAGAAGCGGTGATTGGTTTGGCAGAAGACCCCAATGCAAGAGTAAGGATGCAAGTGGCTTTGTCACTAAGTACTTTTGAAAACTGGGAGCAATCACCTCTCGCCGAAGAAATGACCCGCTGCTTATTGAGGATTGCCCAAAAAGACATTGGAGACCCGTGGACTCAAATCGCGATCACCAGTGCTTTTCGTCGGCAGCCGGCAGAACTCTTTCAAGCTTTAATCAATTCGGAAGCAATCAATCAGGCCGAAGAGGGACACCAACTTCTGAAAGGAATCGCCAAGATCGCCGGACAAGAAGGCAGTGCCACCGAACTGACAACCGTGCTTCGGGAATTGTCGAGGCGCAACAAGGACCAAACGGCATTGATCGCAGCAACTCTTTCGGGATTGTCAGAGGGACTGGGAGAAAATCCAAGCCGCGTGCCTAACCTAGGTACCCTCCTCCGCCCATTCGATCAATCGGAATCTCCCGCTGTTTTGAAAGCCAATTGGACCTTGCAGGAAAAGTTGAAGCTAAATCCTTCGGTTGAAAGAGCTGATCAGATAGCGGCAGCGAAAATAGTAGTGTTGGATAAAAAAGAAAGTGCAGAGCGCAGGGCTGCCTATTTGGAAATCGTCGCCTTTGCCAATTTTGAGGATCGAAAAGAACTGTTGTATGATCTTTTGAACAATCAAGTACCCAAATTGGTGCAGACGGGAGCACTCAGACAGCTTTGGGAAAGTCGCGATCCAACAGTGGCGGGCCGTCTCATCGAGATCTGGCCTAAACTCGGTCCAGAAGCCAGAACTGCTGCCGGCAACATCCTCCTTTACCAGGATCAAAATCATGACGAACTCTTAACGGCACTGGAAGATGGCCAATTGAGCCTCGGTGAATTCAATTTGCACCTGGAAAGACGGCGGAGATTGTTGTGGTCCGAAGACGAAGACATCAAAAAGAGAGCAGAAGCACTCTTTAACGATGCCGGAGTTGTGAAGCGTAAAGATGTCATCACCCAGATGAAACCTGCCTTGGCCTTGCAGGGGAAATCAGCCAAGGGGAAGTTGCTGTACGACGAATTATGTAGTCAGTGTCATCAAATGAGTGGTCAGGGACAGAATGTGGGACCGGACTTAACAGAGATCTTCCGCAAAAGTGCCGAATCCCTCCTACACGACATTCTAGATCCCAATGCCGCTGTCGATACCAGGTACCTTAATCATACATTGGAAACTTTAGATGGGACCATTTATTCGGGCATGGTCGCCAATGAAAACGACGCCGAAGTAACCTTGCGGTTGATGGGAGGAACGGATCAGAGTGTCGCCAGATCGGAAATTAAATCGCTGACTTCAACCGGCTTTTCATTGATGCCGGAAGGCCTGGAATCTGGATTGGAACAACAGGATTTTGCAGATTTACTGGCGTTCTTGCAAGAACCGAAGTAAAGAAAGTGACTAAGGCCTCTTTGGTTACTTTGTTACTATGGCTGCAACAGCACACCATTTTTAAGTCCAAAATTTTTTATAACCAGGATTTTATATATTTTTGAGGATTCCAACTGTTAAGATTCCAAATCTTGATCTCTCTTTATTCGACCTGCATACCACACTTACCTAATAAGCGTATGTCCAACATCAAGCAATTCCCCAAGAGGTTTGTCTTCTTGTATTGATCTCCCCTTCGAAGCGAACTGTTTGATGTGAGATGAAATCTTTTACTTTCCCCCTGTTATAGTTTGTAAACAAATTGAAATCGAGCATTCGATTCAAAACATACTCATTCTTATTTAGAACCTATACAAAACACAAACATGAACGATCGTCCCAAAACTTATTTGTGTTGTATTGCTGCCCTTATTTTTTTTATGACCACAATCAAACTGGCGGCAAGCAATGACCAGAACGACCTCGAGACATTCAGCCAAATGAAATTGGAGGCGGGCAAATTACTTCAAGCTAACCGACGGGATTCCATCTTGATGCTCGGAGAAAAAATGGTATCGATTGCGGAACGTATCGGGCGGGATAGTTTGATGGCCTGGGCTTACTTCTACTACGCCGAAGGCTTGTTGAGAAAAAATCCAAAGGAAGGGCTGTCTTATATGAAACGTGCTTCGGATCTCTACGAGCGTCTGGGGATGAAACTGCATGCCATCAATTGCATCAACTCAATTGGCAATTATTACCAGGTATTACACGAATACGATACGAGTATTCAATATTACAATAAAGTAGTGGAGGCTTATCTCGATCCTGCACTGGAGGTTTCGGATGAGAAGCGCCGAAAACGACTCGGTATCTTCTATTACAACCTGGGTTTTACCAGTCTGAAAAATGCGCAGTACGTGCCGGCGCTGGAATATTTGATCAAAGCGGACTCCATCGCCGACCAATTGGAGTATCCACAGTTGTCGATCTCTATTTGGAACATCATGGGAGGTGTTTATTTTGAGACCGGGAAAAGCAGTGAAGCATTGAAATACTACCGGCGCTCCCAAGAACTGGCCCGGGAAAAGAAACTGGATGGCATGTTGGGCGTTGGTTACAACAACCTGGCCTTGATTTTCCGTGAGTCCAATCAACCGGATAGTGCACTCCATTATCTTGAAAAATCGTATGTCATTGCCGAGAAAATGGGCGACAATTTGAGTATGTCCAAAAACATGGGGAACCGGGCGGTTATTTTGGCGGAGGGTGGCCAATACAAAGACGCACTGCAGCTCAATTACGATTTATTAGAACTGGTCCGGCACATTGGAGAACGAAGTTTGGAAGCAACCGCTCTGGGCAATATCAGTGAGTGTTATTCAAAAATGGGACAATTTGACCGTGCGATTGCACCCGCTCAAGAAGGATTGAAAATTGGAGAAGAAGCGAATGATATTGATATTCTTGCCGATCTTTCCCATAATCTTTATCTGGCCTATTCGGGCAAGGAAGACCATAAAAATGCTTTGCAAGCTTACATACGCTATGAATCCTATCGAGACAGCATGTTAAATGAGGACAATCTTGCTAAAATCGATGAATTGAGGGAACGGTTTGAAGCGGCCGAAAAAGAGGCGGCCATCAATGAATTGAAAAAGCAAAATCGCCTACAGGAATTGGAACAAAAACAGGAACGATTCTTTTTCATCGGCTCACTGATCATCGCCGGTTTGTTCATGGGACTGATTTACTTCTTTTTTCGACAACGACGGATGCAATTACTGCAGCAGTCGCAACAAGTAGAGCAGAGACTTCTGCGCAGTCAAATGAACCCGCATTTCTTTTTTAATGCACTGACCTCCATTCAACGGTACTTGTTTGAAAAAGAAGATACCCGAATTGCCGTCAGGTATTTAGCCAAATTAGCCAAATTGATGCGACAAATCCTGGAAAATAGCCGGGAGACCTACATTACATTGGGAGAGGAAATAAAGACGCTGGAGAATTACCTTAGTCTGCAACAACTCCGTTATGAAGATCGCTTTCATTACCAAATCGAAATTGGACCGGGCATCAACCTGGAAGAAATTCTAATTCCACCGATGATTGCTCAACCCTTTGTTGAAAACGCCATCGAACACGGTCAACTGCATCAATTGGAAAGTGGAGCGATCCACATTCGATTTGCAATTGAAGAAGGGCGTTTGTTGCTGGAAATTGAAGACAATGGTGTCGGGCGACGGGTGGCGGAGCTTTCACAGGTGACTGCAAAGCATGAATCCTTGGCGACGATCATCACACGCGAACGATTAAACCTATTAAAGAGGTTGACCCGGGAAAAATGTACCTTTCAAATCATGGACCTGCCCGATCAGGGCACTAAAGTGGCATTTTCTTTTCCGCTCCTCGATGCAGCATGAATTGCCTGAAAAAAATTATGTAACGATGACTTAAAAGCCAATAACTTATAGCAAATTTGTGGTGAACAAAACCAAATTGTTGTTATGAAAAGTGGAGCTTGGTGGAAAGCACTTTCCGTTATCATCCTTCTGTATGTATTTATTGCCGGTTTTCTGGTTCCCTTAAAACCGGGTATTGTTGGAGTGAACCCCAGTGTTTTGCAGACGGGGGAGACCATGCAGGTGCAGGTAACGGGTTACAATACCCATTTCGATAAAGGCAAGGATACATTGCGTGCCTGGCTTAAGATGGACAATGAAACATCGATTGCCGCCCGTTCGATCAAGGTGCGCAATGACCGACAGATGGATCTGGAGTTTAGCGTACCGGAATACTTGCCGACGAGCGATACCGTCAAGGACTTTGCCTTGATTCTTGATAATGAGATTGACGGAGCTTCCGTTCTTCCCAGTGCCGTATTCATCAAACAGAAATCCGTGGATCCGGAATTGGCCGCCCAAGTCTGGAAGAATGACCCGGTTGAGGAGTTGCACCGAAGAGCCGGCATGACCTTTCCTTTCCGGAACATCATCTACGAGTCGATTCGCAATACGTATTTTCACGTCCCGCTATGGTTCAGCATGTTGTTCCTGTTTTTGGCGTCTGTCGTTTTCAGCATTCGCTTTCTTCGAAATCCAGACTTGAAATTCGACAATAAAGCCTTGGGGTACACCAAAGCCGGTGTGTTAATGGGGGTGCTGGGATTGCTGACCGGTGCTATTTGGGCCAAGCACACTTGGGGGGCTTACTGGAGCTGGGATGTCAAACAGAATATGACTGCAGTTGCCCTCCTCATTTATTTTGCCTATTTCGTGCTTCGGGGGTCCTTTGAAGATCCGGAACGGAAGGCCCGATTGTCAGCGGCTTACAATATATTTGCCTTTACCACCCTAATTCCACTCATTTATGTCATACCCCGACTGACCGACAGTCTGCATCCCGGAGCGGGAGGCAATCCAGCCTTTGGCTCTGATGATCTGGACAATACCATGCGGATGGTCTTTTACCCGGCCATCATTGGTTGGACGTTATTGGGCTTTTGGATGGCACAATTGAGCTTCCGGGCGGAGAAGATTAGGAACCACCTTTTGCATCAATCGGATTCCTTTTAGTTCGGCGACAAGTCTCAGCCCAATAAAATTTGCATTAATAAAATAATTGCCCGAGTTTTGGCGCGAAAATTCCAGAAAATGAGAAATTCACGAATTAAAATTCTTACAACTTTACTTCTTTGCTGGCCCTTATTTCTGGGGGCTCAAAACGGTGATGTCGATTTTATGCGCAGCATCGGTAAGATCTATGTTGTTGTTGCTGTTGTCATTGCCATTTTTGTTGGAATTATCGTTTTCCTCATCTTTCTGGATCGAAGACTAACCAAAATAGAGAACCAATTATTTCAGGATGAGTAAATCTAAATTTTTTCAAAGCGTTCAGAATTACTTTGATAAAGCAGCCCGTTATACCAATCTGGATGACGGCCTTCTTCACCAAATCAAAACTTGCAACGCTGTTTATCGCATCAACTTTCCAGTGAAAATTGGGAACCAGGTAAAAGTGGTGGAAGCCTATCGGGTCCAGCACAGTCACCACCGCAATCCCACCAAAGGGGGAATCCGTTACAGCCGTCATGTGACTCAGGAAGAAGTGATGGCGCTCGCTACTTTGATGACCTACAAATGTGCCATCGTAGATGTGCCTTTTGGAGGTGCTAAAGGAGGTGTCAAGATTACTCCCTGGGAGTACACGGGTGACGAGTTGGAAAGGATTACCCGGCGTTATACCGCTGAATTGATCAAACGCAATTTCATCGGGCCGGCCATTGATGTTCCAGCACCGGACTATGGTACGGGAGCTCGAGAAATGGCCTGGATTTACGATACCTACCAGACTTTCAAGGGAGGGGACGTGATCGACGCCGCTGGTTGCGTCACCGGTAAGCCCACTAATCAGAATGGGATCAGGGGCAGGACCGAAGCTACCGGCCGCGGAGTATTCTACGGAATTCGTGAAGCCTGCAGCATCGAAGAAGACATGAAGAAACGAGGACTTTCAAAAGGCATTGAGGGCAAAACCATGGTAATCCAGGGTCTTGGAAATGTTGGATCTCACACCGGTATGATCTCTCAGGATGAAGGCGGGGTCAAGATCATTGGTTTTGGTGAAGTAGAGGGCGCAATCTACGACCCGAACGGCATCGACATTCATCAATTGCTTGCGTTCCGTAAAGAAACCGGTAGTATTCTAAACTACCCGGGGGCCAAAAGCTTTCCCAAGGAAGAAAGAGACATCGTCATGGAATTCGAATGCGACATTTTGGTTCCGGCAGCGCTGGAGGATCAAATTACGATGGAAAATGTGGATCGGATCAAGGCAAAGATTATTGCAGAAGCGGCCAACGGCCCCATCAACTCCGGCGCTCAAGAGAAACTGATCGAACGGGGAGTAATGATCTTACCCGACGTGTACCTGAATGCCGGCGGTGTTACCGTTTCTTATTTCGAGTGGCTGAAGAATCTTTCTCATATGCGGTTTGGCCGAATGGAAAAACGATTCAATCAACGCGCCTTTACCAACCTCGTCGAACTGGTAGAGGAGAAGACTGGAAAGATCATTGGAGATCGCGAAAAGAGCGTGGTAGCCAGAGGCGCGGACGAAATCGATCTCGTTCGTTCCGGACTGGAAGAAACCATGGTCGTCGCATACCATCAAACCCGCGAGATCTTAAACATGAATGGAGGTTTGAATGATCTCCGAACCGCCGCCTTCGTCAACGCAATCTTGAAAATTAGCAATGATTACCAATCTTTAGGAATTTTTCCTTAAGTTTCGCTTTCTTCTTTGTATTGGCTTATCACAACAGAAAAGACTAACTATTTGCTCCGGTGGACCCCTGCTTGCGGGTCCACCCCCAAGCAAGACTCTTTACGAAACCCAAGATTTTTGGAAGAAAATTTTGAGAACCAGGGTTAATAAAAAATTTACATAGGCTTTTTTTTATCTTTCCTTTGGTTTTGTTTCCATTGTCAATATATTTGCAAATTCATTGTTAAATTGAAAATTATAGGAAGGTGAAGAACACGCCAGAAAAATTGGACAAGATTGATTTGAGCATTTTGAAGATCTTACAGGAGAATAGTAAAATTACGAATCTTGATTTGTCAAAACGGATTGGATTATCTCCCGCTCCAACTTTGGAACGCGTCAAAAAACTGGAAAGCGCGGGTGTCATTCATAGCTACCATGCCCAAGTTAACCCACCATCGATTGGATTGAATGTAAAAACTTTTGTTTTAGTTTCTCTCGCTTGGAAAAAGGAAAATGCATTGAATCATTTCCTCGAAAAAATTAGAGCAATTGAGGAAATCACCGAATGTTACATCATTACCGGAGAAGCGGACTTCTTGATGAAAATCGTTTGTAAGGACATCCCGACCTACGAACAGTTATTGTTCAAAACGCTTTCGCAGATCGCAGAAATCGAACGATTGAAGACTTTAATGACACTTTCCACTGTTAAAGATTCAAAACTATTGCCCTACAAGTATGAGTAGGTGACCTCTTTTTCCAAAAATAGGCGAAAAGAATCCTTGCTTTGGCAGATTTCAAGCTCCAACCGCATAGAGCCATCTTATCTTTTTGGTACCATGCATGTGCAGGATTTACGGGCTTTCGGTTACGTTGATTTTTTAAAACAACGAATTGACGACTGCCAGATTTTTGCCAATGAAATGAATCTGTCGGATACGGCTGGAACTGCCGTCCAATCTTCTTTTAATTTGCCGGACCAACTGACTTTGTTGGATTTAATCGGCCAGAAAAAATATCAAAAACTAAGGAGGATTTTCACAAAAGCCTTTGGCTTTGAACTCGATTTTTACCGACGCTTGCTTCCCATCATTATCAGCAACCAGCTTTCTGAAGTTGTGTTCAATAAAGAAGCGGGTCTTTCGCTCGATGAATACCTCAGCAGATATGCTGCCGAAGCCGGGAAAACCGTAACGGGAATCGAATCACTGGCGGAACAATTGGAGATTTTACAGCAAATCCCCCTAGACTACCAATTGAAGAGCCTACTAGACCTGGGGAGAAATGTCTCGAAGCATCGCCGACATCTCCTTCAACTCATGGCCTATTACGAAAATAGTCAATTGCAACATTTGTACCTTTCTTCAAAGAAGGGTTTGGGCAAGATGAGAAAAATGATGCTCTACGATCGCAATCTGGTGATGGCTGACCGAATTGCGGCATTACTTTCCCGGGACACTCTTTTTTGTGCCGTCGGTGCCGCCCATCTTCCCGGTTTAAAAGGTGTACTCAAGTTACTGATCGATCGTGGTTTTAAAGTCCGGCCAGTGTTTCCAGAAGATAGGCCATAGAGATGCCCAACAAGTTACCTGCCATATAACCCAGTAAGCCCATAATAATGCCGGAGAAGACTACATTTTTATTGCCGATCACACTGGCAACTTGCCCCACGAACGGAGGCCCATATAGAGCCGCAGTCGCGACGATCATCGTAGTGTCGCGATCAATCCCTAACAAATAGGACATGAATGAATGAAGGACGACCGCTATCAGGAGCGACAAACCGGCAAAAACAATGATTGCGGAACCGTGATTGACAAGGACTGAAAAATCAGCGAGCATTCCCAACGCCACACTAAATACCAGTAAAAAATATTCTGCAGTTTCAAAGGTGCTTTCCCAGCGCTGAACGGCCGGCGAAAAGGAAGCCGCAATGGAGCACGCCGTCAAGGTTAACATGACTAGGGCTGTGTCCGATAGGTCACCCCGAATGAACCATACCAGGCCCATAGTACATCCGATTACCAGTAGGGTCAATCCAATGGCTTTTAAGCTGTCTTTCCAGTGGAAGACCTGGCCTCCAATCAAATTAGCTTGCTCTGCAACTGGGTCCTGCATCTTGAACTTGGGGAGAAAAAGACCGAAAAAAGACTGTGCTACAGAAGTTAAAAATAGAAGATAAATGGCGCCTACGATAATGTCGGCAGTATTGAGCAGAATGATGCGTTCTTGGCCACTGCCAATGGCCATGCCAATCGCTTGCATATTAGGGGTTCCACCCGTGTAAAGTCCCATGGTCATGCCGCCGATTTGCCAGACATTTTCGATGGTCCCAGCATAAATTGTCGTGCAGATCAATACGGCCACTGCACCCGACAGGATGAATAATCCAAAAGATAGGAATGCCGTGCGCGCCTTGCTGAACCATTGGAATACATTGGTGGAGTAGAGTAGGAGCGGGATGGCCATTACGATGCCGATCTCACTAATGGTCGTTGACAGGTCGTCATTGAGCGGCATCACCTTTGCATTGCGCAGAACTATCCCGAATCCATAACAAAGAACGATGGCACTCAACCAGGGTTGTGCCCACTTTTTCCGGGCAATAACCTGACTCAGAAATGGAAAGGTTAGTATCAATATGGCTTGTAAGACATTCATCAATTTATCCTATGGTAACTTCTCCGTCAAAGTCGAGCTTGATTTCGCGGTTTTTAGCATCGGCATTTTCCAGCAACCAGCTTGCCAATGGCGTAATTATGCTTTGTTCGATTGCTCTTTGGAGCGGACGAGCTCCGTACCGTTGGTCGAAGCCAATTCGGTTGATGTGCTGAATAATACGGGGGGTAAAGTGAAGTTTGAGACCTCTTTTGACAAAGCCTTCGCGCTGATTGAGGGCCTTCAGCTCTTTGTTGGTAATCTTACGGATGTCTTCTTCGGTAAGGGAGCGGAAAAGCACAAAGCCATCGATGCGGTTGATGAACTCCGGTCGGAAATGTCGCTCGATTGCCGACAGATACTGGTGCTCTTCCCGTTCGGTAGACACGTAGCCGACGGGCTGTAAGTTGGATGCACCGAGATTAGAAGTCATCACGATGATGGTATTTCGAAAGTTGGTTACCCGGCCATAGGCGTCGACCAACATTCCTTCGTCGAGAATTCCCAATAAGACGTCAAAAATCGAAGGATGAGCTTTTTCGATTTCATCCAACAGTAACACGGAGAAAGGGCGCTCCCGCACCTCTTTGACCAATTGTCCTACTTCTTTCCCCGAACCGATAAAGCGGTACAACTGCCACGGTTGTTGGAACTCACTCATGTCGATTCGAATCAGCGGCGATTTCTTCTGACCCTTTCCAAAGAAATAGTCTGCAAGTGCTTTGGCACTTTCGGTTTTACCGACGCCCGTAGGGCCGGCGAAAAGCAGGGTGTTAATGGGTTTATTGGGGTTGTTGAGGCCGGCTTTGAAGATTTTTACCAAACCACAAAGTTTGTTAACTGCCAATGGTTGCCCGATGATACGTTGGTTGAAGAAGCCGTAGAGTTCGGATTGGTCCAGTGGTAAATCGTCGCGCAAGAACAATTCGGGCAAACCGGTATTTTTGATGAAGCGCGAGAGTACGTCGCTGACGGTGATCTCGGTTCGGGAATCAATTTGAGCATCGTTGACGCATTCTCCCAGGAATTTTATGCCCTTTCCCGGAAAACTTTCGTACGGCTGATAGCGATTGAGCAATCGGTAGGCCATCTCAACCGCCGACTCTTCAATGTGGATTTTGTGCTTCTGAGTGACGAAACCGGAGAATTTTTCCAGGATCTTCTGGATTTTTGTCTTTTGCAGTTTTGGAATGGAAACG
>JANQRV010000589.1 GCA_028284395.1 Saprospiraceae bacterium
TTTTGATGCATAGCAGCGCTATGGTCTAAAAATTTGGTGAAATGAGGTTCCAAAAATGGGCATTTGCAGGCCGAAGGATAAAGTTTAAACATATTCTTAATGGAGAGTTAAAGCACTAACGATTTCCCAAGAAGGACATTTTCAAGCGATCCACCTGATCCATCCCGGCGGCTTCTTCCAGCGATACATTGGCCGCCGCCGCCTTGATCGCAGTAATGTTTTGCGTGACGTGACTTTGTCGGATCGCAATGTCTAAGGTCGCCGCCGCTTCAAAGTTTTGGCTCACAATTTCTAAACCCAATTTCTTGACGACGTTCATGATGTTACTCATCAATGCATAATCGAATGACAACCGGTAAAGATCTTGCTTGGTTTTATGAATGACTTCAGCATTTTCCAAGGCCTGGGCCGCACTCGACCGGTAGGCATTGATCAAGCCGGAAGTGCCCAGTTTGGTGCCACCAAAGTAGCGGACCACGACGACCAGTACATTGGTTAAGCCCAGGCGATCGATCTGACCCAGAATCGGCTTTCCGGCCGTTCCGCTGGGTTCTCCATCATCGTTGGCCCGAAAATTATTTTGATCCGTACCCAGTCGAAAAGCGTAACAATGATGACGGGCTTTAAAGTGTTCTTTTTTGACGTGCTCTAGGTGGGTTTGCCATTCCAACTCTGAATAAGCCGGATACGCATAGGCCAAAAACTTACTTCCCCGGTCTTTGAATTCTCCGGTGCCTTCCGATCCTAAGGTTTTATATTGATCCGTTTCCATTTGTCGCCTTACTTAACATATGATTTGAAAGCCATTAACAAATTCTTCTGCCTCGAAATCCTACCTTTGTTGGAATCTTTAGACAACTTCGCTGTTAAAAGACAAGGTAGTGAAATAAATGACCTGATTTTTATCTTTGCAAAAAAAGAAAGTTGGAAAAGACATTACAACAATACGATGAAGTCGTTCTGGCCTGCCGAAAGATTTTTGTGGACAAAACCAAGGACTACGGAACAGCATGGCGAATTCTAAGACCTTCTTCCTTGACAGACCAATTATTTATCAAGGCTAAGAGAATTCGAAGTATCGAAGAAAAAGGAGACCAAAAAGTATCGGATTCTATCGAGGGAGAATACAGGGCTTTGGTAAACTATGGAGCACTTGCCTTGATTCAGATGAACATGAAAGAATCATCGGAGTTGGAACTAGGACTTGAGTCGGCCACGCTGCTTTTCGATCAACAAATTGAGCAAACCCGTATGTTGATGATGGCAAAGAACCACGATTACGGTGAGGTTTGGCGCGAAATGCGGACGAGTTCTATGACAGATCTGATCCTAATGAAATTGTTAAGGATCAAACAAATTGAAGATAATAAGGGGCAGACACTGATTTCCGAAGGAGTGGATGCCAACTATATGGATATCATGAACTATGCGATTTTTGCTTTGATCAAAATAAACGAATCAAAATAATGACACTGACTACACTTGTGATTTCGGTTGCTATTGCCGCGCTAATTCTTACCATTCTCGGCGTAGCTTTTAACAAGGTGGAAAATGTATTGGTGAGTTATCTGCAGAATTTTGCCGGATCTCTATTTATTTTTTCAGGGTGGGTGAAGGCCATCGATCCATTGGGTACTGCCTATAAGATGGAGCAGTATTTTGCGGAATTTGAATCTACTTTTGCTGATACTTGGCTCTCTTTTACCGCTGGATGGTTTCCGGTATTGTCCGCCCAGGCCACTACTTTTTCCGTCATTATGATCGTCTTCGAGATACTGCTCGGCATCATGCTGCTGATTGGATCCTGGCGGCGTTTTACCGCCATCGCTTTTTTCCTCTTAGTTTTCTTTTTTACCTTTTTGACTGGTTTTACCTTTTTGACCGGCTACGTTCCTGAGGGCGTCAACTTTTTTGAGTTTGGCAAATGGGGACCCTATGTTGAAACCAATATGAAAGTTACGGATTGCGGCTGTTTTGGAGACTTCCTGAAATTGGAACCCAAGGTATCGTTTTTCAAAGACCTCATACTGTTGATCCCCGCGCTGATCTTCGTTTTTTTCTCAGGAAAAATGCATCAACTTTTCAACTTCCGAACGAGGGCTGGCCTGGTGTGGCTGAGTATTATAGGTGTTACGCTGTATTGTTTCAGCAATTTCGTTTGGGATCTGCCGCATACTGATTTTCGGCCCTTTAAAAAGACGGCCAACGTCCGAATCGAACAAGCGGTGGAAAGGATCGCTAAAAATAGTGTAAAAGTTGAATTCTACCGGTTGACCAATAAAGCATCGGGTGAGGAGCAAATTCTGCCCCTTGGAGAATATCTCAAAAAATACAAGAGTTTTCCCAAGGCGGAATGGGACATCGAACAAATCAAATCGGATCCTAAAATTAGCCTGGTAAAAAATGAAGGGCTGCCCGGTGGATATGATTTATTACAACTAAGTGGCGAAGATGAACTCGAAGCGGAAATCGTACCCTATCTGAAAGAAAAATGGGAAGTGGTTGAAGACACGCTGGAACGGCCCGTAGAAGATTCGAAGATCAGCGACTTCGATATTGCCGACCTGGATGGCGGAAACGTAACGGAGGACCTTTTGGCGCACGATGCCCATGGCTTAATGTTGGTCTCTTATAAATTGTACGGCAAAACGACACAAGAACCGGCGATCAGAATCGATTCTATCTTCCAGGTCGATACCGTTCGTACGGAGGATACCACTTACACCGTCCGTAATTTTACCGGAACGGAAGAGACCGAGATTGTAAAGAAGGTCTACAATTGGGATGAGGATTTTGTCGCGCATTGGAAGGATAAAGTCTCCCCAGTGATGAAAGCAGCAACGGCAAAGGGCGTAACCGTTTATGCCATTACTGCCTTTAATGAGGCAGCGGCCATTCATGACTTTCGCAAGACAATCGATGCCTCCTTCCCGTTTTTCCAGGCGGATGATATCTTGTTAAAGACGATTGTCCGTTCTAATCCGGGGATAGTGCTGATCAAGAATGGCGAGATCCTGATGAAATGGCACTACAAAAAATTGCCCGATTTTGCTGAGATCGAAGAAGAATACCTGAGATAGCGCATTCATATATCGTTCAAAACCTGTCTTTTCTCGTTAATTTCCCCCGGTCCGTACCGGGGGAAATTACCTTCCCTTATTTGTTGGAAATGGAGCAAAGTTCTTGTTTCTGTACACAATAAAAAATATAAATTTCTTTCAAATGTTTGATTGCTTTTGGCAAAAATTCACTTTCTTTGCGCTCAGTAGTTCACAAATGTCGATATAAATAATAGAATGCTAAGTAGACGGAACATCCGCATTAAAGTAATGCAGATTCTCTATTCCATGAGCAGGGATCCAATGCTTACAAAAGAAGAAGCCCTCCGGCGCTACCGGGAAAGTATAGATCAGTCTTATCTTTTATACTTATATAGCCTTCAATACTTCATGCAGGTTGCAGGGTATTCAAAAATGGATGCCAAGCGGAAGTCCGCTAAGCTCCTGCCCTCCGAAGAAGACAAACGATTTACTGCCAAGCTGTACGAAAATGAATTAATGGCTTCCCTGAAAAACCACGAAGGGCTCAACCATTTGTTCGAACTCCATAAGTTCAAGATCAGTGCAGATGACGATAATGTCCGCTTGATTTATACCAGTTTTGCCAAGACGGATGAGTACAAGGAGTACATTAACAAGACTGGTTCCGATAATGAAGGGCACCAGAAGATCTTGCTGGAATTGTATAAGCACTGTATTGGTAATGAATCTTTTACGGAAGTGATTGAAGATCGGTATCCATTTTGGGCCGACGACAAATCGCTGGTGGTCGGTGCTATGAAAAGGTCCATTAAAGCCCTGCCGACGGAAGACGATTTCTACTTAGTGCACAAGCCTACGAGCGAAACTACCGTTGATTTTGGGGAGGTGCTTTTCCACAACGTATTCGATGAGAACGATACGCTGCTCGAACTGATCGAACCGACTTTGAAGAACTGGGATGTAGAAAGGGTCGCCGTAATTGATATGGTGCTCCTAAAGATGGCTTTGTGCGAATTGATGAATTTCCCGACCATACCGACCAAAGTCACCCTGAACGAGTTTGTGGAAATCTCAAAACAATATAGTACCGAGAAAAGTAAGGATTTCATCAATGGCATCTTAGACCGCCTGATGAAAAAACTTCACAAAGACGGAAAGATAGTAAAGGAAGGAAGGGGCTTGGTAGAATAGAAGCTGCAAAAAAAATTCTGTAATTCTCATAATTTCTTCCCGAAGCGGTATATTTGCCCTATGAATAGAAGGGTGATCATTTTAGATTTCGGATCTCAATATACCCAACTTATTGCCAGACGGGTTCGAGAATTAAATGTGTTTTGTGAAATTTTGCCATACAATAAAGGCATCGAGCCCGGCACCGACGTTAGTGCAGTCATACTCTCCGGAAGTCCATATTCAGTTCTAGATGAGAACGCCCTGGAAATTGACCTATCCCCATTGATCGGCAAAGTACCGCTGCTTGGTGTTTGCTATGGTGCCCAATACATTGCGCGTTGTTATGGCGGCAAAGTGGAGCGTTCCAGTAAAAGAGAATATGGAAAAGCAAACCTTAAAGATATCGTCGAAGAAGACCTTCTGTTTAAAGGTATTTCTGATTCCAGTCAGGTATGGATGTCGCATGGTGATACCATCATAGATCTACCCGACGGATTCCAGCGAATCGCCCAAACGGAAAGCATCGACGTAGCGGCATTCAAATCTAGAGACGATAGATTTGATTTTCCCGTATATTGTTTGCAATTTCATCCTGAAGTAACACACAGCTTGGAGGGTAAGACGATCCTCGAAAACTTTTTGGTGAAGATAGCTGGGGCTGAGCAAACCTGGAGTCCGGCTTCTTTTGTAGAAAATACGGTTCGTGAGCTAAAGGAAAAGCTAGCTGGCGACAAAGCCATTATGGGCTTATCGGGCGGCGTCGACTCGTCGGTTGCTGCCACACTTCTGCATCGGGCAATTGGCGATCAACTTACTTGTATATTCGTCAACAACGGGTTGCTGCGAAAGAATGAGTTTGAAGAAGTACTGGTCTCTTACGAGAACTTGGGGTTGAATATCATTGGCGTTGATGCAAGCGAACGATTTTGGAGTGAATTGGCAGGGGTTACCGACCCCGAACAGAAACGCAAAGTTATTGGCAGAGTTTTCATCGAGGTTTTTGAAGAGGAAGCCGATAAAATGACCGATGTAAAGTGGCTGGGACAAGGGACCATTTACCCGGACGTGATTGAATCGGTTTCTGTCCACGGGCCTTCCGTGACGATTAAGTCACACCACAATGTCGGAGGATTGCCCGAAAGACTGAAGATGAAGATTGTGGAACCACTTCGAATGTTGTTTAAGGATGAAGTCCGAAGAGTTGGTGCGGAATTGGGCATTCCGAACGAGATCCTGGGGAGACATCCCTTTCCTGGTCCGGGGCTTGGTATTCGGATTCTGGGTGACATCACTCCGGAGAAAGTAGGGCTTTTGCAAGAGGCAGATGCCATTTTTATTGAAAATTTAAGATCTTTTGGATTATACGATCAAGTCTGGCAGGCCGGTACGATCTTGCTTCCCATTTACTCGGTAGGAGTAATGGGGGATGAACGCACTTACGAGCGTACCGTGGTTTTACGGGCTGTGAATTCCGTAGATGGAATGACGGCGGAATGGAGCCGGTTACCACAGGATTTTCTGGCCGCAGTGTCCAGTGAGATCATCAATAATGTAAAAGGAATAAATAGAGTTGTATATGATATCAGTACAAAACCACCGTCAACTATTGAATGGGAGTAAATGGTTGATCGTTTTGACCTTATGCTTTGCCTTTAGTTCCTGCGATCTATTCAGGAAAGCGGGGGATAGCTCTACTGTCAACTCCAAAAAACAAGATCCGGAATTAGATGAATTACAGGGAAAGAAAGTGTACGACCCGGTCACGGGTACCTACATTGTCGTTGAAGAGATTCCGCAAGAAACGATGGATACCATCCGCTGGAAAGACATTGCAACCACCAGATACCCTCCCATCACCTCCGATGGTGTGATCGAAGGGGGAGGAAACCTCGTCACCAGAGAAGGTATGGGTCAATATGGCTCTGAATTCCTTTCATCCTACAATGTATCTCTTATGCTACCCTTCGTTACCAACAGGTTCGATGAGGAAGCGGAACGGATAGATCCGGTTTCGGACTGGGCGCTGCAATTTTATGGAGGGGTTAAAATGGCACTTGATGAATTAAGTGACCAGGGCATCAAGCTCAACTTGTCGGTACTCGATACCGAAGGGTCCACCCGCAAGGTTAGCAGCCTGCTGCGGAGCAACGAAGATGTCAAAAATGCCAACCTGATCATTGGCCCTTACCGTAAAGATAATGTGAGTTTAGTTGCTTCTTATGCTGGAAAGAACAACATTACTTTTGTTTCTCCTCACTTTGTTCCTGCTCGCGATAATCAACGCAATCCCAACTATGTACAGGTAAACCCAAGTCTGAATTCGCATTGTCAGGCCTTGGTCCGGCACGCCAGAAAGTATTACGATACGGAACAGATCGTAGTGGTAGCCCGCAATGAAGGGGAAGAACTGCAGGCACTGCAATACCTTCAGGATGAAAACAGAGCACTGGGAGGAGGTATGGATACGACTGGTTTTCAGGAGTATATTGTATCCGTAAATGTCAAGGAAGATTCTCCCGCCTTCGATGAGAACATCGACGTATTACCCTTCATTTCATTGGAGGATACCACCGTATTCATTATTCCTTCCTGGGGCAATGAGCGCTTCATTCATAGTTTCCTGCGCAAATTGGATATTACCCGCGGACCCGACAATCACATCGTGGTGTACGGTATGCCCCAATGGTTGAAATACGAGCGCATTGACTTCGAGTATTACGACAAACTTAATGTCCACGTGAGCAGTAACTTTTACCTGAGCCCACTCTCCACTGATGTGCAGACATTTAGGCGAGGTTTCTTTGATCGATTTGGGGTCATACCCAAAGACGAAGCTTACCTGGGGCGTGACATAGTCCTATACTTCGGGCAGATGCTGAAAGAACACGGTACTAAGTTTCAGTATTTCATGGATAGCACGCCGCAGAACTACTTGCATACTAGATTCGATTTTGAGCAGATTGTGATACCGACTACTACGGGCCAGGAAAACTTGCCGATCGAAAAATTCGAGAATAAATTCTTACACATACTGAAGTTTCAAGACTTTCAATTTCAGCCTGTTTATTAAACCAGGGCTTAGCAAGACTATTAGTATGACACCGGAAAGGGAGGCAAGAATTCGGGAGGTCGTCGCCTGCAGGCAGCCAAATCTTACCGTCGTGCTGGAAAATGTTCACGACCCGCATAACATTGGCGCCGTATTGCGATCTTGTGACTCGGTGGGCATCCAGGAGATTTTCGTCTTATACACCGAACCTCAGTTGGATCAAGATACCTTGACAATCGGACAGAACAGCTCATCCGGAGCTACCAAGTGGATTGATATTCATTATTACCGGGATGCCGAAAGTTGTTTTGCGCATGTAAAAAAGCAGTACGACCTGGTCTATGCCACTCATCTCGGTAAGGAGAGTAAAAGTCTGTACGAATTAGACCTGTCCCGATCGGTAGCATTGGTTTTCGGCAATGAAAAAGACGGCGTTTCCAATTCTTCTTTTCAATACATTGACGGAAATTTTGCCATTCCTCAAGTCGGGATGGTAAAAAGTCTCAATATTTCTGTAGCTTGTGCTGTCTCCCTCTACGAAGCTTACCGCCAAAGAGCAGGAAAAGGATATTATACCAACAACTATTTGCTTAACCAAAAACAGCAGCAAAACCTCTTTGAGGAGTATGAACGTCGACACGAAGCCCGGTCCAACCGGACTGATGTGAGAAGCAAAACCTAATTATAGTTATCAACTAAATGTGGATAAAAACCAAACCCGGGATACAACCTTTTTTTTACATTTGTCTCTCTTTGCGCCGACGGAACGAGCCGTTAGGAGAGGGAGGAGGCATGTAAGTCAAACAGTTCGAACCAGACTATGAGGTTAAAAAAGTTGGAGATCAAGGGTTTCAAAAGTTTTGCCAATGATACGGCCATCAATTTCAATGAGGACGTAATCGGCATCGTCGGCCCGAATGGATCCGGTAAATCTAATATTGTCGATGCCATTCGCTGGGTACTGGGAGAGCAAAAAAGCAAGGAACTGCGACTGGATCAGATGTCCAGCGTAATCTTCAACGGGACCAAAAAGAAAAAGCCCTCGGGAATCGCTCAGGTCTCTCTGACCTTTGAAAACACCAAGAACATACTTCCTACCGAATATCAATCCGTTACGATTACCAGAATGTTGTATCGTACCGGAGAGAGCGAATACCGCCTCAATGGTGTCACTTGCCGCCTCAAAGACATTACCTCCCTTTTCCTGGACACCGGAATTGGCTCCAATTCCTATGCGATCATCGCTCTGGGCATGGTTGATGATATCCTGAGTGACAAGGATAATTCCCGCCGTAAGATGTTCGAACAAGCTGCCGGAATTTCAAAATATAAAATTCGGAAACGGGAAACCATCAACAAATTACGCAGTACGACGGAAGACCTCAATCGCGTGGAAGATTTGCTTTTCGAGATTAACAACAACCTTGAAATGCTTGAGAAGCAGGCAAAAAGAGCAAAACGCTACTTTAAACTCAAAGACCAGTACAAGGAACTCAGTATCCGCTTGGCCGTGTATAAGATCAAATCGATCAAAGACCGGCAAAATGAAGTGGGTCAAAAATTAGAAAAAGAAGAGGATAGATTTAGGGCTTGTGAAATCAAAACCCGGCAATTGGAAGCTCAATTGGAACGGGAACGCAAAGCCATCCTCGATGAAGAAAAAGCGCTTTCAGAACGCCAACGCAATCTAAACCACCTGGTAGGCACCATTCGGGGAAAGGAGAACGACAAACGGATGCTGGAGCAAAAGTTGCAATTCGTTGATCAAAATAAAGCAAAGCTGTCCGAGTCCATTCAAAGAGCCAAAGCACGGGTCATTCAGTTGGAAGAAGACATCGAGTTCTATCGTTCGAATCTGAATTATGAAAAGCATCTGGAGGAACAACTGGAAGAGAGCCTCGATAAAGCACAAGTCAACCTAAATGACATCAAATCGAATCACGCCAATCTGAAAACCAACCTGGATGCCATCATCGGTGATCAGCGCGCGATCGAACAGGAACTCTTTGAATTAGAGAAGCAAAAAGCCGTCAATAACAATCACTTAAATATTTTCAACAATACCATCCAGCAAAATCAGGAAGAACTTCAAAGCAGGATGGACGAAGTGGAATCACTTCGGTCTTCCGCCAGCAACTTCAAAGAAAAAGAAGCGGAGATCCTGGCTGCCCTGGAGCAATTAGAAGAAAAAGAGACTCAGCGGGTGGCGGAGTTGGAATCCCTGGAAAAGCAGCGGGATGACCTCAATTTTAAGAAAAGTAAAATCGGCCGGGAATTGGATTCGAAGCGCAACGAATACCAATTGACCAAAAGCATGGTAGAAAACCTGGAAGGGTTTCCGGATTCCATTCGCTTCCTGAAAAATACCAAAGACTGGACTAAAAAGGCACCCCTGCTGACTGACCTGGCTTACGTTAAGGAAGAATATCGGACCGCCATTGAAAATTTCTTGGAGCCCTATCTCAATCATTACGTGGTGGCCGACTTCTCAGAAGCCATTACCGCCATTGAGTTACTGGGGAAGGCCCAAAAGGGTAAGGCCAACTTTTTTGTATTGGAAGCATTTAATGATGTTCAGTTCTCTGATGAAAAGGCGCCCAATGGACATATTGCCGCTAGTTCGCTGGTGGAAGTGGATGCGGAGTATAAAAACCTTTTCGACTTCCTGTTGAAAGGAGTTTTCATCGTCGGTGCCGACCAGTATAACACCGACGTTGCGGATGATCGTATGGTGCTGTTGGCCAATGATGGCAGCTTCATCAAAAGGCGACAGTCCATTGCGGGTGGGTCGGTCGGCCTTTTTGAAGGCAACAAGATCGGCCGAAAGAAGACGCTGGAAGTATTATCGAGCACCATTAAGAAGAAAGAGAAAGAAGAGGCCAAACTATCCGCACAACTGGAGGAGCTGAATGCTTCCGTCAGGCAGTTGAAAAGCACTACATACCAGGCTGAAATTCAGAGTACCAAGTCTGCCGCCAATAAACTGGCGCAGGATAAAATTTCGATTGATACCCGGTTGGAAAACTTTGAACAGTTCATCGATCAAGTCGAAACCAAGATCAAGGACGCCAAAGAGAAAATCAAATCGATCGAAACCCAAAATAAAGACATCGAGCAACAGCTGAAAGATAAAGAATTGAAGGTTTTGCAGGCAAAAGCCAACATTACCGATACTGATTTTGCTTTTCGAGAGGTTGCCGAAAAAATGAGTAAGGCTTCTGCGGTCTTTAACGAAAAGAACATCGAGTTCATTAAACAACAAAACAAGGTTACGACCATTCAGAGGGATCTTTCCTACCGCGAAAAGGAATTGACGGAAACTCGGACGACTCAGAAGGAGAATGAAGCGACCCTAAACAATTCCGATTCTGAAATCGTCGAAATTCAAAACCGACTCGATCGTTTCGAACGTGAATTAGTGGAAGATTACAAGCGCAAGAAGGAAGGAGAGGGTACCCTTTCGGATGCAGAACAGAAGTATTTTGAAGCTCGTGGCAAAGTCAACGAAGTGGAAGATGAATTGCGGCAACAACAAAAAATTCGGATGGATGCCCAGGTGCTGATCAACCAACTCAAGGATAAAAGCAACGACTTTAAATTTGAGATCAGCTCTGTCGCGCAACGCCTGCGCATTGAATTTGAAGAAGACATCAACTTTCACATCAATCAACCGCAACCGGAGTTGGAAACTTCACCGGAAGAGTTGCAGATGAAAGTAGAAAGACTGAAAAGCCGCTTGGACAACTACGGGGAAATCAACCCGATGGCCGTGCAGGCTTACGATGAAATGAAGGAGCGCCACGATAGCATCACCCAGCAGAGAGATGATATTCTCAAAGCTAAAGAATCATTGACGCAAACCATCAAGGAGATCGAAGAGACTGCTACCGCTCAATTTCTGGAGTCATTCGAGCAAGCCCGTCTTTATTTCATCAATGTTTTTCGCAGCCTTTTTACCGCCGATGATAGCTGTGACCTCATTTTGTTGGATCCGGAGAATCCGTTGGAGTCCAAGATTGAAATTGTGGCTAAACCCAAAGGTAAACGACCGCAATCGATCAGCCAGTTATCGGGGGGAGAGAAAACCTTGACCGCCACTGCATTGCTCTTCGCACTTTACTTACTGAAACCGGCTCCATTCTGTATTTTCGACGAGGTGGACGCACCGCTTGATGATGCCAACATCAGTAAGTTTAATAATATCATTAAGAAGTTTTCTAAGGAGTCCCAATTCATCATCGTTACCCACAACAAACTCACCATGGCGGCTGTGGATACCATTTATGGCGTTTACATGGCCGAGCAAGGTGTTTCCGCGGTCAGTCAGGTAGATTTTCGGAACTTCGAGCACAGTGGTACTTTTGAAACGGCAAAGAACTAAGCTTGCCCCACAATTCCACTTAACTTAAGTGGTTATTTAACCCTCATACTGACCAGAAAATTCATAATTTAAGCGTAAAATTTAATAGATGTACACGAAGAAAGTTTACAAAGCCACCGATATGGCAAAATGGACTCGATACGAGACCTTCTTTTTTACGGCCGTTGTCCTGGTCGTCGTCGCCATGTTCTATTTCTTTGATTTGCATTGGTTGAAAATTCCGTGGACGCCCCTGGCGCTGATCGGTACTGCTGTGGCTTTCGTAATCGGTTTTCAAAATAATTCCGCTTATGGAAGGATTTGGGAAGCGAGGAAAATTTGGGGAGGTGTCGTTAACACATCCCGGACTTTCGGTATGTTTGTGCAAGACATGGTAACCAATGAACACGCATCGATAAGTTTGTCAAAGGAAGAATTGTATCATGAAATTAAAACCTTGACCTATCGTCACATTGCATGGATGACCGCACTGCGTCATGCGATGCGGGCAGCAAAAACCTGGGAGACGTTCGCACAGGAAAAAACCAATCGAGAATGGAGTAAAGTGGTCAGGCCACCGGAATGGGATTCTACCGTTCAGGACGACCTCCAACCGTACCTCTCGGATAAGGATATGGAATATGTCATGAGTAAAAACAATAAACAAACTGCTCTGCTCTATTTACAATCGCATCACCTGAGAAAACTGAAAGAGAGTGGTGTGATTTGGGAGTTTGCCTTTTTGAAATTAGAAGGAGTACTGGAAGAATTATTCACCCTCCAGGGAAAATCAGAAAGGATAAAAAATTTCCCCTATCCACGACATTTTGCTTCCCTGAATCATTATTTTATGTGGGTATTCGTGCTGTTGCTGCCTTTGGCCATCGTCCCGCAGTTTGCCGAGATCGGTAAGGAGATCAGTGAAAACTATGCGCCCATTATCGGTAATTTTTTCATTTGGTTGTCCGTTCCCTTTTACGTGGCTGTTGCCTGGATTTTCCATACCATGGAGAGAATCGGAAGAACGGGTGAAAATCCGTTTGAAGGATCCGCGAACGATGTTCCTATTTCTACCATTGCAAGAGGTATCGAAATTGATTTGCGACAGAATCTCGGAGAATCAAAGGAGGAAATCCCGGCGCAATTCCCGATGATGTACGACACCCAAATGTAAACGAGAAAAAACGGTTGGTCGAATTCTAAGGTATGGATTTAGTCAGTCCTTCTTTGTTTTTCTTCAGTAGCCTGGGCGTCTTCAACGGATTCCTGCTGAGCTTGTATTTTCTATGGCTCGCCCGGGGAAAGCACATTCAGCATTTGTATTTTGGTTTATTATTGTTCATGCTGTCCTTGCGCATCGGTAAATCCGTCCTCTTTTTCTTTGATCGAGACCTTTCTAAGCACATCTTGCAATTGGGGCTCTCCGCGTGCATCTTCGTAGGCCCATTGTTGTTTCTCTATATTCGAAGTGTTCTGCAGCAGCAAGAAAAAATGGGGAAAGAACAGCGGAACATCCTGGTTGGCTGGTTGGCGCTGATCATGGGCGTCGGCCTGTTATTTCCGTATGCACGAAGACCGGAACTTTGGAATCCGGAAATTGTCCAGGGGATATACGCCGTATGGCTGGGATACGTGGTGGCTGCCGGCTATCAGGTCCGTAACTTGATGACGACCTTATTGGGCCGACCAGCGAGTTTATCCGTTGTTCAGAAATGGTTGTTGGTGGTCTACTTTACCAATGTATTGATTGCACTGGTGTACAATTCCATGCTGTATTTTGGCTTTCCTTCGTACATCTTCGGGCCGATCACTTTTTCATTGGTCTTCTATTTTTTGGCAGCATTCCTGTTCCTATATCCGAATAGCCGGCAGATCATTGAAGGTGAGAAAGTGCGCTATGGGAAACGGAAAATAGTGCGAGAGGTGGCCATTCGTCTACGAAGAGATCTAAGGAAGGTAATGCTTGAGCATCGACTCTTCGTCGATCCTTCTCTGAAGTTGAAAAAGGTGGCTGATGAACTTCAGGTGAGCCCACACCTACTTTCTCAATTTCTGAACGATAACTTAGGACAAAGCTTTTCGGACTTTGTGAACGAACACCGCATCGATGCAGCAGCTGATTTGTTACAAACCAACAACAACCTGACCATCGAAGGAGTGGGAGCAGAGGTAGGCTTTCGCTCTAAATCATCATTCTATGCTGCGTTTAAAAAGAAATATGCCATGACTCCCAACCAGTTTTTAAGGCAGGTGAAAGCCCAAAAATCAGTCTGAATTTATAAATCCGAACGGATCTCCAGTCTATTTTTTGCCGGATCTCCTCGAGTTAGATTAGTCTTGTGCAAAAAAGAAAAGTTATGCAGCACAGATTTATGATCGTCCTTCTGTTTTTGGTGGCCGACGCGGTGTACGGGCAGACGGAAAGAGAACGGGCAATGATTCCATTGAATGACTACATGATTGGGACCTCTTACAATTATCCGCAGCAAATTCAAAAGGCATTCATTGATTCGGCTAAGCTCCACCTGAATCGGGAGGGCGATCCCTGGGTCGTCGACCCGGCAACGTACGCAGCCTTATTTGAAAATCGACCGGCGGGACAATTCAATGGAAGAGAAAGTCAGCTGCTTTCGTTGACGATTCACCAGGATATTGCCCAAGCCGAGATCGAGGTGGTCATCCCCGGAATTGAAGCTCGATTTATAGACCTTCTTTTACTGAAAAAATTTGGAGAGGATTGGAAGGTTATCAGTAAAAGTGCGACGCGCTATCCGTTGCATCCACCCTTTCGGGGAGCTGGACAAAAGGTCATTATGGAAGGACTCAAAAAACCTTGGAGTATGGCTTTTATTGATGCAGAGCAGGCACTCGTAGCCGAGAAAGACGGAGATTTGTTGCGCGTCAATCTACGTACCCAGGAGCGAACCACCATAACGGGTTTTCCGGAGGATCTTTTTACTCCCCTTCAATTGGATGTCTCTAAATATCCTGAAGGGACTTATCCCGCCCGGGCCGATGGCCGAACAGTGAGGTTCAATGCGGGAATTCTGGAAGTACTGGTCGATCCGGAATTTGCCGTCAACAGTCGCATATATATTTCCTACGTCGCTCAAAAAGGGGATACTTACGCGCTAAAGGTCATCCGGGCCACCTTACAGGAGGACCGTTTGACTGCTGTAGAAACGCTGCTTAATCCCGGGCCTTATGTGCCCGGCTTGTTTCACTTTGGCGGTGGGATGACCATCGGCCCGGACGGTAAACTTTACATTACTGCCGGTGAGCGACTGTTCTTCGAATATCTAAAAGATGGCCTGGCCATAGCCCAGGATCTAAAAGATGAGCGGGGTAAAATTTACCGCCTCAATTTAGATGGCAGTATTCCCGGCGATAATCCGGACTTTGGACCGGAAGCAGTGAAGGGCATGTATGCACTCGGTATCCGAGCCGCACAGGGCATTACTAATCGTCCGAATACGGATCAGATCTGGTTCAGTGAACATGGTACCGTTCAGGGAGATGAAGTCAACCTGCTGAGCCCCGGGGCCAATTACGGTTGGCCCAATGTCACCAGTGGGAAGTACCGCTCGGAGAACTACCAGCCAGCGGAAGTTCCCGGTGCTGTTTTTACGGACCCGGTACATTTTTGGCAGCAGACGGTGGCACCGACCGGACTGGTTTTCTACAGTGGGAGTAAATTCCCTGCCTGGCGGGACAACCTTATTGTTCCCGGTCTTTCCAGGGGGAGTCTTTGGAGAATGGTATTGGACGGGAATGTGATAAAGTCTGCCGAAGAGCTGTTCTTAGATCAGCACGTCCGCTTGCGAAAGGCCGAAATGAGCCCGGATGGAAAGCTGTACATTCTCACCAGTGAAGAGAACGGGAAAATTATTGAGGTAGTACCAATCGGTAACTAGTAGCCTAGTACCCATATTTTCCTTTCCAATTGCGTTTCAGACGTTCTTTGATTTTGACTTCGGTTGGATTGTTGTCCTGCGGTTCGAAGAAGGTCGTATTGGTGATTTCTTCCGGGAGAAACTCCAGGTCAACAAAGTTGTTTTCAAAGTCGTGCGCATACTGGTAGTTTTTGCCGTACCCCAGATTTTTCATCAAACGTGTAGGAGCGTTGCGGATGTGCAAGGGTACTGGTAAATTGCCGGTTTCCCGTACTTTGCTCTGGGCCATCTTAATGGCACGATAAGAAGAGTTGCTTTTGGGAGATGTCGCCAGGTATATGGCGGCCTGAGAGAGAATGATGCGTGCTTCCGGCAACCCAACGGCAGTAGCTGCCTGGAATGCCGTAGTGGCCATCAGGAGGGCATTGGGGTTGGCCAATCCGATGTCTTCGGAGGCGGAAATGATAATTCGTCTTGCGATGAACTTAATGTCTTCGCCTCCCTCGATCATTCGGGCCAACCAATACACGGCCCCATTGGGATCTCCGCCGCGAATGGATTTGATAAAGGCCGACGCAATATCGTAATGCTGGTCACCGCTTTTGTCGTATCGAGCGATGTTTTGCTGTACTTTTTCAAGGACTAGGTCGTCGGTAATGGCCAACGTGTCGTCGTCATCGCCATAAGTGGTGACGATCTCAAGTACGTTGTACAATTTACGGGCATCGCCTCCGGATAGACGCAGCATTGCTTCGTACGACTCTATTTGAATTTTTTTATCCTTCAGGTATTCGTCCTCCACAATCGCCTGATCGATCAAAGAGATCAATTCTTCTCTGTTGAGCGGTTCCAACACATAAACCTGCGAGCGGGAAAGCAGAGCCGAAATCACTTCGAAGGAAGGGTTCTCGGTGGTGGCACCAATGAGCGTGACAACTCCTTCTTCGACAGCGCCTAAAAGAGAGTCCTGTTGAGATTTGCTGAAACGGTGAATCTCATCAATGAACAAAATGGGGCTGGGTTGATCGAAGAATTGTTGGCGTTTGGCCTTGTTGATGGCCTCTCTTACATCTTTTACGCCTGAACTCACCGCACTCAGGGTATAAAAGGGTATATTCAGCTGGCTGGCAATGATTTTAGCCAAGGTGGTTTTGCCAACTCCGGGGGGACCCCACATGATGAAGGAAGGTATTTTGCCAGCTTCAATCGCTTTGCGCAAAACAGCCCCTTCTCCGACCAGGTGTTTTTGGCCGACGTAATCGTCAAGGGAAGTAGGGCGTTGTCTTTCTGCCAGAGGACGCATACTTTTGTTTTTTGCTCTGAGGCAAAGGTACAAAATGTTAAACAAATTGTTTTTTTTGCTATGAAAGCAGCTGCTTATTTATCCCGATTGAGAACTTTGTTTGAGAAGCATTCGAATGCTGCCAACGCTGCAGCAATGAAGAAATATCTGCGCAACAAGTTCGAGTTTTACGGCATTAAAACCCCGGAACGAAAAGAACTGGTGAAACAGGTGATTCAAGAGATTGGATTACCCGATAATTCGACTTTCATCGACCTTTGCTACGCTTGCTTCGGACCCGACGAAAAGCGAGAATTACAACACGTGGTCAATGACTTTGGTCAGCGTCTCATCAAAAAACAAGATCCACATTTCTTCAAAGTAATTGAAGACCTGATACCTTTGCATTCCTGGTGGGACACCATCGATTTCATCGCCCCGAAACTGGCGGGACCTTTGCTGCAAAAGTTCCCCGAACAAGTACAACCGTTAACGAATAAATGGATCCATGCAGAGAACTTTTGGTTTCAGCGTACGGCAATACTCTTTCAATTGAACTACAAGGACAAGACCGACGGTCAGCTGTTGTTCCAATTGATCTTAAAAAGAGTGGAATCCGAAGAATTCTTCATTCAAAAAGCAGCCGGCTGGGCTCTTAGACAATACGCCAGAGTTAATGAAAAGGCCGTTCGCCAATTTATTGAAGGGCATCCGGAATTATCCGTTTTGACCCGGCGAGAAGCCACGAAATGGTTAGGTTAGAGTTGCCATCTTGCCAACGGTGCGATGTCTTGACCCACAAATTCCTCTTGCAAAAACTTGTAGTATCCGGCAACGGCGATCATGGCGGCATTATCGGTACAGAATTCGAAAGCCGGGATGAAGGTGTTCCAACCGAGCTGATTTCCGGTTTGTTCCAAAGCTTTGCGCAAGCCCGAATTGGCAGAGACGCCACCGGCAATGGCAATTTCCCGGATACCGGTTTGTTCGGCAGCTAATTTCAGTTTATTCATCAAAATAGAAACGATCCGAGCCTGAACCGAGGCGCAGATGTCGTTCAGGTTTTCTTCAATGAAACCAGCATTCTTTTTGATCTCTTTCTTCAAAAAATATAAAATGGAGGTCTTCAGGCCACTAAAACTGAAGTTTAATCCGGCAATTTGAGGCTCCGGAAAAGAGAAGATAGCCGATCCCTTCTGGGCATACCGATCAATGATTGGCCCCGCTGGATAATCGAGACCAATGATCTTGCCCGTCTTGTCAAAAGCTTCTCCTGCTGCATCATCCAATGACTGTCCGATGACTTCCATATCGAGATGATCCCGGACGAGGACGATTTGGGTATGGCCACCACTTACGGTCAGGCATAAAAATGGGAAAGTGGGGTAGGGGGGCTGCGCGAAATGCGCCAATACATGAGCCTGCATGTGATTGACCTCAATCATTGGGATGTTCCTGCTCAGGGCAAAAGCTTTGGCGAAGGAGACGCCAACCAATAGCGACCCGATCAATCCCGGACCCCTGGTAAATGCAATGGCATCGATTTGTTCTTTGTCGACCCCGGCTTTCTTCAGTGCCAGATCTACAACGGGAATGATGTTCTTTTGATGTTCGCGGGAAGCCACTTCGGGGACAACCCCTCCATACAACCGATGGGTTTCCTGATTGGCCACACAATTGCTCAGTACCATCGGGTGGGCGTATACGGCTGCCGAGGTGTCGTCGCAGGAGGATTCAATCGCAAGGATGGTGGTACTCATGTATTGTTTTGTGAATGATTGTATTTATAGCTGTCTGCTTTAAAAAAAGAAAAAGTTCAATGGTTCGCTGGAGAAATTTCGATTACAAAGGGGAATATCGTAAAATTGCAGGGAATTCATGCCAAAGGTTTAAATAAAAAACTTTATAATTGCATCAAAACAACACGAAAAATGAGATTACTTATTAACCTGGTTTTAGTTGCTATTGTTGTAGGTCTGGTCTATGTGCTGATTGGTAGCATCAGGGAACCCATCGCCTTTAAAAACGAAAAGGAGAGAAGAGAAGGAGCAGTTATTGAAAAGCTGACCATGATCCGGAATATGCAAGAATTGTTTCGGAATATTAAGGGAGGATTTGCCCCGGATTTTGATTCTTTGAAAAAAGTTTTGACCACTGATAGTTTTGTTGTGGTTTCTGTTATTGGAGACCCGGATGATCCGAATTTCACCGGCGAAATTACCTATGATACCACTTACTTCCCTGCTGCGGATTCCATCACCGCAATGGGGATTAACCTGGATTCCTTAAGATTTGTTCCTTTTGGAAATGGATCGGCTTTCCAAATTCAGGCGGATACCATTACCTATCAGAAGACAAACGTACCGGTAGTCGAAGTCGGCATTAAAAGATCTGTCTTCATGGGCCCGTACGCCGATAAGCGTTTTGCCAGGTATGATCAAAAATACAATCCCGGAAGTGTGATCAAATTTGGAAATATGAACGCACCAAACCTTTCTGGAAATTGGGAGAATTAAGCTTAGAAATATTAGAACCAATATCTTTAGAGAATAAAGGTACAATGGCAAGACTGTCTATCCTAGTTGGGATGGACAGTTTTGCATATATGATCACCGATGACAAGAGATCGGTGGTAGCGTTGAAGCAATTTCATTTTGAAGAAAAAGTGCGTAATCCGATCGAACTGGGTCGCAAGTTACAGCCGCTGTTGGTGGAAGATACGCTGTTAAACGGAACATTTGAACGAACCTTCGTAGCGATCGATACCACGAATTTTACTCTTGTTCCCGACTTGCTATTTGATGAAAACGAAGTTGCTTCCTATCTGACCGACGTCACTTACGTTTCCGAGAACGACAAAATCCTAGTAGACAAGTTCGCCTTCATTCCCTCCAAACTTATTTATCCCATCGATAAAGGCATTCAATTCCTGCTTAAGTTGCACTTTCCCGACTGTGAAATCTTTAATGTCTTCTCGGCATTGTTGGGTAGCGCTCGCCAGATGATCCTCCAGGAGGGCGTGACCGGCAAGTACCTCTTTGTGAATGTACGCCGCAGTACGTTGCAAGTGCTTTTGTTCGAAGACGAAAAATTGCTGATTGCCAACGCCTACAGTTATCGAGGGTTGGACGACTTTCAATATTTTATCTTTTTGATCTTCCATCAATTCAAATTGGATCCGGCAAAGACGCCCATCTACCTTGCCGGGCAGATCGACGAAAAACATGAGAAATTTACGGTGTTGCACGATCGCATCGAACAGGTCCATCTGGTAGATTGGCCCGTGACATTGCTGACCGGCCCGAATTTTGCCAACGGAAGCAAACACCAGTTTTTTGATTTGGCCGGTCTGATGTATTGCTGATATGAGAATCATTGGAGGGCAATTCAAAGGGAGAAAATTTTATCCGCCAGCCAAGAAATGGCCAACCAGACCTACTACCGACTTCGCCAAGGAAGGGCTTTTCAATATTCTCAATAATTACCTCGATTTTGAAGAGGTCAAAGTGTTGGACCTTTTTGGAGGTACGGGTAATCACACCTATGAATTCATATCGAGAGGATGCCGGGATGCCACCTACGTAGATCGATTCGGTCCCTGCGTTGCTTTTGTTAAGAAGACAGCCAAGGAATTGAACATTGCCTCTTATGTCCGGATAGTGAAGTCGGATGTTTTTAAATTTATCGAACACTGTCCGGATCAGTTTGACTACATCTTTGCGGGGCCTCCCTATCCACTCCAATCCATTCCGGATATACCCGATCGCATTTTTACTAAAGATCTTTTGCGCACGGGGGGGATCTTTGTCCTCGAACACAATCCGGATCACAACTTTGAAGATCATCCGAGATTTTCACAAGTCCGAAATTATGGAACTACCATATTTTCTTTCTTTGAATAAGCACCAAACCACCATTATCTATAGGAAATTTCAGTTTCTTTTTTCCTTCAATTTCGTTAAAAATCCTCGCCAGAACGTTAGGCTATGCCTGCGTTTTTCGCCTCATTGAAGAAAAAAATAATTCTAAAATTTTGCCTATACATAATTATGGTTTAGTGCTTAGAAACTAAGAAAACCAACTTTTCATACTGTCCAGGTTCTTTTGGAAATGGAGTTCCCGGTTGGTAATGTCGAAGGCGCAAAGACGTCCCTTGCCGGCTTCAATGGTCATGTAGCAGCCGCAATCGATGTTGATGACCTTGTCGGTTTCGAGGTTTTCCAATGCGGCCCTGATGTTTTGGTGGGAATTGGGCGTATGACCGTGGATGATAACCCGGTCTCCCAGCCAGTCGTAGTCGATGTCCTTATACCAATTTCTAAGCCAGAGAAAGGCATCCAGGTCGTGGAGCGGGTCGCCATTGGTGAAGTTAATGCCGGCGTGCACAAAAATGAAAGAGTCATCACTGTGGTAGAGTTCCAGGGCATCGAGAAAGTCCCAGTATTCATCTTCAATTTGCTGTACTTTGCGAACACCAAAGCTTTTGATCGTTTGCTTACCACCGAACATCAACCAGTGTTTATTGGCTTCGCGGTCAAATTGAGCAGTTTCCATCAGTGACTCGTGATTGCCTTTCAAACAACGAACCTTGTAGCCATGGTTGATCAAGGACATGATCGTATCGATGACGCCTTTCGAATCTGGCCCACGGTCGATGTAATCCCCTCCCAGCAAGAGCAAATCGTCCCTGGTCAATGCGATCTTCTCCAAAAGTGCATTGAACGACTTATTGCAACCATGGATATCCGAAATGGCAATTTTTCTCATTGGGGAATCTTTTAATGGTCGATTGCGGTTATGTAATTAATCTGTGAAGTTGTTTACAGCCCGGCAAGGAAACTTTAAACAACTTCTCTATTTGCGAATGTAGCTAAGTTTTGCAAACAGACGATTTTTTCCGATAAATTTCGCATAAAGTAATAACTTTAGCGTCTTAAAACAACTTCGTCCTCTATGAATACAACTCAGTCCGTTGATATCGTCCATCTTATCCAGGAAGGAGTCATAAATGGCCTTCAATCCCTCTACGGTGTTGAGATTACGCCGGATCAAATCACGATGAATGTGACTAGAAAGGAGTTTGAAGGAGATTACACTGTTGTTGTATTTCCTTTTACCAGACATGCTCGCAAGAAACCAGAGGTCGTGGCCGAGGAATTAGGTAGCTATTTTGTCGAACATCTCCAATATATTGAAAAGTTTAATGTTGTTAAAGGATTTTTAAATTTAGTTGTCAACAACAGCTATTGGCTTGATTTTCTGGAGGGGATGTACGCCGATGAAAATTATGGTCGTCAACCAAGAAATGGCAAGAAGGCCATGATTGAGTTTTCGTCTCCCAATACCAATAAACCTTTGCACCTGGGGCATATCCGAAACATTCTTTTGGGGTGGTCGGCTTCGCGCATTTACGATATGATCGGCTACGACGTAGTCAAGGTACAGATCGTCAACGACCGGGGCATTGCCATCTGTAAAAGTATGCTTGCCTGGCAATTGTTTGGAGAGGGTGCTACCCCCGAAAGTACGGGCATTAAAAGTGACCATTTTGTTGGAAAGTACTACGTACTTTTCGAAAAGAAATTTCAGGAAAAATACCAGCAGTGGCAGAAAACTTCGGTAGCCGAACAAATACGGGAAGAAAAAGGAAAAGAAGGACAGCAAGCAACGGAATTCTTCAAGGCATTCAAAAATCAGTATTTCAATAAATACAGCGAACTGGGTAATCTGGCGAAGCAAATGCTTTTGAAGTGGGAAGCGGGCGATGAAGACACCATCGCTCTTTGGAATAAGATGAATAACTGGGTTTATCAAGGGTTTGATACTACCTACGAAAGTCTGGGTGTGAATTTTGACAAGCTTTATTACGAATCGGATACCTATCTGCTGGGCAAGGAAACGATTGCAAATGGTTTGGAACAAAACATCTTTTACGAAAAGGAAGACGGCTCGGTATGGATTGATCTGGAATCGTCCAAACTCGATCATAAATTGGTATTGAGAAGCGACGGGACTTCCGTATACATTACTCAGGATATCGGAACTGCCCAGCTGCGGTTCAAGGATTTTGGCCCGGAAAAAATGGTCTATGTTGTTGCCGATGAACAGAATTACCACTTCAAGGTTTTGTTCGAAACATTGAAACGTTTGGGAGAACCTTATGCCGATGGACTGTTTCACTTATCCTACGGCATGGTCGACCTGCCGGAAGGGCGAATGAAGTCGAGAGAGGGAACCGTCGTCGATGCCGATGATTTGGTAGCAGAAGTTTTGTCGGAGGCACGCAAGGAAACCATGCAAAAGGGAGTAGTGGCAGAATTGGATACTGCCGAGCAGGATGCCATTATCCGCAAGATCGGACTGGGTGCCCTGAAGTTTTTTATCATCAAGGTGAACCCCAAGCGAAGAATGACCTTTAATCCTAGAGAGTCCGTGGACATGCAAGGGCAGACCGGGCCATACGTCCAGAATGCCTACGTGAAGATGAAATCTGTCATTAGGAAAGCGGGTGGATTACCAACGGTAGACTTGATCTATGACGATCTTCAGACGGCGGAAAAAGACCTGATCAGCGAAGTGTATCGGTTCCCCGATCTGGTCAAAAATGCTGCGGAGGAATACGACCCTTCCCTGATTGCTAACTACTGTTACGATTTGGCAAAAGGGTACCATAAATTCTGGCACGACTTCAAGATTTTGGGTGCTGAAACGGAAGCGGCCAAAGTTTTTAGACTGAGACTGAGCAACGCCATGGCAAATGTACTGAAACAAGGAATGGCACTGTTGGGAATTGAGATGCCGGAACGCATGTAGAATTATTATGTTACGTATTTTTCAAACCATTATTGATGCGAGAAAATATGGAGGAAAACAAGGAAAAGGAATCTTTGAACTTCATCGAACAGATCATCGAAGAAGACATTATCAATAAGAAGCACGGAGGGCGTATTCACACTCGTTTTCCTCCCGAGCCAAACGGCTTCTTGCACATCGGTCACGCGAAGGCGATTTGTCTGAACTTTAGTATAGCTGAGAAATACGGTGGTAAGACGAACCTTCGATTTGACGATACCAATCCCGCCACCGAAGAAACCAGATACGTCGACAACATTAAAAGAGACATCCGCTGGCTGGGCTACGACTGGGAAGAACGGGAATACTATGCTTCCGATTATTTTGGTCAATTGTACGAGTATGCGTTGAAGCTGATTCGCAAAGGGAAGGCTTACGTGGACGATTCCACCGCCGAAGAAATTGCGGAGATGAAAGGGTCCACTACCGAAGCGGGTACCGAAAGCCCTTATCGAAACCGAAGCATTGAGGAAAACCTGGATCTCTTCGTAAAAATGAAAGAGGGTGCTTTTCCCGATGGTGCCAAGGTATTGCGGGCCAAAATCGACATGGCTTCTCCCAATATGCACATGCGGGACCCCGTCATTTACCGGATCAAGAGACAACCCCATCACCGAACGGGAGACGAATGGATCATCTATCCGATGTACGACTTTGCGCATGGTCAGTCGGACTCTATCGAAGGCATTACTCATTCTCTGTGCTCGCTGGAATTTCGGCACCATCGTCCTTTGTACGATTGGCTGATTGAGGAATTGGAGATCTTCCCCTCGCGTCAAATCGAATTTGCGCGGATGAATGTTTCGTACATGATCACTTCCAAACGCAAACTGCTGAAATTGGTAGAGGAAGGCTACGTAACGGGTTGGGACGATCCACGAATGAGTACCATTTCAGGTATGCGAAGATTGGGATATCCGCCGGCCGCGCTACGTAATTTTGCCGATCGGGTAGGAATTGCCAAAAGAGACAACCTGATCGAGATCAGTTTATTGGAATTTTGCGTCCGGGAAGAACTCAATAAAATCGCGAATCGGAGAATGGCCGTGCTCAACCCGGTCAAGCTGGTCATCACCAATTATCCCGAAGGGAAAGTCGAGGAACTCACTGCCGTAAACAATCCTGAGGATGAGGAATCAGGCTTTTATAAAGTCCCGTTTTCCCGCGAACTTTACATCGAACGGGAGGATTTTATGGAGGATCCACCTAAAAAATTCTTCCGCCTTGGTCCGGGGCGGAATGTACGATTGAAAAACGCTTTCATTATTCACTGCGAAGACTATGTGAAGGATGAAAATACGGGAGAGGTTACAGAAATTCATTGCACTTATTATCCCGATAGCCGCAGCGGTTCCGACACTTCTGGCATCAAAGCTAAAGGGACGTTGCATTGGGTTTCCATTCCTCATGCCATTGAAGCGGAGGTTCGCTTGTACGATCGGTTGTTTACGGTGCCCGAGCCGACCAATCAGGAAGGAAAGGACTACCTGGAGTTTTTCAATCCAGACTCCCTGAAGGTGGTAGAGAAGGCCTACCTCGAGCCAGCCTTGGCAGAGGCAGAGAGTGGAGCGTACTTCCAATTTCTGCGGAAAGGTTATTTTTGCAAAGATGAAGATAGCACGGAAGAAAAACTGGTTTTCAATCGCACCATTACTTTGAGGGATAGTTGGGCCAAGAAACAGTCTCCGAAAAAGCAATCGCAAAAACAAAAGCAACCACAAAAACAGTAGGCAACCGCAAAATAAGTCCATGAGTAAAAGCCGTATCCTGATAGATTCGGAAAGATTCCAGATCACGATTGAAAGACTGTGTCATCAATTGATCGAAGACTTCGATGACCTGGACAAGGTCTGTCTAATCGGCATACAGCCAAAGGGGGTCTTTGTGTCCGACCGGATAAGGGAGCGACTGGTTCATATTTTAGGCGAACAGAAATTCCATTACGGAAAAATGGATATTACCTTTTACCGGGATGATTTTCGCCGTCGAAATAAACCTTTGAATCCCAGCAAGACCGAGATCGGATTCATTGTCGAGGGAAAGCAAGTTATTCTGGTAGACGACGTTCTGTATACGGGCCGAACCGTTCGGGCGGCCCTTACTGCTTTGGATCACTTCGGAAGGCCGGCAAGTGTGAAACTGCTGGCCTTGATTGATCGTCGCTTCAATCGGCAGATTCCAATTCGCTCCGACTATATTGGCATGACTGTTGATGCTTTAGATCAGGCTTACGTCAAAGTAGAATGGAAGCACAATGAGGGAGAAGACAAAGTACTATTATTCGCCGACAAAAATGATATTCCTCTAGATGACAACTAGTGTTGCGCAGCTCAGTACCAAACACGTTTTAGGAATCAAGAATTTTACGGTCGATGATCTCCACCTGATTTTTGAGACCGCCGACGACTTCAAAGCCGTTATCAACCGGCCGATCAAGAAAGTTCCTTCTTTGCGGGATGTAACGGTAGCCAACCTCTTTTTTGAAAACTCGACCCGCACCAGGATCTCGTTCGAACTAGCCGAAAAAAGATTGTCAGCTGATATTGTCAATTTTTCGGCTTCTTCCTCTTCCGTCAAAAAGGGAGAAACTTTGTTGGATACCGTCAATAACATTTTGTCGATGAAGGTCGACATGGTCGTAATGCGACACCCCGCACCCGGTGCACCCCATTTTTTGGCCAATCATATTGATGCCAATATCATCAACGCGGGAGATGGAACGCACGAACACCCAACGCAAGCCCTTTTGGATGCCTATTCCATTCGAGAGCAATTGGGAGACCTGACCGGAAAAAAAGTGGCCATCTTTGGCGATATTCTGCATTCCCGGGTAGCGTTGAGCAATATTTTCTGTTTGTTGAAACTGGGGGCCAAAGTAAAAGTATGTGGGCCGCCAACGCTCATTCCCAAATACATACATACTTTGGGCGTCGAAGTCGAACACGATGTGTTGGCCACCCTCCGGTGGTGCGACGTAGCCAATATCCTCCGCATACAGCTCGAAAGACAAGACATCAAGTATTTTCCCTCCCTGCGCGAATACTCGAAGTATTACGGCGTTAATAAAGCTTTGTTGGATCAACTGGATCGCAAGATTGTAGTAATGCATCCCGGTCCCATCAATCGGGGAGTGGAAATTACCAGCGATGTAGCGGATTCGGAGCATTCCATTATACTCCAGCAGGTAGAAAATGGTGTCGCCGTGCGTATGGCCATTCTTTATCTGTTGGCCTCAAAGAACTAAGAAAAAAGGTCGTAAGGATATTGATGTTTAAAATGGATTCGTTCAAATAGCGATGAAGAAACTTCATCTCACCAAAGAATAAAAACTGACAGCATGAGGAAGCTTTTCTTATTATTGACCGTTGGCCTGATTCTCGGATTCCAATTGGAGGGACAGACGGGGCATAAGATCGAGGTCGGAATTGAGAATTTTGAGAACGATACTTTGTTATTGGCGGTCCATTACGGACAGTCGCAATACATCAAGGATACGGCACTGGTGAACGAAGAGGGCAAGTTTGTTTTTGCCGGTGAAGAAGCCCTGCCAACCGGAGTCTATCTCGTTGTATTACCACCGGACCAACAGTTCTTTCAGGTCCTGGTGACAGAAAAAGAGCAATTCTTTTCGGTGACGACCAAGGCAGATGATCTGAATGGAAGTGTGAAATTTACGGGTTCACCGGAAAATGATACCTTTTATCGGTACATCAGTTTTCTGGGCAAGCAAAATCAGAAAGCGACAAAAATTAGGGAAGAAATCGAAAAATTGTCCGATGCAGATCCCCAAAAGCCTGCACTGCAACAAGACATCAAGGTGTTAGACTCCGAGGTAAAGACCTTTCAACAATACATTTTGGATAACGATGCCGATTCTTACACCGCTTTGATCATAAAAGCCAATGCCCCGACCGCCATGCCGGAATTTGAAGGGGACGAAGCCACCGTACGACAAAAACAATGGAGACATACTCAGGAGCATTTTTTCGACAACATGGATTTGGGCGACGAACGATTGCTGCGTACGCCATTTCTGTTTACCAAGGTGGATTACTTTGTTAACAAATTGCAGGTTCGGCATCCGGATACCCTGGCCAAGGCCGTCGAATACGTCCTGGACAAAATGCTTCCCGCCGAAGAGACTTTTAAGTACTACCTCATTCATTACCTCAACTCCTTTGCGGGTTCCAAGTACGTCGGCATGGATGCTGTTTACGTTCATTTGGTTGAAAAGTATTATGCCAATGGAAAAGCGGAATGGACGGATGAAGAACAGCTGGCGAAGATCGTCAAGAACGCAAGGGACCTCAAACCCTTATTGATCGGTAAGACGGCGCCAAATATCACTCTTAAAAAAGAAGATGGAACATCGTTCAAATTACACGATGTAGAGTCGGAATATACCGTATTGTATTTTTGGAGATACGATTGCGGCGTTTGCAAAAAGTCGACGCCTCATATGAAGGAATTCTTTGACAATTTTAGAGACCGGGGCGTAAAAGTTATTGCAGTTTGTATGAAGACGGCTGATGAGGACTTGCCCGGTTGCTGGGATTACATCAAAGAAAAAGAGATTGGAGATTGGGTACATACCATCGACCCGTACAAGGGACGGGTAGCTTTACAATACAATGTTAAATCGACTCCCCAGGTGTACATCCTGGATGACAAAAAAGAAATCATTTCCAAGCGCATTGCAGCCGAACAAATGCAGGAAGTCATGGAACAAATCATTGAAATGAGAAAGAAGTCCGATATGGGTAGCGACCGCTAGTGGATGGCTACTTAACCTTGATTTTTTTGACCTGACTGGAAAAGAAAGAGGGGAAAAACCTCTTGACGTAGACCGCATAGATTTCTTTGCCGCCGATAAGGGCTTCTTCTTTGCGGCTGGCAATGATCCGTAGGGCTTTCGTGGCAAACTGAGCTGGAGTGAGGCCATTGCGGGTTGCCTCAGCCATCACATTGTTATGACTCCCATCCCCTTTCAGAGCATTGATGGTCACCTGGGTATGCACATATCCGGGACAGAGAATGGTCACCTTGATATTGTATTTGTCGATTTCGGCCCGCAGGCTATCAAAATAACCTTGCAGGGCATGTTTTGAAGCGGCGTAACCGGACCGATAGGGCGCCCCAAATTTTCCCATAACACTGCTCATGACTACAATTTGCCCCGATCTGTTTTCAATAAACTGGGGCAGTAACGCTTTGGTCAGGCCTACCGTACCTAGGTAATTGACATCCATGATTTTTCGATCTACTTCAAAATCGGTGTTTTCGATGAGGTCCCTTTGGGAGATCCCGGCATTGTTGACCAGGATATCTATTTTCGGAAAGTGTTCCAACGCTTTATCGACCGTAGGTTGAATGGATTCGAAATCGGAGACGTCAAGAGGTAGAATCAGGACTTTGGTATCGCCGGGACAGTTGCTTTTTACTTTTTCGAGTGCTTCCTTCTTGCGGCTAGAGAGGATTAAGCTTGCACCTTGTTCCGCAAATGCATAAGCGAGACCTTCGCCAATTCCGGAAGAAGCGCCGGTAATCCAAATGACCTTATTTTGAAAACTCATGGCTTGATTTTTGCACTAATATAGAAGAACTTCCCTCAAAAGTAGGCCTAAATTTGGGTTTTGGTATTGAATGTAATAGATTGAAGTTCAGAAATACTTTTTACTATGAAGACCGTTTACTTTGTAAGGCACGCAAAGTCCAGTTGGGAAGACCCGAGACTGAGAGACATCGATCGGCCGCTCAACAAACGAGGGATTCGTGATGCCCCCTTCATGGCCAGCCTCCTCAAAGAACGGGAACAGCCGCAATTTGATGCGCTGATTTCCAGTCCGGCACTGCGTGCATTGACCACCGCAAAGTATTTTGGCGACCTTTTTATGGTGAAACCCCGGGTTGAGGAGAGTATTTACGAAGCTTGGGAGACGACCATTCTGATGTTAATCCAATCGCTCGACGATCAATTACAGACCGTTGCGATTTTCGGACATAACCCAACATTTACGGCACTTGCCAACCGGTTTTCACAACGCTTCATCGACAATGTCCCCACCTGTGGGATCTTTAAAGTGGAAGCAAATGTGCCGCTGTGGTCGAGTTTTTCGCCGACCAATGCAGAGATGAAGGCGTTCTATTTTCCCAAACAATTCAAATAAAAGGAAGATCTATTGAATACTTATTTGCCACTACACCGGCCTCCCTCTTTTTATTGGCTAATTATCGTGCTGCTGATTGGCCTGTTTTCGTGCGAAGAGGAATTGGAGTTGCCCATCGAAGAAGACAAGTTGATCCCAATGATGGTGGATATTCACATTGCCGAGGTCGCATTGCAACAAATGGGGCAGGGCGTTAGGGATAGTATGACCAATATGTATCTGGGGCAAATCTTCGAGATGCACGGCAGCAATAAGGAGGATTATCGAAAAACCATCGACCTGGTTCGAAGAGAACCGGAATTATTGCAAAGGATCTATGCCGAGGTGTACCGCATCATCGAGGGTATGGAAGAGGTAGAGCAAAAATAAATTAATACTGAGTTAACAAAAGAAAGTTAACTTCAGCTTCTTAACAAATGGGAGCTTATGGGACAAGTCAAAATTCTAATCGTGGATGATGAGCCGGATATACTGGAATTTTTAAGGTATAATTTGGCGAAAGAGGGATACGATGTTTCTTCCGCAACGGACGGAGAAGAAGCCATTAACATTGCCGAAAAAGAAGATCCTAACCTGATCGTTCTCGACATTATGATGCCAAAAATGGATGGAGTGGAAGTCTGTCGTCAATTGCGCAGTAAGCCCCAATTCAACAATACAACCATTGCCTTTCTCACCGCCCGTGAGGAAGATTATTCACAAATCGCTGCCCTCGATGTCGGAGGCGATGATTACATCACTAAACCCATTCGACCCAGAGTTTTCATTAGTCGTATCAAAGCTCTATTGAGAAGGTCCGAACGACTCAAAGCCGATGAAGAAGCGGCAATCATCAAAGTGGGAGATCTGATTTTGGACAAAGAGCGGATTGTGATCCGCAGGGGGGAGAAAGTAATCGAACTGGCCAAGAAGGAGTTCGAGTTGTTACATTTACTGGTCTCTAAGCCGGGTAAAGTGTTTACGAGGGAAGAGATTTTCAACAAAGTCTGGGGCACAGATGTCATTGTTGGAAACCGGACCATCGATGTGCATATTCGAAAACTAAGGGAAAAATTGGGAGACCATTACATCAAGACCATCAAGGGAATTGGTTACAAATTCGAGTTCTGATGCTTAAAAATCCGACCCCGCATCAAATCGCCTGGTATTCGTCTTTGAGGATATCCGGTATCAGTCTGGCATTAGCTGTCGTCATCTTCCTGGTCTTCAGAAAGATGGTTGGCCGGGAGTTACTTTTAGTAATCGTTGGTGTTATGTTCTTATTGGCCAATATTGGAGTGGCCTATTACGTCAATACCTACTACCTGCGAAAATACATCCTGCGGAAAATCAAAGTCATCTACAAAACCATTCACAATCAAAAATTAAACCCCGAAGAAAAAAGGGTTTTCAACCAGGTAGACCTCCAGACCAACATCATCGAAGAAGTTGAAAAAGAAGTCGAAGAGTGGGCCGAAGAACACGAAAAAGAGCTCAATAAGTACAAGTCGTGGGCAGAATACCGGCGGAAGTACATCGGCGATGTTTCCCACGAATTGAAAACCCCCATTTTCAATATCCAGGGTTATGTTCATACTTTGCTGGACGGAGCTATTGAAGACAGCGAGGTCAATCATTCCTTTTTGCGAAAAGCAGCAAAGAATGTCGACCGCCTACAGACCATTGTCGATGACCTGGAGTCCATCTCACGTCTTGAGTCGGGCCAATTGATCCTCGACATTACTTCTTTTGACATCAAGGAATTGGTTGCGGAAGTTTTTGAAGATCTGGATATCCGGGCCCGGAAAAAGAACATTAGGTTGGCTTTCAAGGACGGAGCATCGCACAACTACCTGGTGAAGGCCGACCGGGATTACATACGTCGCGCCATGATGAATTTGATTCAGAATTCCATTAAGTACGGCAAGGAAGGCGGACTTACCAAAGTCGGGTTTTACGACATGGACAACAATGTTTTGATCGAGGTAGCCGACAATGGATTGGGAATCCCGAAAAAGCATATCAATCACGTTTTTGATCGTTTTTACCGAGTCGATAAAAGTCGCTCCCGTGAGCAGGGCGGTTCCGGGCTGGGATTGTCGATCGTCAAGCACATCATCGAAGCTCACAAGCAGACCATTAATGTACGCAGCTCCATTAACCTGGGCTCAACTTTTGGGTTTACACTGGAGAAATCCTAGTGGTCTAACTTTCCCTAGAATACAAACATTTCCCTATTTTTGCGCTTCGCGATGAATGATTGTCGCAAAACCTAACTATTCGTATATCGGTATGATCACTGCTTCGAATTTATATATCAAATATGGAGACCGCGTTTTGCTGGATAACATCAACTTCGTAGTTGGTGAAAAAGATAAAATCGGTTTGGTGGGGAGAAACGGAGCGGGTAAATCGACCATCCTCAAGATTATTTCCGGAGACTTAAAGCCCGACTCCGGATCCATCGTTTTCCCGGGAGGGGCTACCTTGGGTTACTTGCATCAGGACATGGTCATCAATAAGGGGAAAACCATTTTGGAGGAAGCTTCAACCGCTTTTGCCAATGTGAAATCCATGCAAGATAGGATTGAGGAAATCAATGATGAAATTGCGCAACGAACCGACTATGAGTCCGAAGCATACGGGAACTTATTGAATGAATTTGCGGAGCTGAATGACCGGTTTTTACTATTGGGAGGAGATTCAATCGGAGCGGAAACGGAAAAAATTCTAAAGGGTCTTGGTTTTAAGCAAAAAGACCTGAATCGGTTGATTGATGAATTTAGCGGTGGATGGCAAATGCGGGTGGAGCTGGCAAAAATGCTTCTGCAAAAACCCGATTACCTGCTACTTGATGAGCCTACCAATCATTTGGACATCGAGTCCATCATCTGGTTGGAAGCTTTTCTCGCCAATTATCACGGTGCTGTTGTCGTGATCTCACACGACAAGCAATTTCTCGACAATGTAACCAAGCGAACCATCGAAGTGGAACTTGGAAAGCTTTACGACTACAAAGCATCTTATTCAAAATACGTCGAATTAAGGGTGGAGCGCAAGGAAAAACAACGCGCTGCATTCACCAACCAGCAAAGAGTCATAGCTCAAAAGGAAAAGACCATCAACCGCTTTATGGCCAAAGCCAATAAGACCAAGATGGCGCAATCGATGCAAAAGCAACTCAATAAAATGGAACGCATTGAAATTGAGTCGGAAGATACTGCTACGATGAATCTGCGTTTTCCGCCGGCTCCGCGATCTGGACAAGTAGTGGTTGATGCAAAAAAGGTCGTAAAGGAATACGGTGAATTATTGGTGTTAGATGAGGTAGACCTGAAGGTGGATCGAGGTGATCGGGTCGCTTTCGTCGGACAAAACGGTCAGGGGAAAACCACCTTGGCAAAAATCCTGATCAATGAACTACCGGAGTCGGGTGGAGAAATCCAACTCGGCCACAACATTCAAATCGGTTACTACGCGCAAAACCAGGCGGAAAACCTTCATCCGAAATTAACGTTGTTAGAGACCATGGAAATGGCCTCGCCTCCCGAAATGCGAACGAAGTTGAGATCGATTCTCGGAGCATTCATGTTCAGTGGCGAAGATGCCGAAAAGAAAGTCAGCGTGCTATCCGGAGGAGAACGGGCTCGCTTGGCGCTCGCCTGCATGCTGCTGAGA
>JANQRV010000625.1 GCA_028284395.1 Saprospiraceae bacterium
AAATGGATACTCCCCCATGTGAACTAACCAGAGTGAAAGGATCACCGTCCTTTGTGTCAAATTCCGCAAAATTCATGATGTCGGCGTGGAGGAAGTTCTGTATATTATCGTAGTACTGCCACCAACGATTAACCGGTTCCCAGTTTTTTCCCGCATCCGTACTCTTAAAACAATCGATCTCTCCGTAATACATGACTTTCGGGTCAGATGGTGAGATGAAAATACCCACTTCCCAAGGTTCAGAAAATAATGTCCCTCTTTCTGTCCAAATATTCCCGGAGTCCATGGAATAAAATAGCTTTATGTTTCTTTGCCTGCCATTGTCCTTGACTTCCTTATTGTAAGCAAACAAATGAAGCACCGTGTCTTGCATCCAACCACTTAAGTTTGCCGAAGCTCTTAAGAAGTCGAACCCGTCACCCAACGTGTTCAAAGAGCCCTTCTCGGTATCTACTTCCAGCAAAGGAGCTTTATGCTCCTCCTTTTGGATGACTAGCAAACGATCCGAATACACCGGATTTAGCAGACTTACATCAGAGAGGAGATTGGTCGTAAAAACATGGATGGGGAAAAATGTTTCACCAAGGTCGGATGATCGGTAAAGGGTTACTTTATTTTCTCTCGACGTGGTGCTTAAGACGTATATTAAGTGCTTGTTACCGGAAGATAAGACAACCGGGTCTGAAAAATTGCCTGTTCTATCCTCGTAAAAGACCCCTTCTGAGGCCGACCAGGTAATGCCTCCATTATCCGAAAAATGAGGTATTCGATTGATGAATGCAACAAGTCGTTTTTTATTGTTGTAAGGAATGAATTTAAGGAGGCCTGGAGAAAACCTTAAATCTTGATTGACAATCTCCCATTCATTGCCAGAACGAGGCCCTTTCCAAAGGGAACCACCTGCTGAAAGGACCCAAATTTCATCCGTCTCAGGATCGTATTCGGTATCGTATACACTACCCGCTTGATTGATGCTTCCTCTTTCAGACCATTCTGCCGAAAGATCACCGTCAGCTATCAAAAAATCTCCACAGTCATCTTGTCTGAAACTTATTTCCCTAACCTTGCGCTCTTGAAAAGTAATTTGATTAGCATATTCAATATCTCGCCAATCTGTATTTGGGGCGGCCCGATGAAGCGCTTCGAGCCACTCATTATTCCGCTCTTCATTCTCCCTTCCCTCTGTTAATGTAGGCATGTCAGAAGGTGGAAAATATTTTCTGCTCGGGATCAGATCGTTTGCGTCACTAAGACAGAGCCCAGTTAGCAAGAGCAACAATAATATCTTGGATAGCTTTTTCATTAGTACTCTGTCAGTGTAACCCTGAGAGGTATAATCACTCCAAAGTTAAGACAAAAAAAACTGTCTAAAGTTGCAAACAAAAGGATTTTTGAAATAATTGAAATCGAATCGAATAAATAGGGAAATAAAATACTGGAACAGCATCAATTGCCTTTCAAGTTGGCGATCTCTGTTTTTAGCTTCAAGATCTCGCTTTTCAGTAGCTTGTTGTCTTTTTCAAGGCGGTCAAGCCGTTTGTCGACGCTCTCGCTATTGACGGCTGTATGGGTGTTTGTTTCGGGGAGTGACTCTTCCGTTGTTTTGGGTCTGGTATCGACTTTTGCTGTTTCGTTTGGTGCCGATTGTTCGTTCAGACCTAGCAGCTCCTTAATATTTTGAATGCCGTCTTCACCGTTATAATAAGACGCTCCTACATAGGCTAATGGAACAAGAAAAATCATAACAATAAGAAAACGGGAGAAACTGGTAAGCTTTAATCTTTTGGCCATTTTTTTTCTTTTAAATATAGCGTACTTAAGAGGAAAGATGAATGTTAATTCTACTGAAAGCCAAAAAAATCAGATGTACAGCTGATTGTTGGTCATAAGTTGTAGATCCTGTCTACAACTTATGACGCTACTAATTGACTAATTATTCATCGCTTCGTCAATCGAAACACGAACACCATCTTTGTAGGAGACAATCCATGCATCTTTTACACCGATATTCTTCAATTGCTCCTGTAATTGTTTGGCTTCATCATAAGAACTATAGTTTCCAATCAGGATCTTTTGAAGAGAATCTTCTCCTTCCAGGCCCAGGTTGTCACCTTCCAAATCATTAGAAATTCTTTTGTCTTCATAGGCGCCGATCTGTACCTTGAAACGAACTCCGAATTCACTGTCCTCGCTTTGGCTAATTGGTTGTGGTGCAGGCCTTTGAGTGGCCGCTGCTTCTGCATTGGAAAGGCGAGTTCGAAGTTGAGCGGCTTCATCCTGAAGTCCCTCAATCCGATGATTCTTATCTGTGATAGACCTTTTTAACTGTTCTATTTCTGATTCCCATTGTGCATTATTTCTACTGTACTGACGGTGCTCCTCTGTCATTTTCTTTAGTGCCGCGGGGTTTTTGGTATAATTCTTAGCAATTTTTTTCCATTTTTTCGCGTCGCTTTTGGATAATTTTTGGCCATGGGATTGGGTTGTCGGAATAATAGCAAAGGCGAATACCGCCAAAACTATAAATAAGAAACTTCTCTTCATTTTTAGTGATTTTGTATGAATCAATAGATTTTGATACAATTTTAAATTTGGGTTTTCTAGATTTTGAATATTCGTTATTGAAGATAAGTGTTTGAATAGGGCAAATATACGGACAAATAACTTTCAATGGGGCGATTCTTTGTTTGGAGCTTTATCTTTCTTCAACGCTTCTGATGGGCAAAAGATTATGGAGTCGCCCATCATCCTAAAAATTAAAATTGTTCGCCGGTTTATTTTAAATTCTTTACATTGTTATAACTACTTTAACTCATTGAAAGATTTATGGAACTTCCTTTTACAAATGATGCCATTGTTTTGGGTTTTCTGTTGATACTACTTGCCGTAGTTTTTGTTACTTCGGGAAGTCAATCAAAGAGCTGGCAGCGTTTCTACAGATACGTCCCTCCGTTGTTATTGTGCTATTTTTTGCCGGCATTTTTAAACTGGCCATTAGGATTGGTTTCGGGCGAGGAGTCTCAACTATATTTCGTAGCATCTCGATATTTATTACCTGCCAGCCTGATACTATTGTGTGTCAGTATTGATTTTAAAGGGATCGTCAACTTAGGCCCCAAGGCTTTGATCATGTTTTTTGCGGCTTCTTTGGGCATTGTTTTGGGAGGACCAATAGCATTATTCGTCACTTTGACATTTTTTCCGGATTTGATTCCTGCCTCAGCTGACGATATCTGGAGGGGGTTGTCTACCGTGGCCGGCAGCTGGATTGGAGGAGGAGCCAATCAGACCGCGATGAAGGAGATCTTTGAAGTCAGTGATAATTTATTTGGTACCATGATTGTGGTAGATGTGGTTGTGGCAAATATTTGGATGGCTTTTCTTTTGTATGGCGCCAACATTTCTGATAAACTGGATTTGCGACTTAAGGCCGATAACTCTGCTATTGAAGACTTGAAAAAAAGAGTAGAAGATTATCGCGCTCAGATTGAACGAATTCCCAATACAACTGATGTGTTTTTCATGTTGGCAATAGCTTTTGGAGGAACGGCCTTGTCTCATTTCGGGGCAGACCTTATTACGCCGGCAATGAAAAGTGTTTCTGAAACCTTGAATAGATTGGGATTAAACTCCTTGACTTCCGGCTTTTTCTGGTTAATTGTCATCGCAACAAGCATAGGCCTGCTCCTATCCTTTACCCGTGCTAGACAATTGGAGGGAGTAGGGGCTTCCAGGTGGGGTACGGTGTTTATCTACATTCTGGTGGCGACAATCGGAATGAAAATGAATTTGGGGGAGATTTGGCAAAACTTAGGCTTATTTGCAATTGGCATTATTTGGATGTTAATCCATGTGGGAATATTACTTCTTACGGCAAAACTGATCAAGGCTCCCTTCTTCTTTGTAGCTGTGGGAAGCCAGGCAAATGTAGGGGGAGCTGCGTCCGCGCCGGTAGTTGCATCTGCATTTAGTCCTGCTTTAGCACCAGTAGGTGCCTTAATGGCCGTTCTGGGATATGCTTTGGGTACATATGGGGCATTAATCTGTGCGTATTTGATGCAAGCGGTATCAAATTAGACATTAATCCTCGACGTTTTCAGGAATCTTTTCTACGCGGATCAATTCAATTTTGGTATCACTGACCAACTCAGGAGTGAACTTGTACCCATCCAATGTGACTTCGGAGCCTTTCTGAGGTATCTTTTCCAGCGTCATAACCAAGTAGCCAGACAAGGTATGGTACTCGCCCTCGGGAAGTTTAATTGATTCATATTTTTCATTGAGATAGTCGATTTCCAATCTTCCTGAAAAGATGTATTCGTTTTCAGAAACTACGTGTTCGACATTTTCTTGTTGGTCGTATTCATCTTCGATTTCTCCAAAGATTTCTTCCAACAAATCTTCGAGGGTGAGAATACCAGCAATAGCACCGAATTCATCCACTACACATGCAATATTGACATCTTCCTTCATGAATCTGCTTAGTACGTCCGTTACTCTCATTACTTCCGGGATGTACTCAATGTCAAGTATTAGTTCTTTAATGCTTTTGGGGTTTTGCAGCAATTGTTGATGATGGACATATCCCAGGACTTCATCGATGTCGCCTTTAGTGATGATGATTCTGGACAGTTTAGTACGTTCTATTATCTGAATCAAATCGTCGACTTTAGCGTTGACGTCAAGATGCTCGATCTCTGTCCGCGGCACCATACAATCTTTGACTTTGACATCTTTCAAATTAAGAGCTTTTCCGAATAATTCTTTGTCGATTTCTTCTTCATCTCCTTTTTGACGGGAGCTATTTACCAAATTTTCCAAGTCTAGACGGGTGAATGCAGAGGCGGTTTCTTCCAAAGGGAGTTTGAAAGTGTAAGATAATATGGAGTTAGACAACCGGATCATGATGAACGAAGGGATGTAGAGTAAGAATTGCAGAAAGCGCAATACGTAGGCCAGGTTGTAGATAGCCTCATTGGCGTAAAGCCGGAAAAGGGTTTTAGGAATGAATTCTCCAAAAATCAGTACCACGATCGTAATCAGGATGGTATTGAGTAAAACCAGTCCCAGTCCCTCGCCAAGATAGGGTTCAAGCAGTGGTGAAATACTTTTCCCCATGAAGATACTGAAGGCTACCAAGGCAATGTTATTGCCGACCAGCATTGTACTTAGGAAATTGGCAGGGCGCTCGTAAAAACCCGCTAGGATACTACCTTTTCTTCTACCTTTATTTTTGAGCAGCTCGATCTTTAACTTGTTCGCAGAAATGAAGGCGATCTCTGATCCGGAGAAAAGGGCGGATAATAGTAGGAAAAGGATGATGAGTGTGATTAGCATGATCGGGCTTTATTCTGGTTGAATGTCTTTGAGCTTTATTCGTCCGGTAACAGCATTGATTGTAGCATTCTTGAAATCCTGGTCGGCTTCAAAGCCATAGCCGTATATGATTTCGTCAGGACGAGTAATCCGAGCAAACTTTTTGGTATATACCTTTTGTTCAGTCTCTTCCCAAATTAGTTCATTGGATTCAATCATTTCGTCATTGACACTTTGCCATACAACACTGTCCTGAACAACAACCCTTTTTTGGCGATCGTAGCGCATTCCCCATTTCGAAGTTAATTCGCTTGATAACTGCCCATAAGCATTATAGAATTTAACGTGGACACCGTCCGGGAACTCTTGGTTAACATCATTGTTGACCAAATGGTAAAGCATGGTAGGGGCGTTCACTGTGACCTTTAATTGTGCAGAATCACTATAGATGATCTGGATATTCTCCGCACGTTCGACAGAAGTGTCGAAGTCTGGTAAGTCTTCAACAACTGCATTTTTGTCACAACTATTAAAAAGCACAAGCATCAAGAAAAGTACCAATTCAATGACTGCGTTTCTTGTCCTACGGTATTCCATGAATTAAAATTTTCCAAAAATGCAATTGCTGGTAATTCCAATATAAATATTTCCCGACAAAGTTACTTCACCAAAGTTACATCTCCTTCAAAAATTAATATTTCAGAATCCAGAAACTCTACTTCTGCAAAATATGCAAATACCCCAGAGCTAAGACGCACCCCATTAAAGGTGCCATCCCACCCCAGCCGTTCATCGTTCAAAGGAATATTTCGAGTCTCGAAGATCAATTCCCCCCAACGACTAAATACCCTTAACGATTTGATTTCTCTGGCTGCAAATCCACCATAGATTGTAAATAAGTCATTAATGCCATCACCATTCGGCGAAAATATGTTGGGAATGTGAACAGGTCTTGTCTTTAGAACTGACACTTGCAGGCTATCTGTCGCCACGCAGTTGTCTTCGTTGGTCATAGCAACAGTATAGATTCCCGAAGTAAATGGAAACGCAATCACTGAAGCCATATCACTACTGACCAAGCTATCGGGGCCGCTCCACGAAAAAGTAACTGAAAAAGCTGATGTGGAAGCCGCTAAACTAATTGATTCTCCAAGGTTGACGGTCTGGTCCTCGCCCGCATCCACTATGAATTCACTTGGTTCATTCAGAAGTACACCTTCTAGAACAGCAGTGCACCCACTTGCGTCTCTGGCCGTTATATCATAATTGCCAGCAAATAAACCGGTGAGTACGGGGCTGCTTTGGAAAGGGCTCCCATTAGCAGAAAAGACGTAATCCGGTGTGCCGCCCATTGCCAGGACTTCAATACTCCCTTCTGGTTGCGCAAAACAGGTTGGATCGGTAGTGTTGACCAGTTGAATATCAACTGCCGGGGCATTTTCGATGGTGAATGGTACCTCAACCATGCAGCCTCTTAAGTCGGCTACAGTGCCAGTGTAATCACCGGCAGCAAGACCTTCTACCATTTCTCCCGCGGCGCCATTACTCCATGAGATAGCGTATTCGCCATGTCCACCACCGGCTGTTGCCAGTGCACTACCATCTGCAATGCCATTACAGCTAATTCCGGTGGGGTCAATGTCGAATGTTAGAACAGGAGGGTCCACTACTTCTATAACGAAATCGCTATCACACCCTTGAGCGTCGACGACTCTTACATTATAGATGCCTGCTCCGGCATTTGAAAGTATGTTATTATCAACCAGCCCGGCCCCAAAATCATAACGGTAGGGAGGTGTTCCCTGCGTAGCTTGGATAATAATCTGACCATTATTTTCTCCATTGCAAACCGGAGGAATGACCGGGTCTAGACTGGCATCAAGTGCTGGGCCTAACTCGCGTAAGTTGATGGTATCTGTCTGTGTGCAACCCTCGGCATCACGCACCACAACGGTGAAATCTCCTTCCGATAAATTCTGTAAGGTCGAATTGTCAAGTAAAAAACCGGCATTATCCCAATTGAATTCATAAGGACTAGCTCCGTCAGTGACCTGCATTTCAATAACCCCATTAGTACCGCCACCACAATCCGGAGGAGTCACCATTGGATTGAGTTGCATATCCGGTAATACATTAAAATTGGAAATCTTTGTCAATTGACATCCTAAGTTTGTTTCGATGGTCAATACAATTGATTTAACCCCGGAGCCATCATAAGTCACATCATGGGGCCCCGGGCCAATTGCTCTTTCTGGAGTTGCTCCAACACCAAAAGTCCAATTCCAAGAAACAATATTCCCATTGGGAAAAGAGGAAATATCTGTAAATTCTACATCCTCACCAATGCAGACCTGATTATCTGGTTCATCAGTATTAAAATCCGCACTAGGACCTAGGAACTCTCCTTCTGATTCATCGCTACCAAATTCAATCGTAAACCCATCTCCCGTATCAGAGAAGTTGTTTACCATAAGGGCATAACTTTGCCCTTCTTCCATTTCGATGAATTGGAGAAAACCGTCTTCACCTGGGTCGCAGTTTAGGTCTTCTGACAGATCGGTTGATGTCATATTAAGCCCGGTAGGGCCCAGACATCCAGTTGCCATGCACCTGAGTGGGATCAAATTGGAACAACTACCAATGCCATCTGGCATCAGGAAGACTACAAAGTCAAGATCGTCACCAGGTCTGATTGGGGTTAAGGTAAATGTCAATGGGCCAGAAGTTTGAGCGGTCCAAACAAACCATGTTGAGCTCGACTCAGAAGGGCCTCCTCCCGATATATCCAAGCAGGTTCCGGCTGCCTCATCGGGGTTGTTACCTCCGCCCGATAGTTGCTGAACGGAAAAAGATGATTTGTCGCACAAAACCGATCGAGTGAAGCAATCGGAACCAGGTTCAGCAGGTGGATTGAAATTGTTGATACACATCTGGAAAGTTCCCGTGTTGCCATTTCTACCTTGAACTCGGATATAATAGGTTTCACCAACAATGAGACCTCCCCGACGTAACTCAACAGTATTGTCCCCACTATCGTCAGCTGCACATCGCCATTCGTTCAATTCTCCGGAGCAATCTCCTGACATTAATGCTAATTCCGGTGAGTCTAAGGATCCGCCTGGAGCTGTTCTGGTGTTTCCCACAACGATGATGGAAACATCGGTCGCCCCGGCAATAAAAGTAAACCAAACATCATTGTGGGCATCCGAAAAGCATTCAGCCGCCGAAAACCCCGAAGGTGAAGCATCTTCATTGGTAAATGCTCTGGCATCAGAACACCAATTAGAAAGCTCTGTCAGGAGCATGGCATCACCACAATCGTTATTCGATGGTTGGGCGATTCCTATGGTAACAGCAACAAAGTGAATGAAGAGCAGCAAGTGCAATTTTTTCATAGTATTTTATTTTTGGGACATCGTATTGCATATTGGATGCATGTTCTCAAGATGCCAAACCCATTTTCCCGAATTCTGGTTAAGGCCCGTATCCGGGCAAAAAAGAATGTCGCTATATATAACGACTGAATATTCCCAATTAAGATACTCTTGTAGGTAGAAAGTGCTATGTATCTGACAAAAAAAATTGAAAATTTTCTGGTCGTGTTATCATTGATTAGTGGAGCCAGGTTGGCCTGGGTTATTCCTGTTTGCATATTCCGACTACAAATTTCATCAATTGAATTGGGATTTCATACTCTTACTGGCGGCGAATTTGGTTTTTGTTGTGAAGATCTGAATCTGGTTAGGCAATGGAAGAGTGCCAATTCTAAAACTTAAGCGGCCCAATGGTCTTTATTTTGAAAAAACCATTGGGCCAGCGAGAGAACTGAATCAAACCGACGGAATGAGATGCCAGCGGCGTGATTCTATTACTGATTTAATCGGTGAGTACCAATTTGGTCCTCTGAATTTTTTGATCCTGTTGTACGATGACGTGATAGATTCCAGCCGGATAGTCCAAATGTAAATTGATATTATTGATACCGGAATAAAGGTCAAACTTCCGGGTTTTCATGATTCTTCCGGAAAGGTCAGAAATTTGCATTGTAGCGGGTCCCGACACTTCCATGTTTAATCTTAAGTTGACTTCACCGAAAGAAGGGTTCGGAGATACTTTCATATCTCCAGTCGCAACGGGAGGGGGAGGTGCAATGGCGGCCAACTCCGTTGTTTCCGTAGCGATAAATGCATTTGATTGAAGAGTCTCAATCTCCGTGTTGCGTAGAATGACATCGGAAAGGCGAGTTTGTTTGATCTCCGCCTTGGCTTCGTCAGACATCATCTCATCATTTTCATAGTAGAACCGATCGCCATCGCGAAGATGTTGAAACTGTTTTGCCAGTATCGTAGCCATAGTTTCTCCCAATAGTCCCTCTTCCCGAGTACCCTCCGACAACATACCAATCCATGGGTCAATCTTGTTGATGTTACCATAAAGCTTGCGAAGCTTTGTACTTACTAGGAGGTTGTCGGTGATCTGGTGGAAACCTAGATGCTTGGGCAACCCAAACGCTTTTCTTACGGAATTGTAGTCCATTAGGCCTCTTTCCCGACCTCTAGCAATATTAATCGCTGCAAGATCGAGCCCTCCTTCACCTGGTCGACCAAATAGGAAACTGCGTACATCTTCGACAACGTGAACATCGAATTCCTGATGCCTTTGATGGGCGGCACCTCTCAGAATAGGCTCAATTCCACCGTCTTCGTAAAATCGGGCCGGGTCGAAGAAGGCATCCCGAAGTAAGATATTACCTTCAGGAATCGGCTGGCGGTTTTCATCCAGTCGCATCAGGTTACTACTTAATAATGTGTGTCCCAAACGATAGGCTGCGGCAGAAAAAGTATTCATGATTGCCGGGTTCATACCTTCATTATAGCCGCTGTAGGGTTCGAGTTCTACACCCAATAAGGGTAGCCATTCTTCATAAATGATGGCCTGCATGATCCCGATAACCCTCATTCTGGCATTCTCGTAAAGTTGATCATCATCCCAGTCCGGATGAACAGCCCTTAGTTCGTCGCAAAGACGGTTGTGTTCTCTAACAAACAAAGTGTGCATTGAAATCAGAACAATGTTTTCGTTTGCCCGAACGTCACCGGCAACAAAAAACTTTGTTACTCTTGGGTTTTCATTGAACATGTGGGGTGCAGTTTCATCAATTTCTGCATCCAACTCACCGGTTGTAGTGTTGAAAGGTAGAAAATTTCCTGCCGAAGTTTTCAATTTGCCATCTTCGAAAGATCTGAGCCAGTGAGCGCGTTCTTCATCCGATCCATAAACATTGGACGCATCGATCCAGTGAGTAATGGCATTGCCGAATTGTCTTGGGTTTGTCAGATCGGTACCGGTACCTTCCATGCGCAATGACCGAAACATCTTAATGAACACACCACCTTGGGCAGTAGGGTCGAACTTACTGTCGCCAGCAGGGACGCGGATCGACATGGGCTCAGTAAGATCATCTTCAATCAGTGATAAGTCATGGTCCAAAAATTGGCCCAATGCCCAGATAAAATCACTCAGTCCATGTGAATTAGGAAAATTCCGGTCGGTTTGTACCAGGACATTGCTGATGGTTCTGGGGTTCATTCGCCGTTCTCCTCCCGGCTCACTGTAGCCATCGGAAAACATGAGTTTGGTGAAGGCCTCCAAGGGACTTTCGGTAGCTCCCCACTCACCAAATTCTTGGTTGTTAGAGCTTCCATCCATGGAGCGATACTCCTGGGCTTGGACCATCATTGACGTACAGAAAAGGAACAGGGTTAGTGTTTTTGTAAAAAAATTCATAATACTAAGATTAAAAGGGGCTTATAATAAATTAATTTCCGTGCGAATGTGCGGTAAGCCTATGCTTAGGCTACCTATCTGATATAAAATAAGTTGAAAAGTGTTCGATCACCTGATGGTGAATTCGTTTGGGTTGAATGCTCCAGGAAGACCGTGGAAACACGCGTCATTTGAGCTACACTAAAATCGGATTAGGGATGAACAAGTAGAATTGCCATGGAATCTATAAACGGGAGGAAAAATATATTAGAATCCTTATATTGTTATTCTACAAATATAAAAATCTCCAGCGGAATTTAAAAGTATATTTAGGCTTAATAGTGTTTTTTTTGTTTATATATTTTTCCCTGACAAGACTGGTGTTATTTGAATGATAGCAAGAGGTTTTCTTTTTTGAATGACCTTTCCATTAAACAGTTAATTGTTTATGATGAATTCACTTGTAAAAGTCTGTAACAGGGGTGCTCTGCGGTGCCGGTAATAATGAGATAGGATATTTTTTGTGTACATAGCCTTCTCTTTGCCGAAAATTTGTGCCCCTTTCTTACTGCGAGTGTGAATTGTTCGATATCTTGTTGTGTTCAATTATTCTCGACAACAATAATCTGGGTCATGATAAAGCAAATTCCCAATGCGATCACGTTATTTAATCTCTTATGTGGTTGTTGGGCAATCGTTGCTGCGTTGCAAAGAGCATTTGAGTGGATGTTACTGTTTTTTGTTATTGGCTTGGTAGCAGATTTCCTGGACGGCGCTCTTGCTCGTGCCTTGAATGCCTCATCAGCATTAGGCAAACAACTTGATTCTCTGTCAGATATGGTTACCTTTGGGGTGCTTCCAGCTATGATGGTCTTCCAAATTTTTGGTGAAGCGACAATCGGAAATGATGGCTTCTTTCAAATCGGGCTATTCTCTTTTTTGATTGCAGTGTTTACCGCTATTCGTCTGGGTAAATTCAATCTTGATGAGGGGCAGCAAAAGATTTTCTCAGGATTGCCATCACCCGCCAATGCCATGATGATTTGTGGTGTTTTCTTACTGTATCATGAAGACTTTTTAAACTGGCGGTCCTTTATAGGGAATAGCTACTTTTTACTTCCCTTTATCTTTAGTAGCTGTTTACTATTAGTAGCCCCCATTCCGTTCTTTAGTTTGAAAATTCAGGGGCTGAAATGGGGTGGAAATGAACTTCTATTTGTATTTATTCTGTTTTCGATTTTGTTGATCATACTGTGGCAGAAATTTGCAATGGCCTTTATCATACTTTTGTATATTTTTATCTCACTAATCCTGGCCTTAACCAGTTATCACAAGAATTAGTTAGAAAATGAAATACATCGCTGCTATTGACATTATGCCCCTCGAAGAATTGCTGGATCCACAAGGCAAAACCGTTGCCAAGAATATGAAGTACATCGATATTCACGGTATTGAAGACATTCGGATTGGCAAACACATTACCATTACATTGGACGCTGAGTCGGAAGCAGCCGCTAATGAAAAAGTGGAGGCTGCTTGTCAGAAACTATTGGCCAATGCGGTGCTAGAAACCTATTCTTTCTCGATACAGTCCCTGGACTAACATGCTATATCTGATTCCAACCCCGATTGGAAACCTTGAAGATATTACTTTGAGGGCGCTGCGTCTTCTACGGGAAGTGGACCTAATTTTGGCTGAAGATACACGTACGACCAAAAAATTGTTGATACATCATGAGATCAACACTCCATTGCGTTCGTTTCATGCCCACAATGAACATGCTGTTCTGGCCGGATTGGTAGGTCAATTAAAGGGGGGACAGAAGATGGCTCTGGTCTCGGATGCCGGGACTCCCGGTATATCCGACCCTGGGTTTTTGATGGTTAGAGCTTGCCGGGAAAGCGATATCGAGGTTGAGTGTTTGCCCGGCGCTACTGCTTTCGTCCCGGCATTGGTGGGATCGGGCCTACCGTCAGATCGGTTTCATTTTGAGGGGTTCCTGCCCCATAAGAAAGGCCGACAAACCCGACTTAAATATTTGGGCAGTCTGAACCATACCTTTATTTTGTACGAATCTCCTTATCGGCTGTTGAAAACCCTTAGTCAATTACAGGATTATTGCGGAGCGCAAAGACCTGCCTGTGTTTGCCGTGAGCTAACGAAGATCCACGAGGAAAGCAAAGTGGGAACTTTGGAGGAACTAGAAGCGTATTACAAATCTAAGGGAAAAGTAAAAGGGGAAATAGTACTCGTGGTGGCAGGAACAAAAGCGAAGGGGTGAGATAAAACTTTAGCCAAATGTTGCAGTATATACCCATTGAAACGGAGCAGGTTATCCAACAGATCATTGTTTTGCAAAGGGAAAATCTAACCAAGAACCTGGATAGAGCAGAGATTGCCAGTCAGGGTTTTGTGACGGTAGAGCACGATCCGACAGTACTAAAGAAAATGAATGATCTAGAGCAAGGTGTTGCTATTAGAGATGGTGACAAAATAGTTGGCTATTGTTTAGCAATGGTTCGTGAATTTGCCGGTGAGATCATTATTCTCGAGAACCTATTCAAAAAGCTGGATACCTTGAACTTCAAAGGGCAATTGCTCAGTAACCTTTCGTACATTGTAGTGGGGCAGGTATGTATTGCGAAGAGCCATCGTGGTAGAGGCCTTTTCGACACAATGTATGAGGCCTACCGTAAGTTACTGTCTCCTAAGTATGAATATGCGGTAACGGAGATTGCCGGCCGGAATCTACGTTCTTTGAAAGCTCATCAAAGAGTCGGTTTCAAGACCTTACTGGAATATACCAATGAAGAAGGTGAAGATTGGGTCATCGTCATTTGGGATTGGCGTTGACCCAATCAACTCCAAAAGTATCACATATGGATGGCGCGATTATCGGTTGCTGCCAAAGCAGCTTCTCGAAATGCCTCAGTATAGGTAGGATGTGCATGACTCATTCGCGCAACATCTTCAGCTGAAGCTCGAAACTCCATCAACGCTACTGCCTCGGCAATCATATCGGCAACCCGGGCGCCGACCATATGGACTCCTAATATCTCATCAGTTTCCTTGTGGGCCAATATCTTGACCATACCATCTAAATCCATGCTAGCACGGGCTCTACCCAGCGCTTTGTATGGAAATTTACCAACTTTATATGGGGTACCTGCTTCCTTTAACTGATCCTCTGTTTGGCCAACACCGGCAACTTCCGGCCACGTATATACGACGCCGGGGATCAGATTGTAATTAATGTGAGGCTTTTGACCCACTAGGTATTCGGCAACGAATACACCTTCTTCTTCGGCTTTGTGCGCCAACATAGCTCCTTTAATCACATCGCCAATGGCAAATACGCCTGGGACCGCAGTTTGAAGGTGTTCATCTACTTCGATGCGCCCCTTTTGGTCTGTTTGTAGGCCGATATTTTCGAGGCCAAGTCCATCCGTATATGGTACGCGACCAACCGAAATAAGACAATAATCTCCGTCTATTTTAAAAGTATCCTCACTGTTTCGTTTTTGGACGGTGACGCTTACCGATTGACCGGAAGCTGCAACGTCCGTAACCATATGCTTTAGATGAAACTTAAATCCGAGTTTCTTTAATGATCGCATCAACTCTTTACTACAATCTTTATCCATGCCGGCAATAATCCTGTCTAGGTATTCGACGACTTCAATTTTGGTACCTAGTCGGGCAAAGACCGAGCCCAGTTCAAGACCAATGACACCACCTCCAATGATGATCATGGTCTCCGGGACAGAGGTGATGTCTAAAGCCTCCGTTGAAGTGATTACTCTTTTGCCATCAAAGTTGAAAGCCGGTGGAGTGCTCGGAGCAGATCCCGTTGCAATGATCACCTTGTCGGCATCGATTTCGGATTCCGTACCATCGGCTTTGGATATTTTCAGTTTTTGTGCCGAGATAAAAGAGCCCTTGCCATTAATGACGTCAATTTTGTTTTTCTTCATCAAGAATGCGACTCCATTCACATTTTGCTCGACTACATCATTTTTTCTGGCAATCATTTGTGGCATATCTACCTTTAACTCACTGAGTTTGATGCCATGGGTTTCGAAGTTTTTATGAGCATTATGGAAGTGTTCGGACGAATCGAGCAATGCTTTTGAAGGAATGCAACCAACATTCAGGCAGGTTCCTCCAAGTGTTTTCTCTTTTTCTATGATTGCTGTTTTCAAACCTAATTGGGCTGCTCTAATAGCAGCAACATAACCACCCGGGCCAGAGCCAATGACAGCCAGATCATACTTCATTTACTGATGTAATTTTTTATTTTAGAATTATTTTTTAGGACCTCTATTGTTTTTCTTATTTCGATTCGGATTGTTGTTTCGTTTCCTGTTTCGGTTATTGTTGTTGCTTTTTCCTTGATTGTTTCCCCCTCCTTGCTTGTCGTTCCCGTCCTTAGATTTATTGTTTTGCCTACCGCCACTTTTACCCGTGTTTTTCTGATTGCTGTTCCTAGGGCTTCCACTTCGGCTGCGATTATCTTTCTTGCGGCGATTTCTTCTTCTGCTTTTTGATTTCTTGGAAATTGGCAATTCAATGGCTCCGGTCACATCCTCAAAATCAATAACATCTTCTTGTGCAACTTCTACCATAACGTTTAAACCTTCAAGACTATGAGGTTTTTCTCCTTTCGCATTCATTTCTTGAATACCCTTTACCTTTTCGAGATCGAGAATGTACATCTTGCCGCGTCCAATCTCATTTTGATAGGCATAATACATGAGTTTCTTGAAAATATCCGTTTTAACTAAGGATGCGCGTCCAATGGTAGTCTGTAAAGTTTCGGCATTTTCCGGAAATTCTTCCAAAGCCTCGAGATACGTATCCAGTTCATAGTTTAGGCAACACTTTAATCGACCACACTGGCCAGAAAGCTTTGCTTGATTAATGGCCAGGTTTTGGTATCTTGCTGCAGTAGTCGAGACCGATTTGAAATCCGTAAGCCAAGTTGAGCAACACAACTCTCTGCCACAAGACCCGATGCCACCAATTCTTGCAGACTCCTGCCGTGTCCCGATTTGACGCATTTCAATCTTAACCTTAAATTCTTTAGCATAGTGACGGATCAGTTCCCTAAAATCAACTCGCCCATCGGCGGTGTAGAAAAATGTTGCTTTGCGTTTATCCCCCTGGTATTCCACATCCCCAATCTTCATAGACAAGTCTAGTGTACGCGCAATGACCCTCGCTTTGATCATTGTCTTTTTTTCCAGACTCCGAGCATCTTTAAGTTTTTCGATGTCTCTTTCATTGGCAATTCGGATGATGCTATGAATGACTTTGTCTTCTGTAAATTTCTTTTTCTTCATCTGAAGACGAACAAGTTCGCCAGATAAACAAACCTCACCTACATCATACCCGGTAGATGATTCTACAACTACAAGGTCTCCCGTTATTGCCTTGGAAAAACCGGTATTCCTGTAAAAACTTTTCCGCGATCCGTTCTTGAAACTTACTTCCACAATATCGAATGCCTCTGGATCATTTAAGTCCATTCTGGATAACCAATCAAAAGTGTTTAATTTATTACAGCCGCCATTCAAACAACTTCCGTTGCTTTTGCAGCCTTTGGGTTGACCATTTTGATCAACCGAACATCCGTTACATCCCATCTTTCAAATTTTTCATTAATCCTCAAAAGTCAAACAAATTAAGGATTGGCAAGTTGCCATTGTGAATTCACTTTGACACTTTCTTTACGTAAAATCTCTTTCAACTGTATACTTGCATCGAGAAATAGTAATCTCGGGTTCGCATTTCTTTCCAATTCAAAACTACAGGTGTTAAAAACCTCAATCAGTGATTCAATTTCCTGGAAGCCAATTATATTTAGGAGCTTTCGAGCCGTCTTATTTTCTGACTCCCCCAATCTTTTACTATCCTGGTTGGTCACTTTAATCATTATGTACTCGCGCAAGAAATGAAGACCAAAACTGAAGAAATGTTTCTGGTCTGTTTTCTTCCAGCCGGCCATCTGTTCGGACCAGGTTACGAGTTCTGCTCCATTACCTTTATAACATTTCCGAAGCCAGTCTAGGAACTGGGAGCCATTATTTTTCTGTTGATTAGCTGCCAACTTGATGGCTTCATTAAAATTGCCAAAAGCGTATTGCCCGATCGACTGTGCGGAAGGTCCCTGGGCTAATGCCAGGTCCTGCAATCCCTGAACAATCTCTTCACTGCTAAGGGGCTTGAACTTGATCATTTGACACCTTGACAAGATGGTATTTAAGATCAATTCCTGGTTTTCGGCAACCAGAATGAAGTGAGTGTTCGCCGGAGGCTCTTCGATGATCTTAAGTAAACGATTACCTTCTTTCTGTAAGTATTCTGGTAACCAAAGCAATAAGATTTTCCTTTTGTTTTCAAATGATTTCAAGCTTAATTTCTTTACGATGCTCACACATTCCTCCTTGTTAATATTACCTTGCGCGCTGCCCTTATCTCCAGATATGGAACGTAGCCAATCATAACTACTTAGATAGGGGTTTTGCATAGCTTCTCGCCATTGTGGAAGAAAATGATCGCTAACCACATTTCTACCCATTACCGGAAACACAAAATGAAGGTCAGGGTGGATCAACTTGGCTGCTTTTTGACAGCTTGAGCAAGTGCCACAGCTATCTTGTTCAGTAGGAGTATCACACAATAAGTATTGACTGAAGGCCAGTGCAGTGGCGAGACCGCCGCTTCCCTCCGGGCCCAAAAAAAGAAGAGCATGAGGCACCTTATTTGCAAGGGCCATTGCTATGATATCAGATTTGACCTTCGTCTGTCCAACTACTTTGTTAAATAGCATAAACTATATTACTTATTATCGCTAAATAACTACAAGAATAAGCAATGGTAATTGGTTGGTACTCAATGATAGAGCAAAGACTACTGCAGAAAGGACAGGTCGAAAAGTAAAATTAAGAAGGTATTTTATTTTTCAGCAAGGGAAAATTCCCTTTATTTATATTGCAAGAGCTCTGAATCTCTATCATTGAGATCGATGCCTAATTGTTTCAATCTGGCATCGAATCAATTACAAAAGCCAGGTGGGTTACCAATTAATTCAATTTGGAGATCAAAATCAACTCCAATTACATAAGGATAGAACCTACCTAGACTGTAAAAATACATTTTTTCCAGATCTGAATCCATTTTTTTATCACCGGAATCTATTTTTCTTACAACCATCCAATGGGTCGCTTGTTGATTCTTAAATGTAAAGGATGAATGGCATGAAAATCTCGGTATTCAGAAAAGCTCACTTTAATGCAGCTCATCGGTTGCATAATCCAAATTGGTCCGATGAAAAAAACCAAAAGGTTTTTGGTCTTTGCAACAACCCTAATTATCACGGTCACAATTACGAGCTAATTGTTAGAGTGACCGGAGAGGTAGATCCGGAGACAGGCTATTTGATTGATCTGAAAGTCCTCAAAGACCTCATTGATGAGCAAGTGGAAAAAAGATTCGATCACAAAAATCTCAATCTCGACACGGAAGAATTTAAAGATTTAAATCCAACTGCCGAACATATCTGTTTTGTGATCTGGGGTATTTTGCGTGAGCACCTGGACGACAAATATGAACTGATGGTAAGACTATATGAAACACCGAGAAATTTTGTCGAATATCCAGCTGCACCGTAAACCGATGCATTGTTTTATCGTCTAAGGCCGAAATACTCTTTTACTCAACCGCAGTGTTTTAACCACTCCCTCGTTATCATTCATCAAACTGATCAAATAAAGGCCATTGGGTAAATCAATAACGTCGTACTTTTTACCTGCGAATATTTGGTCGAAAGTCTTAACTCTTTTGCCAAGCATGCTGTAAATCACAATCTTGTTAATGCCCTGATGACTGGATAGTTGGAAGTAATCAATAGTAGGATTGGGATAAGCAGTAATGCGACGATTCCGAAAATCGTTCACACTCGTCACCTCACCAACATTAGCAATAAAGGTTACTTTCTCAAGAATTTCAGTTGGTTCCTCAATCAAAGAAAAAGGTAACTCGAATCTTCCAATGCCAGCTTGGGTTTTTGGCAAAACATGGAAAATAAGCACGAATGAACTGTCCGGAGCGAGTATCACAGGTTCATTAATACCTTTTTCAAGGTCAAAATTCGTGCTGATTGGAGCCTCGTAGCAAAAGTTATTATCACAGACCTGCGTCAACCATTCAGTTGGTTGGTCTAGAATAATTCGTTCCCATCTTAGCGACAAGCTGTCCGGGCTTACATTTTTCACCGTCGCATGCAATTCAATATCCAAATTCGGATTAGATAGATCCCCGCTATACGTGTCTTCCACCGTAACCGGATCGATTACCAATTTTGCATCCTGAGCGAATGTGTGGGAAGTGAAGAATAGAAAAAGAAAAAAGGGTAAAGTGTGCTTCATATTTCGAATTTTGATATTTGTACAAATGTAAACGATAATTAGCTAAAAAGCCAGAAATCCGGCAGCCATGTATTCTTCTTAACACAAATTTTAGTTGATGCGCTTTAATTTCGTGATCTGGGACTTCTTGTCCTATTCCAGACACTGCCTTTTACTTCGATTTAGTATATTGCCATCGCTTCGAATTTACATCGGTAGAATCCTTGATTCTGACCTATTTTTTATACCTTCTGCTTCGAAAGGTACTTAAGTTTTGCTTGCTTAAGTTGAAGAATTTCTAAATATAACACATTAATAATTGATCATATGCATGTTGCTATAATTGGCAATGGTATCAGCGGTGTGACTGCTGCCAGGTTTATCCGGAAGCTCAGTGATCATCAAATCACGATCATTTCCTCAGAGAGTGAACATTTCTTTTCTCGAACTGCATTGATGTACATCTATATGGGGCATATGCGCTATGAAGACACGAAGCCATACGAGGATTGGTTCTGGAAAAAAAATCGCATTGATCTTCTTTTTGACCATGTAAAGAGGGTCGACTTCGAAGAAAAAAACTTGCTCATGGCTTCGGGAAACCATGTGAAGTATGACAAATTAATTCTTGCGGTCGGGTCTAAGAGTAACAAATTTGGTTGGCCTGGCCAGGATTTGGATGCGGTGCGCGGTTTGTATAGTTTACAAGATTTGGAAGAGATGGAAAAATACAGTGAGGGTTTGCGGAGAGCGGTGATAGTGGGAGGCGGGTTGATTGGCATCGAAATGGCAGAAATGTTTGCATCCCGGGAAATTCCGGTCACTATGGTTGTTCGTGAAGACTACTATTGGAATAATGTTTTGCCCAATGAGGAATCGATTATTATTTCTAATCACATAAAGGAACATCACATCGATTTGAGACTAGGCGTAAATTTACAGGAGATCCTGGATGACGGAAATGGTAGGGCTGCAGGCATCATCATAAAAGAAACTGGAGAAAAAATCGATTGTGGCTTTGTTGGACTTACACCAGGGGTAAGTCCTAACATCGATTTCCTCAAAGATTCTGGCCTTGAATTGGGGAGAGGGATCAAGGTTAATGAGTATATGGAAACAAGTATTCCGGACGTCTTTGCTATTGGGGATTGTGCCGAACGTATCGAACCTGTGCCAGGCAGGCGAGGCATTGAGGCTGTTTGGTATACTGGGCGTATGATGGGAGAGACCGTAGCTTATAACATCTGTGGTAAACGGATTGCTTATGATCCTGGAATCTGGTTTAACTCGGCTAAGTTTATTGATATCGAATACCAGGTATACGGAACGGTTTTGGCACATCCACCCGAAAACCACAAATCTCTATTTTGGCAACATGACGGAGGAAAAATTAGTGTTAGGATCGTATACGATGATAATGGTGGAGCAGTATTGGGATTCAATTTGTTGGGGGTACGTTACCGTCACGAAGTTTGCGAGAAGTGGATAAAGACCGGTACGCATATTGAAGAAGTTATGGAGCATCTCTCTTTAGCAAATTTTGATCCGGAATTTTACAAGGAGTACGAGCAAGAAATTTTGGACTTATACAATTCGCAGACCGGTAGAGACCTCAAGCTTAAAAAGAAAAGGAGTTTAAGTAGCGTCCTACGTTTTCTAAGCAATTAATTGAATAAGATATCTAGTTCATATGAATACCATTCAAAAGATCGGAATCGGTTTACTGCTGTTTGCAATTACTGTTTTTACGTTTTCACTGGGGTTGAGTGAATACCAGCTAACTAGTGAAAGCCTCGCTGTCAGCAATGAATATCACAAAGAAGCAATTGTGGAAACTGCCAGGCAAAATGGCACCTTGGACAAGTCCTTTCCTTCTAATGTAGCATTTATCAATTCGTTTAAGAGAACTTTGAAAGAAAGTCAGAAAAGACTTGCCGAACAAGCTAAGGCAGGAATACCGGAAGGAGTGAGCGAGTGGGATTTTAAGATGGGAGATTGGGTTATTAAGGACTATCTCTTTCCGACCGTAAAGGCTTCTGCAACCGGACTGCTGCCAAGCAACATTCCACTATTCTTTTTTCTAACCTTTGGGCTTGGGATTATTGGTGGTCTGCTTTATGTGGTGCCAATTTTCAATCTTATACCGGGGATTAAGAATAACCAAATTTATCATAGTTCATTAACTCGTGGCTTGCAACTTGGTTGGCGTACATTCTTTTTAATTGCAACGATTATCGGTGTGGTTTTGTATGGGGTTTCTTACATGAATTCTTCTTGGTTTTATCCGCTACTGACCCTAGCTATTATGGGAATCATTGGCCTACTGGTATTTTTTAGGGATGGGGCAAAGGGCAAAGATCCCGCAAAATCTGCTTCTCCGGAATTAACTGCTTGGTTTGGGGTGGTTACCGGTATTTATTTGATAGGGTTCTACATCCTTTTGTATTGGGCTCCACAGTACATTACAAATTGGATACTATTGGTTGACCCAGTGAGCATGAGTCTGAGCGGCAATCCGGCCAGTCAATGGTTTCTCTACGGATTTTTGTATACGATTATCGTTTTGGTCATGGGTATCCGAATGATGGCCAAATATCAACACAACAGATACCAAGTTGTGCGTACCTTATCGGTGATGTTTTTTCAAACTGCTTTTGCCTTTCTGATTCCCGAAATTTTGGTGCGCTTAAACCAACCTTGGTATGATTTCAAAAATATTTGGCCCTTGAACTACACTTTTTTCTTTGATTGGAATATCAATCAATTGATCAATAGTGGTGGATTGGGATTATTTATGCTGGTTTGGGGCATTGCTCTTGTCTTAATCGGAGTACCGGTAATCACTTACTTCTTTGGCAAAAGATGGTATTGTAGTTGGGTCTGTGGATGTGGTGGCTTGGCTGAGACGATGGGAGATCCATATCGACAACTTTCTGATAAAAGTTTACGCGCTTGGCAATTCGAAAGGTACATTATTCATGGAGTACTGGTCTTTGCTATTTTAATGACCATCGGTGTTTTGTATACTTATTTCACGGGAAGTAGATATGTCTTCTTTGCCAATAGTGATACTGTCAGGACTTGGTATGGGTTCTTAATTGGCTCCGCTTTTGCAGGTGTAGTTGGTACCGGGTTTTATCCTTTAATGGGAAACCGAATGTGGTGTCGATTCGGTTGTCCCTTGGCGGCCTACCTTGGGCTGGTACAAAAATTTAAGTCCAAATTCCGAATTACAGTCAATGGAGGGCAGTGCATATCGTGTGGTAATTGTTCGACTTATTGCGAAATGGGAATTGATGTTCGGTGGTATGCGCAAAGAGGGCAAGACGTAGTTAGGTCATCTTGTGTAGGATGTGGTGTTTGTTCCGCAGTCTGCCCAAGAGGAGTATTGCGCCTGGAAAATAGCAGTGTGGATGTTTCAGAAAGGACGCAAGCCCTTCGAACAATTCATATCAGTGAAAATGAAGTAAGATTGATGAACTGAGGTTAGGAGAACAAAAGCTCTCCGGAGTAGCCGCTAGATAAGCGGCTACTCCGGAGATTTTTTACTAGGTACAAATTCAGTTTAGATTCGCTTTTGACAACTTGTAATTTTGGAAGGTGGTAGTAAATTTGCTTCAATAGAAAACTTACGGCACGATCCTAATTGGCTTTAGCTTTACTGCTCCTACGTTTAACTGTCTCAAAGTAAATTCTTGAACCTGGTTGTTGTAATTGCTTGTAAAGCAATTCTTTCGCTCTGTATAACTGTGCTTTTACGGTTCCGAGCGGAATATCCAGCTCTCTTGCTATCTCATCATAGCTAAGATCTTCGAAGAAGCGCAGTTCGATCATAAGCCTGTATTTGTGGCTCAATTTCGAGATGACCAATCTAATCTGCTCGATTTGTTGATTCCGCATGATTTGTTCTTCCGGATTCAATACGGAAGCTCTTAAGTTAGAGGCAAAATCGTCATCGGCACCCGGTTCGATCGGATCATCAATAGAAAGAAACGTCAGTCTCTTTTTGCGAATGTGATCAATGCAATTGTTTATTGCAATTTTGAACAACCACGTACTGAAGGCATACTTTGGGGTGTAACTCGACAACTTGTGGAAAGCTTTACCAAAAGCTTCCAATGTTAAGTCGTCGGCGTCATCCCGATTGTGTACCATCTTCAAGATGGTGTGAAAGACAGGGTTCTTGTACCTGTCTAGTAACAGAGCGTAAGCACGCTGATCTCCATGCACGGCTTTTTGTACTAATTGGTAGTCGTCATGGGATTTCTTTCTGTTCCTGGGTTTGATTGCTACTACTTCCATCTGTTCTTTTTACCGATTAGGAAAGTCGGTGCGAAAATGATGTAGTATAACACGTAAATTGCATCTAGGATAGGAATCCACCATAGTAGATCTATGGCTTTAAGTTTTTTCAGGATTAATCCACATAGCAAAAAAACTACACCAACTCTCACCAGAATTAATAATAAAACTGTTGAATTCATCTCCGGTGCCAGTATTAAAGGGATGGCAAGCAGGTAATGCAGGAAATGTGAAAGAGAATACCCTCCAAGCATTAACTGATGCATCAGCTTGTAACTGGTACTGGTAGATAAGTGCCTTGTCTTCTGATGGTAGTAGCCTCTCCAGCTGCTCTTTGGAAGAGAAAAAACAAAAGCCTCTGGACTTAGGTTAATCTTGGTGTTTGTTCTGATAGCCGCTTCATTGATAAATAGGTCGTCGTCTCCTGAAGCGATGTGTGCATGTTTACTAAATGCTTCCTTTCGGAAGAAAAGCGTTCGTTTATAGAGTAGGTTGCGGCCCACACCCATATACGGTATTCCAAGCAAAGCAAAGGATAAATATTGAATAGCCGTGAATACGGCCTCATAGCGAATGAATAAATTCAAGAATCCTGGTCGAGGAATATACGGGCTGAACCCTAAAACGATTTCAATTTTGTTGATAGCGTTTGACTGCATTGAGCGAATCCAATTCGGACTCGAAGGAACGCAATCTGCGTCAGTAAGTAGTATCAAATTATAGATAGCAGCCTCTATTCCCTTAGTCAAAGCTGCCTTTTTTCCAGGCAGGGTAGGTACGCCCTTGATATTAACTAGGCGCAAGTTCGGGCTTTTTCCTTGAAATTCCAAAACTACATCAATAGTTTTATCTGAAGAATTGTCGTTAACGACAATAATTTCGTAGGAACGGTAGGTTTGATTTAGGAAGTGGTGTAGATTGTTCCTGAGATTTGTTGCCTCGTTACGGGCACATATAATTACTGATACGGGAAGCTCCTCCTTTTTGTTGTCTATATTGCGAGTTTTATAAAAAGCAAGTTTGGAAAAGATGCCCAACCAATACAGAAGTTGTAGAATTGTTGCGCCCGCAAATATGGTAAGAAGCAGTGTCAATGGTCCTATTTTGCTGGTACTAACCTTTCAATGGTTTTCCAAAGATCTTTGCGTTTTGCAATAATGCATTCACTTAATGCAGGGGCCGTCTTTTGGAAGGATGAAAACCTTAGATCGGCGGCAAGAGAGGAATAGGTATTGCGCAATTGCCAAGCGATCAAGCCAGCTGGTAAAAATGCCAAGAGGTAAATCAGGCCAGCCGATGAGCCAAAGAAATGTAGAACGAGCCGATATTGCAAAAAATAAAATAGTGGTATGGTAACTAAGCCCAGCATGAACTTCGTCGTAGCTTCATAAGTGCTGTAGATATTGGTTGCACGCCAAATGAAGGAGGGGGTGCCGATTGGTAAAATGTGATTAATGTATCCGTAAGCAAACAAAGGGAATGCTAAAATTGGCGCCAAAAACTTTAAATATCCGGGCCGACTATTGGCACTTGCCTCAGCGACCGAAGAATCCCTTATCCCGTTTTTGTCCAATATTTCAAAGTATTCTATGCTATTCTTAGCGAAAACCGTATACCTTTCTTCTTGTTCGAGGCGGAGTTGTTGGACAGCCGCTAAGGCTTGTTGTCGCCACTGAAGTGTTGTTGCCGGATTCATTGGTAGACTGTTACTTTGTAGTTGTTCTATTTGACCGATTAGAATTTCTTCTTCTTTATTTTCCGGACAGACGAGTAGCGATTTAAAGGTGGAGGTCAGAAGCCGCGTGATTTCCTTCGCAGTTTTGAAACGATCATCAGCATAGCTCTGTTGGAATTCCGAGATTTGAATCGGCGCTCCCACATTGATCACTAATCTGCTTCTAAATTGTTGTGGGTTTTCGTACGCTAAAGCAACCGGTAATATTTGTACACCAAGTCTAAAGTCCCTTTCCTGTTCAGCAGTCAGCGCTATACGGGCGGTGCCGGTCTTTAACTTCTTTAAGTTTCGTCCTTCGAAGCTTCCTCCTTCGGGGGCAATGAATATCAACCCTTTTTCATTGAGAAACTGATTGATTTTTGCAAATGCTACTTTATTATTGATGGGTTTACCGTCCGTATCTTCGGGGCGTTCGATTGGAATGCAATAGAGTGTTGTGAATAACCAGTTGGTGAATTTGGTTTTGAACAAACCAGCGTTGGCTAGAAAGAATACGGGTTGAATAATTCTGCTAACGGCATTAAAAGGGTCCAGAAGAGTATTGGGATGATTGGTCGCGATGATGCCAGGACCCTTAATATTGAGGCGTTCCTTGTTAAGGATGGTTGTTTTAGGGTAGTAGATCCATAGCCCAATGCGTACCAATACTTTCAGGAATTGATACAAACCGTATAGTAGTGGATTCAATGCTAAACTTTAAATGTTAATAAAAAATTCTTTACTCGATCGTTGAAGGCTTCTTTTTCATCGAAGAGAAAATCTACTTCAACGGGAAGAACAAAAATAGGTAATCGGTGCTTTAGAAGGAAGGGTCGGTGCATTTCCAATCTCACAGCGTCTTTTTCCGTTGTAACGATGATTTTTCTCTCCGATTCCAGTTTTTCAAAACTTTCTTTGAGATTGGTCATTTCCAGCTCGGAGAAAAAGTGATGATCTTCATAAGATTTGACCCCCACAAAACCAACATTGACCTGGAGATACTGCATTAGATAGTCTGTTTTGGCAATGGCACAAATGAGAATTACATCCAACCCTTGGTCAAGTTTGATGCGTTGGGTCGGGTTGAATAGATAATAGGGATAACCGTATTTGTAGTAAGAAAAGAAAACGTCCTGATTGGGAAGCGGTGCGATTTCATCGACCATCTGTTGTTTTTTTTCTGAACTAAGCGTAGTGGGTGTTTTGCTTACAATAATGATGTCCGCCCTGGTATACCCCGATCTCCACTCCCTTAGTCGACCGGCCGGTAACAGATAATCTCTTGTAAATGGCTGGTCGAATTCCGTTAGTAGGATATTGAGTCCAGGGACAATAGCCCGGTGCTGATAGGCGTCGTCAAGAATGATGGCCTCAAGACTTGATTGTTCCATTAGCATTTGTGGAATCGCCAAGACCCTACTCTCGGCAACAGCTACCATTATATCTGGATGTTTTCTTTTGAACTGTAATGGTTCATCTCCCGCTATTGAAGCATTCATCCGAGGTTCGACCAATAGGAATCCCTTGCTTTTTCGCTTATATCCCCTACTCAATGTTCCAACATTCAGATAGTCCTTGAGCATTCTAATAAGATATTCGGTATGTGGCGTTTTTCCTGTGCCTCCGACCGTCAGGTTACCGATCGCAATAATGGGAAGATCAAATGTTACTGATTTGAGTAGCTTATTGCGATAGAGAAATTGATGAATGGCAACCCCAATCCCATAGAGCAATGAGAAAGGAGCCATTAGTATTTGCAGAATAATTTTCTGGATCATGGGTTATATGTTGCCATTGCTGTGCAATCTTTATGCATAAATTGCTCAATTTTGGGCAATGATAAACCTATTCGAATAATTTTGCATTTATTGGCAATGCGAAATTTTCCGAAATCGGAAGATGAACTGTAATTTAATTAAAATTGCTATGAATGCAATGATATTGGCGGCAGGTCTAGGGACTCGTCTTAAGCCCTATACTAACAATAAACCAAAAGCATTGGTTGAGATTAATGGTCAACCCCTGTTGCATTGGGCCATTCAAAGTCTGATTCGTCAGGGGTTCGAACGCTTGGTGGTCAACGTACATCATTTTGGAGATCAAGTCATCGGCTATTTGAAGAAAGTCAACCAGCCAAACGTAGAGATCCTGATTTCAGACGAAAGACAATTATTGCTCAATACTGGCGGAGGAATAAAAAAAGCTATGGATATCTTTGATAATGAGCCTTTTTTGATTCACAATACCGATATTTTGACCAACCTTGACGTGGCAGCCCTGTATCGTCATCATATTAAGAATAATTCGCTGGCAACTTTAGCAGTCCGTCACCGGGAAAGTTCTCGTTATCTACTCTTTGATAAGTATGGAAATCTTTGTGGCTGGCGCAATGCCAAAACTGGAGCATTGAAAAAATGTCAACCAGTGGCCCCGGCAGAAGAATTAGCCTTCAGTGGCATTCATGTCATCGACCCACGACTGCGCTGGTATATGCCTGATGAAATGGTTTTTTCGATAATTGATGTATACCTGACAGCAGGACGATACGAAAAAATATCCAGTTTTGATCATAGTAGCTCGTTCTGGATGGACGTAGGTAGAGTAGCAGACCTGGAAAAAGCTCGAGCCGAAATTTGGAATCTTTTCGGTACTTAAACGACAAGAAATTACCGTAGAATGGAATTCCCAATTGCGCATTTCAGGCACTTTTGCCTATCACAATATTTTTGTTTAAGTTGCAACAAGGCTTGACTTTGATAAGCTGAATCCGCTTCGATACCCACTGAATGCCACTTTTCAATGATGTGGTTCCTTTCCGGTGGAATAGATGACAAAAGATCGAAGGCTTTGTTTTTGAACTTCTCATTACCAAGCTTCTCACCATAGAGAAATGTGAATGGAACTATAGCATTAATGATAATGCCGTGAATAGCAGATTTTCCAAGAGTTTTCTTTCTTCTAATTGACAGCTTGTTGAAGAGGTAGTGATCCTGCCAATAATTGGAGAGCTGGACGGAAAGCAAGTTTTGAATTTCCTTCACATTATTGGCCGACAAAACTTTGCTAAGCAAATTGTCGGACCGATGAATTAAGGCTGCAAATTGCGCAATTCGAATTGTTGGGAAATTCAATGGGCGCAATCTGGCAAATTTCCAGAAAGCACTTTTTAAAGGAATCAACTTATACTTTCGTTGGAGAAAACCGTATTCTTGCTGAAGTTCTTTACCATATGTTTCCTCCATTGTATTTTCCAGGAAGCCGGCTTGACCAAATAAGAGGGCCTCTAACTGAAAAAGGCTATTTCGGTGTTTGTTTAACAGTTTGATTGGAGTGATCCGAGCTAGTTGTTCAAAAGGTAGTGCATTTGTTTTTTGTCCAAAACTGCGCCCAAAATAGATGTAGAATGTTTCCTCCCAATTATTGTTTGTTAGTTCCAGGGTTGCAGCTATGCTTTCAGTTTTCTGTTCTAAGCGGTCGACCAGGCAACGATCTAACCAGAAGCTGATGGCCGATCGAGAAATCGTTTCCAAAAAGTTTTGGCAGGGAATCCACCGTTGTTGATGCATGAGCTTTTGGTAGTTGGCAAGTATTCCTGATGGAATCCGACCTTTTAACTCCAGGCAGGGAATTCTTGCTCCACTTCTTCTTTTGATTGTAGTGTTTTCTTCGTACACTACATGTAATACAATGCTATCGTATGCGTCGTCATTCTGATGTCCGTGTTTGAACCATTCGGAAGAGTTCGTGTGTATTTCAACGTTGCCGGCCCAGGTTGTGTCCCCAATCTTGATTCTGGCGTTCGAAAAGTCTGGGCCGTCATTTGTATTGTATTGGCCAACCCGGAAAATCTCGATTTTTTCTCCGGTAGTAGTAGCTAAATTATTCATTTCAAAGCGCTTGGAGCGCCAAAGGAAGTGGAGAAAATCTTCTCTCATTTAATTGGAGTGTAGTGGTTATAACTACAATATAAAGAAAAGTTTTTAAAATAAAAATAAAAAACTTAATGTTTATTTTTAAGTTCATACCTTTTAAAGGTGTAGTTATGTTCGTTTTTTTCGTCTGCCTCATGATGGATACAGGAGGTAAGTTGCCATTTTTCCAGGTCGATCCGAGGAAAATGGATGTCCCCTTCCACTTTTAAGTCCACTTCAGTTAGATAGATTCGGTCGAGGAAGGGAAGACTCCTTTCATATATCTGTCCACCACCGATGATGAAGCACTCCTCTTCTTGATTCTCGTCAGCAATCGTCAGCGCTTCTTCAATTGAATTGGCTATTAATACATTGGATGCGGCAAAAAAAGGGTTTCGGGTGATGACAATATTAGTTCGCTTAGGCAGCGGTTTTCCTATAGATTGGAAAGTTTTACGACCCATAATTATGTGGTGATTTAAGGTCGTTCGTTTGAAATATTTCAAATCAGCCGGCAAATACCATGGAATATCATTGTTCCGGCCAATGACATTGTCGTTTGCGACGGCAACAATGGCAGATACGATCATAAAGCAGCAATGGTTTTGTTGGAAAAACGGTGCTAAATTTCCTTCCAAAACGACAAATTTAAATAGAATTACTGCGCAAGAATCTCCTGGGGAGTAAATTTTTTTTCAGGAATGTCGGAATCAGATAGGTGATTTCTTATGAAAGAGGCAAAGGAATTCAGTTTTCTTGTTGCGTCTTTGGATAAATCAAGTGAATGGCCTCCTGCCTCTACGGCAGAAACCGGCAATACGGTGAACGAAAGCTTACCGTCTGAATCCCTTCTTCGGTATCTCCAGATGGGGATGTATTGAATGCTATTCACCTTTGCTTTGGCAAGAGCGTTTTTCTTACGGAGTTTTACCTCCAATAAGATACCGCCGTCAGTATGTTTCTTCTGCTGATTAGATATCAAATTTCCCAGTGAATATGCAACTGGAACGATTTCTCCATTTCTGCCCTTCATCAAACGTATGGGTTGAACAACATGAGGATGGGCACCAACAATCAGATCGGCTCCCCAACTCATTATTTTTTGAGCCAATTCTCGTTGTCCTCGATTTTCCCTTATGCTGTATTCGTTTCCCCAGTGCATGACAACAATTATGCAGTCGGGATCTAGACGATGGGCTTCTTCCATGTCCTGCTTTATCAATGTTTCATCAATCACGTTGACAATAGTTGGAGGTTTGGTAACAAGACCATTAGTGCTGTAAGTGTAATTCAGCAGTGCAATCTTAATTCCATTTTTATATAAGATGAGGGGATAGTAAGCGTCTCGCTCCATGGTACTTTGGAAAGACCCGGTCTGGTAGAAACCAAATTTATATAGGGTGTTGATGGTTTCGACGACGCCAAGCCGGCCTCCGTCGTTAGAATGGTTATTAGCGGTCAACATGATATCGAAACCCGCATCACGTAAGGCCAATGCTAGTGCATCCGGGCTCTTGAAAAGAGGGTAGCCACTATAGGGGGGCTGACCGGGAAGTGTTACCTCCAGATTGGCGATTGCGATGTCCGTGCTATTGATGTAATGCTTAATGTGTTGAAAGCACTCGGTGTAATCATAATGAAGGTTTTCTACAACCTCCGCCGCCCTTATCTGTGGACCGTGTCCCATGATATCACCGGCGAATACCAGTGTCAGCTCAAGTGGGGCATCACCCATTACATCTTGCTTAACCAAGGGATTGACAGTTGGTAATTGCATCGTCTGCGGAGCCATACTGAGCCAGTTGCTCCAATAGAGAGAAAAGAAAAAAAGGTAAACCATCAATAGAATGTCAATTTGTCGCTAAAGTTTCATCAGGGGTTTCTGTAAGTACTGCATCGAGCATCCTCTTTTCCAACCATTTCCGATTGGCGCCAAGAATGTCTTTCTGCAGGTACTGTTCTACGACCAAACTAGCGATCGGCGCCGCATAGGTCCCACCAAATCCCGCGTTCTCGATAAAAACGGCAATTGCAATTCTTGGGTTGTCCTTCGGAGCAAAACCAAAGAAAATGGAATGATCAGCTTTATTGCGTTGGTTATTTTCCGCAGTTCCGGTTTTTCCACAAAAAGGAATGCCTGGTATATAAGCGGAGCGAGCAGTTCCTGCTTCTACGGCCAATTCCATTCCTCGAATTATTGGTGTATAATGTTGCTGATCAATGCTAACCGTACGTTTGGTATCAAACCAAGTCAGTTTTTTCTTTCTACCGTACCCATCACTGATTGCCTTGACAATATGTGGCGTTTTATAGAAGCCGCGATTGGCAATAGTAGCGGCCAGATTTGCCATCTGTAGCGAAGTCAACAACAACTCTCCCTGACCAATCCCTAAGGATCGAATCCAGATGGAACGCCAACCACCGGACGGGTCGTTCTTATAGACGGTATTGGTGAAATAATCAGAATCAGGAAAATTGCCTTGCTGTTCACGTGGGAAATCAATTCCGAGGGCGCTGCCCAATCCAAATTCTGCCAAATAATTGTTGAAAATATCCAGCCCCTTCGCAGGGTTATAAATTCCCTTTTGATCAATAATATCCCGAAAAATAGTGACAAAGTACGCATTGCACGAATGTTGAATTGCAGATTCAATATTACGGCAAACTGGGTGCCCATGACAAGCGGTGAGCCGTTTGCCTTGTAAATAATAGCCAGCTTGACATCCTATTGTGCGGTCCGGTTGTGTGACCCCTTCCTGTAAGGCAACCAGTCCAACTAGAGGTTTAAATAATGACCCGGGAGGATATTCTGCCATAACCGCTCGGTCGAAGAACGGAAGGTTCGGATCACGACTTAGGGCCAAAAAAGCTTCGCTTCGTTTCTCGGACATCGCCAGTGAATTGGGGTCAAAGCTAGGGGTACTCAATAGTACTAAGACTTCGCCGGTCTCTGGTTCTAGGGCAACAATCCCGCCCCTTTTGTTTTGCATTAGCTTTTCGGCATACTTTTGCAGACGAAGGTCAATTGAAGTATAAAGATCCTTCCCGGCCTGGGAATCTTTGTTGAGGTCTCCATTGTTATATTTCCCGACTTCTCGGCCAAGGTTGTCTTTTAGTACCAACTCAATTCCCTTTCGACCGCGCAGTGTATCCTCGTATTGCTTTTCAAGACCACTATCGCCAATGTAATCGCCAGGTATATACAGGTAGCCCTCGTCGACCTTTTCTGAATTCTTTTTCGATTGTTCGACTTCTTCACGGTTCACTTCGCGAATGTAGCCCAGCACATTTGCTGCGTTTTTGTGATTGTAGCCTCGCGCACTTCTCAGTTTTACAAAAAAACCAGGGAACTCATACATGCTTTCCTGAAATGCTGCAAAAGTGTTCAATGATAGTTTACTAAGGAATGTATATGGAATCGATTTGGAATACATGGGGTTTTTCCAATCCTTTTCTAGATAATCCTGGTAATTTTCATTGCTAATGCCGAGTAATCGGCAGAATTTCGCCGTATCCATCTCAGGGCTGACCTGGTTGTAATTGACCATAAGATCATAGATGGGTTTGTTGAATACCATCAGGCTGTCATTGCGGTCATATATCACTCCACGGGCAGGGAAAATGATGTTCCTACCAATAGCGGTTGCTTCAGCATCACTGCGATAGCTGGTATCGACAATCTGAAGTTGTAAGGCTTTCCCCACCAGTATCATGGAGGCGGCGACAAATGCTAATTGAATGACCTGCTGCCTGCTTCTGTATGTATCCGACACGATATCAACTTTTTGGATTGAAAATCATCATTATCATCATTATAAACGCAATTGAGATAAAATAGCTGAAAATTGCCTTAGAAAAAATCTCCAGAAAATAAGCAAACGTAAATACTTCGACAGAAAAGTAAAATAGGAGATGTATTCCCAATAATATACTTGCATATCTAAAGAACCACCCCACTCCCATGTTTTTGATAGTAGGAGAGAGGTTGATGCTATATCCTTCTCGTGGCTCCAACAGAGCCAGTACCAGTCCTCGGGCAAATGCCGTAAATATCAGGGTGCTGGCGTGAACTCCGGGCGAGTTGTAGAAAATGTCTATTGAGATGCCCATCATAAAAGCCAGAAGAAAAGCGAGCCAGCGCGGGGTATTGATGGGTAGGAGTAAAATGAATAATGGATAAACGATTGTGTGGAAATAGATCTTCCCTCCCCATCCAAAGGCGATTTGTTTGAATATTAGAGCCTGGAATAATGTAAGGAGTATAAACCGGATAATATTTGGGACAAGGCTGTTACTCATTGAGTTCTTTTTGTAATTCTTCCTTTTCTTCTTTATCTAAAAAGTCAACGACGTAAACATAATCCAGTTTGTGGAATTGGTGGTTCATTTTAACTTTTATGATGAAATTGCTATCATCTTGTTTTTCTCGAACTTCTTCGATGGTTCCTAGTTCGATATTACTTGGAAATATGTTCGAGTAGGAACTGGTAACAATTGTGTCTCCTTTCGACACTTCATCGTAGTATTTGGGAATGTACTTCAAATTCATGTATCGGTTGTCCATATTTTCCCAGATCAGTGATCCATGCAAATCTTTTCCTTTGATCAGGGCGCTGATTCTCGATTTACTGTGGTAAACCGACATGACAACGGCGTATTTGTCGGAAACATTTCTAACAATGCCCACTAAGCCATCGCTATTAATGACTCCCATGTGGGGTTCGACGCCATGCAATCGCCCCTTGTTAATGGTGATGGTATTATTTCGACCAATTAGAGACTTATTGATGACTCCCGCTGCGATATACCTCGAAGATTCAATCAGCGAATCCAGTGGAGTCGAATGTAGGAATTCAGAATCGTTGGTATTGGTAATCAAGGCCCGGAGCTTGGAGTTTTCCTGCTTAAGACTTTCAACCTGCTTTTTTAAGTTTAAGTAGTCAGTGATTTTATCATAACGCTCATAAATACTGCCGGAAACTTGACTTGCGGAGCTGAGAAAAATGCTGTTTTGTTTTTGATTGAATTGAATGACGAGATAAAATGATATGGCTTCCAGAATGAGGAAAGACCATACTGAACTATACCTGAGAATCAGCTGAAGGAGATTCTGCATATCGCCACGGGAATTGTGAGTAAAATAAGTGCTTCTCTTTTAAACACTTTTTCTATCAATCAAGAATGAGAACCTATCGGAGTTTCTCAATGCAATGCCAGTACCTCTTACAACTGCACGAAGGGGGTCTTCTGCAACATGTACGGGCAATTGGGTTTTGGCTGCGATGCGTTTATCTAGGCCCCGAAGCAGTGCTCCGCCTCCGGTCAAATAAAGACCGGTTCGATAAATGTCTGATGCTAGTTCGGGAGGGGTAGATTCCAATGCTTTCAAGACAGAGTCTTCAATCTTTGAAATGGATTTATCTAATGCTTGTGCTATTTCCTGGTAAGAAATCTTAATTTGTTTTGGTATTCCAGACATCAAATCCCGGCCGTTGACGGCAAAATCATCTGGTGGAGATTCGAGTTCACTAAGGGCAGATCCCACGTTAATCTTGATCTGTTCGGCAGTGCGTTCTCCGATCAGGATATTGTGATGCCTTTTCATGTAACTGATGATGTCGCTCGTTAGCTCATCTCCGGCTATCCGAATGGATTGATCTGTTACGATACCGGATAGTGCAATTACTGCAATCTCTGTTGTACCTCCCCCTATGTCAATGATCATGTTTCCCACCGGTTCTTCCACATCCAGGCCAATTCCCAAGGCAGCAGCCATAGGTTCATAAATTAGATAGGTTTCCTTTGCATCTACATGATCAGCGGAATCGAAGACTGCTCGTTTCTCCACTTCGGTAATTCCGGAAGGGATACAAATAACCATCTTTAAATGAGTGAAAAACCGACGGCGGTTGCCGATTAGGTTGATCAAGCCTTTGATCATACTTTCTGCCGCCTGAAAATCTGCAATTACTCCATCTTTTAGTGGACGGATCGTTTTAATATCTTCGTGAGTCTTTTCATGCATTTGCATGGCCTTCTTTCCGACGGCTATCGTTTCTCCGGTTCTTCGATTCATAGCAACAATAGATGGCTCATCTACGACAATCTCTCCATCCTGAATAATCAGGGTATTAGCCGTTCCTAAATCTATTGCAAGTTCCTGCTTAAAAAAACTGAATATACTCATTAAAGTGGGTTGTCTCAGTTGTTAATTTGTTACTCGATTTTTAGAAGAATGTTACTTTAAAAAATGAAAATAGCAATTTTCTCAAATATTTATATCATCTATACCATTGCCACCTTCTACCGGAATTAAAGACAACTATATCTTTCTTCATTACAGCGTTGTCTGCAAACATCAAAACCTAGTCAATAGAATGCTGACTTTCAATATTCTACTTTGTACTCGAAGCGCTAAGGCACTATTTGGCCCAGGATGTCCCCCAAAGTCTGACAAGTTGGTTGTTCCTGGCAAGTGCACCTGATCGAAAGAAGCCACAATTTTGTTTACACTGTACTCAAGTCCCTGTCCTACAAAAGAAAACAAAAAACTTGAAAAAGCATGAAATTGCCAGATCTTATTCCACAATTACTTTCCACATTGTTGCCCAATCCAAGTGCTTTTGGGCAAGTTCTCTGATCTCTTCTGCCGAGACTTCCTTGATTCCCCTGATCAGATTCTCGAAAAAAGAAAAAGGTAAATCATCGATGACCATCGATTTTACAATTTCGGAGGTATTAAATGGTCCATCGACCATGGTAAGCAAGTTGCCTAGCAAATAACTTTTTACTGTTGCGAGTTCTTCTTTCGTTACCAGTTCGGTTTGAAGTAGATTAATCTCTTTTCTTATCTCCGTTAACGTATTCTCTGCGAATTCATTGCCTACTTCGGTTGCAATATAGAGGCAGCCGTCATGTGCCATAGCGTCAATGGTGGCATAGATATTATAGGTATATCCTTTCTCCTCTCGAATATTAGTCATCAAACGAGAGCCAAAATATCCGCCCAAAATATTGACTAAAACATAGCAACCGATAAAATCCGGGTGATGACGATTAAATAATCTTTTTCCGATTCGGATGGCTGTCTGGACATTCTTGGTATTACTGATCTTCAAACTGGATGGTGCAAGAGTTGCACTAGCCAGGAGAGGATGTTCTAATTGTTCACCAGGTTGAAGATTGCCCAAAAAATCATTCAAGTCTGTAATTAAACCTTCTGTTCTTCCACTGATAATTATGCGCGTATTTTGAGCAGTATAGGTTCGTTCGTGATGTTGTATTAGATCTTCTCGGGTCAATGCTCCATACAAGGCGGGATTACTATTATAGCCATATGGATGATCAGAGCCGAAGATCTTCTCAGTGATGGTTCGATAGGCTACGACATCGTTTTTTGCCAGCTCGACCTCCAGTTTTTTGATGTTCCTGGAAATATAGGATTTGATTTCATTTTCCGGGAAGATCGGCCTCTTAATAATCTCCTCCAGGCTGGGCAAGACCTTGCGAAAGTGTTTGCGCAAACAAAATAGTGCTACATTCGAGGTATCGAGGTTAAAGGGCAGGTTGATGATACAACCATAGAAGTCTAGAGCTTCAGCAATTTCGGCTGCTGTTAGGTTAATTCCGCCTTCCTTTAATTGGGAATTAGTCGCTTTCCCTACCAATTTCTTTTTTTCTTGGATTCTGCCGCCATCGAATATCAGCTCCAGTTTGATCGCATCCTGTGTTCCGGAATCTACCTCATATACCGGAATGCCATTGTCTAAGTAATGAGTATGGACAGTTGGAAACGGGATGTTGTCCAAGGCTTGAATAGGAGGAGGAACGCTACGATCGATCATCATTTTTATGACTTTTTAGAAGCCGCGAATTTAGAGACCTTTCCGTTGAAATTCAATAAATCGGGACAATATATCTTGATAGGTATCTATTTTTAATCCTGCTATTAATATATTTAGCGAAAAACAAAATGAGCGGGGATCTTTGGCAAATCTGGGTGGATACCGGAGGGACATTTACAGGCTGTATTGCTCTTTCGCCACTCGGTGAGAAAAGAAGGGTAAAAGTGTTGAGCTCCGGATGCCTTCGGGGAAGGATTCTTGGAAAAGTAAGCACCGGTGCTTACCACATACAGCAAAACTGGGGAGCTGAGCAGGATATTTTCCAGGGTTACCGATTAGGTCCAGTCAATGATCAAAGCCGCTCTGCTGTCATCCAATCTGTGGATGTGAAAAATAGTGTGCTCCAACTGGTGGAGGACATTCAATTGACGTCCGGACTGGATTTTGAAATTTTTAGTGGTGAAGAAGCACCGTTGCTCGCCACCAGATTGGCCACTTTGACCCCACTTCATCAACCTTTACCAAATTTAGAGATACGGATCAGTTCCACGAAAGAAAGCAATGCACTATTGGGGCGTAAGGGCGCCAAAGTTACCCTTTTGACCACGCAAGGTTTCGGGGACTTGATTAGAATTGGTACTCAACAGCGACCTAGTCTTTTTCAGCTAGCTGTTCCGGAACCGTTATTCTTATTTGACCAGATTATTGAAATCCCGGAGCGCGTTTCCTCTTCCGGGGTGGTCCTTCGGAGTTTGCATGAAGAAAAGATTGGGCGCCAATTGGACGACGTGGAGCATGAGGTTGTCGCAATTGCCTTACTAAATGCTTATCGAAACCCAATCCATGAAGTGATGCTAGGAGAAGAGTTACGTCGGCGGGGCAAAAAGTTCATTTCGCTTTCTCATGCAATTACACCTACAATTAAGCTGCTGCCAAGAATGCAGACAACGCTCGTGAATGCCTATTTATCCCCTCTTATTTTTAAATATCTCGGCAATATCCAATCCAAGATTGGCGAATTCCAGACACCTACAAATGAGCATCAACTATTGGTAATGACCAGTACAGGAGGATTAATGAATCATCAAGCTTTTCGCCCCAAGGATGGTTTGTTGAGTGGGCCGGCAGGTGGAGTAATAGGAGCGGTGGCCGTAGCAAGAAGTCTTGGATTTGATAAAATAATTACCCTTGATATGGGGGGGGCGAGTACGCAATCTACTTGCTATAACAAACGCTTGGGGTACCGTTTTGTCACCGAGATAAATGAGGTTGAAATAGCCAGTCCTTCACTTGATATCGAAACAATTGCTGCTGGTGGCGGTTCCCGGTGCTATTTTGATGGTTTTAAATTATGCGTGGGGCCAGAAAGTACGGATGCCTACCCTGGCCCGGCCTGTTATGGGGCCGGGGGCCCTTTGACCATCACTGATGTGAATTTGCTACTTGGGAAAATGGACCCTTCGGCTATGCTGATTCCAATGGATGTCAAGGCGTCAAGAGTCGCATTAAAAACGTTGCAAGCGGATATTCTTGACCGGTCGGGGGAAGCTATTTCCAGTCATGAAATATTAAAAGGGTTAGAAAAAGTAGCGAACCAAAAAATGGCAGAATCCCTTCGAAAGATCTCCGCTATAAAAGGGGGCGATCCGAAAGAATTTGGCCTCTTGGCTTTTGGGGGTGCCGGCGGATTACACGCTTGTCAGATTGCTTCCCTTTTAGGGGTGACAGATGTAATTTTGCCTTACGATGCTGGTTTTATAGGTGCTTGGGGCTTAGGGCAAGCTCGATTTGAGAAAATCATTGAGCGACAGGTTAATGAGCGTTGGGAGTTTTTTACGGGACAGATGAAGGACTTGGTGGAGCAACTCAAAATAGAGGCCATCCAACTCCTGGAAAATGAAATGCTGCAGGTAGTAAAAACGGAAATTAGTGCCATTATGCTATACCTGCGTTTTGAAGGACAGGCAGACTGCTTAGAAGTGCCGTATGATGAAAACCTTTCAAACGTGGCGAATGATTTTGAAGTTCTTTACAAGAATTTATTCGGGTATTTCCCCGAAGGCCATGTTTTGGAATTAGAGCGTATCGTCGTAATTGCCGCTTCGATTGAGTCAGTGTCGGCTCGAGTTAGGGGATCTGTAGAGGAGTATCCGGCTGAACCCGATCAATTTCTTACTAGTGTTTTTTTGAAAGAGCAGAAATTTCCAGTATATCAGTGGGCAAATCTGGAAGAAGGGGCATTTGCAGAAGGACCGGCCATACTAGTCAATGAAGGTTCGACGGCATTTGTCGAAGAAGGTTGGCGGATGGAGGTACTGGCTAATCAAAACATTGTTTGTCGATTAATGGATCCCGACAAATTCCCAGCGGAAGAAGAAAAGGAAGTCCTAGGGTTGGAACTGTTTAAGAACCGCTTTGCGGCCATCGCTGCTGAAATGAGCACACAACTGCAGCGCACTGCCTTTTCCGTCAATATAAAAGACCAACTAGACTTTTCGTGTGCTATTCTAGATCACAATGCTGAGCTGTTGGTAAATGCTCCCCACATACCTGTTCATTTGGGGAATCTGGGAATCTGTGCAAAACTGGTCAAAGAAAAAATTGAATTGAAGGAGGGAGATGTAGTAATAACAAATCATCCAAAATACGGTGGTTCGCACTTACCGGATATTACCTTGATCAGTGCCGTCTTTACTGACGAAGGTTCGCTAATAGGGTATGTAGTCAATCGGGCACATCATGCAGAATTGGGGGGGAGCCGGCCGGGATCTATGCCTGCCGATGCGACGACTTTAATCGAAGAAGGCGTGGTCATTGCTCCCATGTATCTCGTCAAAAGCGGCGTGGTGGACTGGGATAACTTGAAAGCCATCTTATCCAATGCAAAGTTCCCAACTCGTGCGCTTACCGAAAACCTGGCCGATGTCAAAGCTGCCTTGGCCGCTTTGAGGGTAGGGGAAAGGCGATTGAAAAAGATGGCAGGAAAGTGCGGTTTGGGAAAATTGCAGTATTTCATGAATAAGTTAAAACAGTTGAGCCGGCAAGCACTTGCACTTGAGATCGAACCTCTAGAAGGTCGGACTTTTAAGGCTCAGGAGCAGATGGATGATGAACACCTCATTGCTGTGAAAATTGAAATTAAGGGTGGCCGGATTCGCTTTAATTTTGAGGGTACCTCGAAGCAGCATCCTCATAACCTAAATGCAAATTTATCAATTGTATACAGTGCTATCACTTACGTTCTACGTCTTCTTTGTCAAAAAAATATTCCATTGAATGAAGGATTGATGGATTTGGTGGACATCAATCTGCCCGAAGCAAGTTTCTTAAATCCCATTTTTTTTGACGACCCGATCATATGCCCCGCAGTATTCGGTGGAAATACCGAAGTTAGTCAGCGGCTGGTGGACACCCTTTTAAAGGCTTTGCGGTTGGCAGCTTGTAGTCAAGGGACCATGAACAATTTTGTTTTTGGGAATACTAAATTCGGTTATTACGAAACCATTGGCGGTGGAATCGGCGCGGTAAAAGGACAACCTGGAAGATCTGGTACTCATCAACATATGACCAATACCAAGATTACAGATCCCGAGGAGTTGGAATGGAAGTACCCGGTTCGTTTGCACCGGTTTGAGATTCGGAAAGGATCTGGCGGCGTTGGGAAGTGGAAAGGAGGAGATGGTATTGTCCGTGAATTGGAGTTTCTCGACGATGTGGAAATGACCATTCTTAGCCAACATCGAAAGGTAGCACCTTACGGTATGAACGGCGGTTCTGATGGAAAAACGGGACAACAATACATTGTTCGGACCGACGGTTGGCGTGAATATATTGATGGAGTAGATAATAAGACAATGAGAACGGGCGATCGTGTTGTCATCAAGACTCCTGGCGGCGGGGGTTGGGGACGGAGCGATTGAAGGTCGAGCAATGACGAGTCGGGAATTACCTTTGGTAAAGCCGCTGGTAACTCCTGACTCGAAATGACACGAGAAAAGATTTTTTAAATAGCGCTTGTTTCTCCTAGGAATCTCTCTGTTTCTTCTTTTTCGCAGAAACTCGCCTTTTTAAGTTAAGGGCCTTCTTTTTACTCACGGCCGAAACGACTTGGGCAGTTTTCCTTTCTGCTTTGGTCTTGTCTTCTTCAGGCATATCATCAATGTACTCTTCCCAATTGCTATAGCCGGCCTTTTGTGCTTTTTTATTTCTTACGCCATCATCAACTTTGGCAGTCATTTTCAGGGCTTCACCTACTACTTCTCTTTCGTAAAGCTTTTTGTTTGAAACTTTGTTGGCCGTACCAATCCTTCCTTCATAAGATGCCATTTTTGCAACACCATTACCAAGCGCCTTGATGTATCCATGCGCATTGATGATTTTACTCATTGTCCACGCGCGTTCGTGTTTTGCGATGGCTCCCTCTGCAGACAACCTGGTAATTTCACCGGCATTGACTACAGCGTATGCTTTGAGTGATTCGAAAGCATTCTTAAACCTTGCTCGGGTACTGCCGTTCGGTGCTTTCATCGCCGTAAAATTGTTGTCAAATGGATCACTCATTGGATTATGGACGAAATCATAAGAATAGGCAATGATACGTGCCAGAAAAACTTCCGGATACAAGCCATGCTCCTCAGAAAGCTCAGATACAAGGCTGCCAAAACGCTCATAGGCAGATTTGGCAAAAGCGTTATCCCGATGTACCCCTTTCCAGTTTCTCAAGGCTTTCGCACTGGTTTTTCTGACGGTTGTCGCCTTAGCACGACCGGCTACCGGAATTGCCTCCCCTGCTGTGTTTCCAGCATATCGAGCAGACTTTTTAACAACATTCTTGGGAGGGGCCATATAGGTAGGGCCGGAAAAATCCTCGCTACTTACGGTACGATATTTGTCACTGCCATCTAATCCATTGTTATTGATTTTAGCTGGCAAGCTCTGGAGTGCAATTTGATCTTTATCGGAGTATTTGGGTAGCGGATTGTTTTGGCGATAACCAAGGTACCAAACAAAGAACAAAAGGCTTACAATGGTAAATCCAGCTAATTGAAGTGCAAATTTAAAAGCTCTATTTCTCATGATTTCGGCTTTTGGTCGACAACTCACTTAGAGAAGTTCCCGACGTGTGAAACAATTTTTAAGAATTATTTTTAAAAAGATTAATACGTGACACAGCAATGGTAGGTCATCTCGATTCTGATGCCTCAAAATCCAGCAGTGGATCGCTATCCACTGACCAAAGCTTCTTTAACTCAAAGTATGTTAACTATGTCGAGAAATAACGTGTAGCACTTGAACTCCCAAAATAAAAAAAAGTTAGTCAAGTGCATAATCAGATTCTTCGGTATAACCGTCAAATATGATGGTGTAATCTACCCGCCACAATTCGTAGGTTTCAATGATATAGGCCAATTTCTGAGCATATTTGCGATTAGTGGCATATCCACCCGTCTTCAAGCCGATTGACCAAGCAGCATAGTAAGGAACCTCTTCAACACCAAACCACTTTTTGGCTACCTTGTAGCTTTCACCGGTAAAATACTTTTCCAACATCCAGTTGTACCTTTTGTTTTCGGCCAAAAGGATGGTATGACGACGATAACTGAGTTCAGGAGATCGATACATCTCGAAACGGTCCCACTTGTAATCATCTTTTCTATTGACACAATCAAATGAAAGACTGTGATGAATAAAGTCATTGTCATTGTTCTTCCGAAAATTCTTCTTTGGCATGCATTTGATGCCAAAATGGTTGTTGGCATTCCGTGCCAGGTAACTTCGGCCCGCATTGCTTTCTAACAAACCTTGAGCTAGAGAGATGCTGGCAGGAATTCTGCTGTAGGCCATTTCCCGGCACGCCAGGTTATTGTATTCTTCGATGTAATCTAGGTATGCATTGACTTGTCCCATCATTTTGGGACTGAATACTTGTACAAGCTTCGCATAGATAGAGTCCCGGCGCCAGGCAAAGGGGGCAGAAGTACTTGTCGAGTCAGGAGAAATTATTCGACGATTTCCGTCTTCATCAATGATGGAACTGGTATGCTCCACTTGATAAAAGTTAGCAGATCGGTTCCGGAACAGCTCTCCCGCTATTTCAAAGCCGCTTTCAAAATCTCGGGATAGATTCGTAATAACTGGCATGTTCGAGATCTCATTCCATAGTCGATTGATCTCCTGACCATAGGTGATAAGTATGACACCTGGAATGAAAAAAACCAAGCCGATCAATATCCCTTTACCAAGTGATATGAAAGGGAGTATATTTCTATCTCTATACTTCCTGGGATTCATAACGATCATTAATTAAAGAAAGTCCGAAGTTGAGCGATGCCTGACATTCAGGCGCGTATGATGTGTGACCGCCTAGATAAAGTGAAAGTAGATAACTTTGATTTTCTGTGTAGCTGCTGAATTACGTCGAATTATGAGAATGGAATAATATACGATTAATCCATTTTTGGTCGTCTCAATTAAGTAAGGGATCAAATTTGGTTTCTGATTCTGATCGAGGGGATTTTTTTCTTTGACGAGGCGCAAAAACCGGAGTTATGCCAGAGCATAATGAGGATTTTTGTAACACCGTCAAAGGAAAAAAGAGCCCATCAGAATTAGGCAAATTAAATTGATCACTTACTTA
>JANQRV010000628.1 GCA_028284395.1 Saprospiraceae bacterium
AGAAATCACTTCATAAACTGTCCAGCTATATTTCTCTTCAGACCCTCTGGTCTGAAGAGAAATATAGCTGGACAGTTTATGAAGTGATTTCTCCAGAAACAAACCTGCCGTAGCCTCATAAATATAAGCGCTTTTATTCAGGTGCTGGACGACTTTTTCCCGGTCCACCCCGGTTTTGTGTTGCGCTTCCGAGGCAAAAGCTTCCGGATCTGAAGTTGCTGTTAATACCGTTCCATCCTCATAAAAATAGCGGCATACATCTTCTAATTTTGCATAGGAAAAATGATGCTCCGGCCTTTTGCCAGCTAGGATAAATAATTCTTCCACCAACTCGGGCATCGTAAATAAGGAAGGCCCGGCATCGAACCTAAACCCACCCTTTCTGAACTCTGACAACTTGCCCCCCGGACCGACATTGGCCTCGAAAACAACGACCTTATAGCCTTTGGTCAAGAGCCGAACCGCGGCCGCCAGTCCTCCTATCCCTGCACCGATGACGATTGCTTTCTGCATAATATAGATTGTTTAAGAAATCGGGAATTAAAAAGCGGTGTGAATGAATCTTAATGTTTGGTGAAAAATGAAATAGGAAGGACAGCCCAGTAGACTGGGAATATACGTACGATCCATCCTAAACACTTGAAAGCACTGGATGAAAATTACATCCAACCGGTGTAATGGAAACGAATGTTAGAAAAAACCCGTAAATAAGATGTTATCGGCGATGGCATAATATTTCATGGTAGCTTGTAATAGCTCCTTGTTTCAGGACGTTCGATAAATTCCCTTTCATAATAACAAGTTTAAATTAGGACAATAGTGGTTAGGCTCTCCATTGACAATTTGTCAACGAAGCGTCTGAGCAACCAGTAGAATTAGAAGAAAACTTATTTTGTCAAGAAGCGGTAGTGACAAAATAACTTACGATGACTTCCTGGCTTCCGCCCAACGTCTAAACGACTTAACCGCTTAGCCTTTTCCGAAATTCTTGGAAGTGTCCTTATGTTATTGTGTCATTACAAGTAGCCCTTGTGAAGTTACGAATCTATAACAAGCGGATTTGAATTATGTTCCAGAAATTTGTAGTTAAAGTATTCGGCCGCTCTCCGCCATGGTGGAGGTGAATCAAAAGCAAAAACTGTACTTTGTACGAGAAATTCGGAAAGAAACCCTCCCAAGGAATTGACTGATCAGTTCGACAATGGCGTCTGCCACTTTCTGTGGCCTTTGCTCCGGGTTGCTTTCCATGGTTTGTTCAAAACCTGCCAGCATGGTTGACCAAGATCATCAATGATGTCAGCAGCACGGGCTTCACCATGGTACAATCCGATTCTAAACGCTGAAATCATTGCCTCTGCAAATCAACCAAAATAGATTGCAATTGGCTCTTCATTCCATGACATGCTCCAGGTACATGATATCGTGGAATACACTCATTAAGCAGCCTCGGCAGCCGAAGCCCACGCTCTACGTGGAGAAAATCGGCTTCCTGCATTTAAAAACAAGATGAAAGGCATTCGACGAGATCATGGCCGTTCCCCATTATACAACATGCTACTGCAAGTTTTCATAAACAGCTGTATAATCGTGGTTAGCATGTATCATCCAATCCCCAAGCTCGTGAGCAAAAACGGTATCATCATCTCCCTGTTTATCGATGAGTTGAAAGCAAATATCTAAGCATTCTTTCCCTATCTTAAGATGCCCTTGTTCGACGAGCTCACAACTTCTATCCAACCAGATTGAAAGTTCACTGTACCACGCCTCTGTCTGAGGCGGAACCCAATCAAAGTTTTTAGAATTCATATCGAATGGGGCGTAATATACACCAGCAAGTGACTCTTTGAGAAATACTTTGATTTGCTCTAAAACCACTTGGGGTTGCATGCTCTGAATGACTTGCTCGTAGTATAATCCACCAAACACGGTATTGATTTGCCGGTCAGTCATTTCCTCCAGGCAAGTATCGATATATTGGATCGGTTCTTCTCGATTAGCTTTGAGAATCAAAATTCTAAGCTGCTGTTTATCTATCATTGTTTAGGGATTTTAAATATGAGGTGTCCAGACTTCGAGTAAGTAAAACAACAGAGATTTGTCCTTTGAATTTTCTCCTTGCCTAAATCTGGTGCCAGGGTGTGGACCTTTTTCGAGGATGTTTACGGTGCCAGGCTCCGAACTTCTCCAATTCCTTGTTAATCGCTTGGTCAGAGAAATGATTGGGATCGAACCCATCGGGCAACCATTGGATATATCCATCGTATTCGGGATGAGAAGGATCTTTTAGTATTTTCAGCAGCTGAGCATACCCTCTGACTCCGCCACAGTCCTCCGGAGGACAAGCACCCCAGCCGTCCGTACATCGAGGCTTTTCCAGTTTTTGAGGACTGATATGCTCTAAATAAAGCACATGCTGCCAACTGTCTCCAAAATCGTACAGGTAGGTAAATGCCTGATTTTCTTCCAATAAAAGATCCCGGAGATAAATCCGGGTTTCATCTTCCAAATTCGGCTCAAAGGACCAATCCCCTACCATACCGACCAGGCGGTCCTTGACTTTAAATTCGTGTAGATGAGAATTGTGCCAGCCCATCACGATTTGAAGTACCTGATGAAAGCGGTCCATCCGGTAGTCATCTCCCACTTGAAAATCCCTCCATATCAGCGGTTTCGCTTCGATCAACACAATTTTAAAGTGCAGTGTCTTGCTCATGGTCGTTCAATTTTTTGTTTTAACCGAAGCTAGTCAATTGAGATATGTCTGATAACAATTCCTCAAATGATAATACACACCCCGGCCGAAATTAAATGTTTTGCTCACCAGCTCCTGACAATAAACTTTGAAATATGGCTTCAATTGTTCTTTCTGGGTCAGCTTACAGGCCTGTTCGAAACTGCTTCCCGGGTGTTTTGAGGTTCATTTAGTTGGGTTTTGCAGTCGGAAGAGAAACTTTAGACAACTTCATTGACAGTACGTGCTACAACCGTTGGCCTGTGTAGGTTAATCACTGACTCTTCCCCAGTTCAGTAAGGTATTTCAAAAGATCAATTAATTCGCTTTCCTTTAGGATATTCGGCGGGATCGCCGGCATCATTGAAACCTTGCTGGTCTCCCGAGATTTAATTTTACTTTTCTGTATGGGCACTTCCGTACCTGCGGCAGTTCGGATAGTAATTGTGTTGGCGTCTTCAAAAATGATTACGCCCTGATAAAAGTCCCCGACTTCTGTGGTGATGGTAGAAGATTTATAACCCTCCTTTATCTTTTTACTTGGTTCTATTAAAGATTCGACGATATAATCGGCCGGCGCGCTGGCGCCAATGCTGCCTAAGTCAGGACCGATTTCGGTAAGGCCCACGCCCTTGAGTTTGTGACAGGAGATGCAAGCAAGTTCGGGTCTGTGATACACTTCTTTGCCCTTCTCAGCATTTCCGTCTTTTAGTTTTGCCAGGAGGCCGATGATCCGCTGGCGATTATTCGCGTCGGTAGATTTGATTTTGACACCTCCGGCGCTGGCCAGGGCAGCCACTAATTTCTCTGCTCCTGCACGTCCTGAAGTCTGCACAAAATGGGCGGCTTGGGTTGCCGTTTTGGCATTTATGGTTTTTCCTTTTAATGCTGCACTTAAAGCTGCAAAAGCTCCTTCCTTTCTTATGATGGTCCGGATTAAGTACTCGATGGTAGCTTGGTCGAGTGCTGTGCCAAAGACCGAAGTGATGGCTTCTATCCCTTCATTCAGGTCGACCTGCACTAGTGCCGATACCGCCAACTTGGTGGTGTTGATGGGAAAATCTCCGCCAACAATATTGGCCAGGAACTTACCAATGTCATCGGTCGCAAACATTGCCAGAGACCGGGCGGCACTTTCTTGAACGGCATAGCTTGTGTTCGATTTGCTCAGTTTTTGTTTGAGTAGGTCGATAAATGCTTCGCTTTGCCAATGACCGGCAAGTGCACAGGCCGTTTTTTGTGTTTGCTCATCGTCCAATTCAAAAAGGGTTTGGAGTGACTCCACTTTATACCTGGTTGGCAACACATCCCTGTTTTTTGCTGCAACTAAGAGTCCGCTTGCAGCCTCACCGGCATAAGGATTTCCCGGCTGACGGGCAAGTTCGGTAAGAAAATTCAGTTGCTCCGCGTTTCCACCACTCCCGATTGCCGCCAGGATGCTTTTATCGGGATTTTCACTATTCCTGAAAAAATCAATTAACGGCTCCGTCGCCCTGGAGTCTTCTGTGGCCTTAAGCGCAAAGATGAATGCCTCAGGATTTCCTGCTTGCTTCAAGCTTCCATCGTTGACCGCAGGAAGCCAATATTTGGATAACATCCGACAGGTTTGGCGCAACGCAAATGAATAAGAAGGGTCCATATCCTTGTTGTACGCCAGCAGGGCAATGCTGAAAGCTTCAATTGATCTGAATTGACTCAGTGCAGTGATCCCCTCCCGTCGTACACCCGGGTCCGGATCCTGAACGGCTGCCTTCAACAAATCAAGTGCGTCCGGTACTTTTTTATTCCAATAGTACAACACCCTAACGGCGGCTGAGCGGGCCTCTGCTGTTTCCGACTTCAATACGGATTTCAATAGGTCTATATCTATTTGGTTGAGGGTTTGCACGGTCCAGAGTGCTTCGAGTCGGTGGTGATCATAGTTAGGGGCCTGCAAATCGAGATCGTCTAACCACCGGTCCAAGGCTGATAGCACCTGGCTTGATGCTCTTGTCTTTAATGTTTGTTTGGCCAGGAGCCGCACCCAGTTTTCATCTGCTTTCAGAAAATCCAATAATTCGGGAATGCTCGACTCCCGGTAGTTGGGCTTTTTAAGCAGTGGTCGATTCTTGGCTGTAATTCGCCAGATTCGACCATGCTGATGATCTCTGCGTTCATCGCGAAAATCAACTTCTCCATGTTGGATAATCGGACTATACCAGTCTGCTACATACAGGGCTCCATCGGGTCCCATTTTTACGTCTACCGGACGGAAGGATTGGTGTGACGATTTTAAGAAAGTGGGCTCAAGCGTAGCTTTGTAAGAACTCCCATCTTCCTTCAATGAGTATCGGTCTGTGATATTTGCGCGAAAATCGTTGGTAATGACATTGCCACGCCAGGAAGGCGGAAAATGTCTTCCGCTGATGATTTCAATCCCGCTTGCTTTAGGTCGGTCAGGGGTAAGTACGGACAGGGATAACGATTCGCCGGGAGAAGCCCTGAAGACTGCATTTGGAAAGCTGTGCCCAAAGCCGGAACCCGCCCCATCAGACTCGAATGACTGCCCCCAATAGCTGAGGGAGTGCCCCCAGGGGTTTACATGCCCCTTCGTGAAAACTTCCAAACGTCGTGTAGCTACGTCATAGGTCCAGAGGCCTCCCCCATTAAGACGACGGGGACCATAGGCGGTTTCCACGTGTGATGATATGTAAAAGCCCTGAAGCATATACATCTTGCCTCCCGGGCCCCAACCAAGGCGATGTAGGGTGTGGTGGGTATCTTCTGTTCCAAAACCCGTGAGCAGAACATCTGATTGATCAGCTTCCCCATCCCCATCTGTATCGCTTAGGTGAATGAGTTTATCACCACTTGCCACATAGGCTCCTCCCTCGTTGTCCGGAAGTACGCCACTCGGAATGATGAGCTTATCATAAAAAATAGAAGACTGATCAGCCACACCGTCGTGATCGGTATCTTCAAGAATGACAATCCGGTCACTGGGTTCCTCATTTACATTCAATTGGGGGTAGATATGGCTACCACAAATCCAGAGCCTTCCATCACTGTCAAAATTAATTTGGATGGGTTTTTCGATCATGGGCGTTGCCGCATAGAGGTTGATCTCAAAACCATCAGCTATGGAAAAAGAAGCCAGCTCCTCTTTTAGGTCCGGTTCGGGAATGTCCTTTAAGTCATTTTGTACTTGTAAGCCTGGAGAAAACAGACCGAAGCATAACAACAACAAGGCTGCTCTTTTAATATGTGTATTCATAAGTCTTCTAGTAATAAGGTAATTGCTGCTTCTTGATTGGCTATGAACGGTTCAATCTGCGCAGGTTCTTCCTGAGCGATCCGTTGCTCATCCCTTCGTTCACCGTATACAAATGCATCATTTCTGGGTCGCCAACGGTGAAAGAAGAGGATGTTCTTTTTGATGATGGCTTCCCGAATCCGTTTGGCCCTTTCGGAGTCCATGGAAATCACAGGTGAGGGAAAGCCCAGGGATTCTGCCATCAGATCTGCTGCTGTGCGATATCCATTTGATGAAAGATGGATGCCGTTTCTCGTATAACCGGCCTTCTTACTAAATGGCGTGAATAAATCGACATAGCGATGCTGTCCTGCAACGGCTACCTCCTCCGTAGCTTGCGCATACTTATGAAGTTCCTGATTTCTTGCTTCAATGTGGTCAGCAGGTATTCCAAAATCTTTTTCCATGGGATAGGTAGAAACGAGGACCAGTTCCGGGCAATGTGTACCGAGCATTTTCAAAAGCCGGATTAATCCATCCCGGTAAGCTTCAACGCCTGCGTCATCATCAAAGGACTCATTAAAACCATAGGCCAGGAATATTTTGTCGGGTTTAAGTTCGGCGATCTGTTTGGTTAATATTTTAAAGCCCTCCTCGGGATTCCCAAATCGTCCGCCGCCGCGTGCTCGGGTGCGTGCGTGAGCATAAACATTGTCTCCGCTCCATCCAATGTTGCGGAAAGTAATGTTTTTTTCAGGAAAGCTAAGGGAAAATGTGGTTTCGATTTCCCCGTTTTCAAAGGCATTTTCAAAGAAGGCATTGCCCAGGAAAACAACCTTTTCATCTTGCTCAAAGCTAAGGGATTCACGGGAAGTACAGGCTGCCAGTAGGCTACTTAATACGAGCAGGCGTATGATGTGAGTGAGTTTTGATTTCATATTTGTAAAAGTAGCTTAATTTGAGCACACGGATGCTTCTAACTCTTATTAAAAGCACTGAGTGACGAAGACGATGCCTCCCTCATGAATAAAGATTAAAATCATCATCTTCAAGTCCTTGGAAATCCACCTCAGTCCCGGACACACCTCACAGAATGTCCATGATCAGGCATTTCTTGATCCCGCGTCAAGTAGTTCCGGTCATAAAAGAGACTGTAAAACCAGGCAGTTCCATTATTAGCGAGTGAACTACTCCAATAACAGCCTTCGCTCTCCACACCACCAAACCCACCAGCTGGATCTCGAAAGCCTCCGCGCAGTATAATCATAACATCATTTGCTGTTGTTTTGTCAGCAGAAATTCCTTCACTGAGTTGATGCCACTCCTCGGACGTAGGAAGTCTCCAACCGGCTCCCAAAGCAGCACAAGCTTCCTTTGCTGCCTCCCACGTATACAGACGGCCATATTTTTGGCAGTTGCCGGGGTCCTTCTCATAACAATAGGAGTCCCTAACCTCAACATTTAAATTCTTCGTTAACCAGTATTTACCGTCTTTCATTCTCCTAAATGGATAGGAGTTCCCATCCTGATCTACTACAATAGAAGCTATTTGTCCAAAGTCCTCGGTGAGTTGGGCACTACCACCGGGAGAAGCTTCCTTGACAGGTCGAGAGCTTGTCATATGCTGGCCATTTTGAGCTACGAAGACAAAACCACCGGCGTTATGCCCCATCAATTCCCCCCGGTGTGGCCGGGGATTAACGCACTCTAATTGACCGATTAAATCTGGAAAAATCAATAACCCGTCTCCATTGGAATAAGCATTTTTAAGCCCCTTTAGAATTGCGCCGGCAAAAGGAGAATGGTTTTGACCATCGGGGGTACGTTCTTTACCGCCGGAGGTAATGAGCAGTCGACTTTTGTTGCGTAGTTGACGTTGGATCAGGACATCGCGTTGGGCCTTTTGAGTGGCCGGTCGGCCTCCGAATCCTTTAAAAGCTATCTCTTGATCAATGGTGCCAGAATAGCAGGCATCAATAGCAAGGAGGATGTGTGGGCAGTCGATTTCGGTGACGATATTTCCCAATTTAGTTAGATCTATGTAATCTCCATAGTCACTTCCCGAGCCTCGAGGGATAAAATAGCCCGTTTTCTCAAAATCATTGAAGGTACCATGCCCGGAAAAGAAGATGAATAGTTGATCATCACCACTGAAGTGTTTTTGCTGCCATCGTTGCAGGATGTTGTAAATCTCTTGTTTGGTCTTGTTTCGATGTACCGCCGTAGAAAAACCATACATCTGCTGAAGTTCATCAGAGATGGCTTGTACATCGCGTACCGGGTTTCGGAGGTCAGCAAATTTCGGATTGGCACTGTAATCGTCATTCGCAAAAAAGAGCGCGTAGTCCTGACCAGGTCGCCCGGATTCACGCGCAAAAGACTTTGAAGTCCATTGGACCAACGTGAAGAGCACGAAACACATGAAGATTATCCGCGACATAACAAACGACTTTTCAATGAATAAAAATAGCGAATTGATAAAATTTTATTTTTCTTGAAAACGTAACTTTAACTTAGATCAATTCCTTACAAATGCGCCAGATAATTCGATGGCCTTTAATAATTGCTGGTATTCTCTCGATATTACTTACCATTTTGGATTTCTTTGATGTCATACGCCTTAACTGGAAGGATGAAACACCCGCCCCGAAGATCAAAATCACTTCAAGTTTTGGTTCAACGAGCAAGAAGCCTCTAAAAAGCTATGCCCTTCTCTTTGCAGTAGACAATTACCAGACCTTTCCAAAGTTAAATAATCCGATCAAGAACGCGCGAGCCATCGCTGACGAACTCAAAAATGTTTACGATTTTGAGGTGGAGGTCGTCAAAGATCCAACGAGAAGCGAGGTTCGGCAGAAACTGATGGAGTGGAGTGAGGATTTCAATAACCAAACAAAGGACCGCAATGGCCAGTTGTTGATTTTCTTTTCAGGGCACGGTGAATATCGAGAACAATTTGAAAATGGTTACTGGGTGCCGGCAGATGGCGATGGCCAAGATTTGACCGCAACTACTTTATTGTACAACGAATGGCGTCCTTTTATCAACAGCATCGCCTGCGATCACATCCTCGTTGTCATCGATGCGTGTTTCAGCGGTACTTTTGACCCCAGAATTGCCTTGCGTAGTGACTCGAAGTTCAAGCGGCCGAATGAACCCGGAGACGCCGATCAATTACTATCTGACCATCAGAAGCGTAAGACACGCCTTTACCTGGCATCGGGAGGAAAGGAAAAAACCCCCGATCGTTCAGAATTCTCCAAGAGATTGTTGGCAGGTCTACGGAAAGGACCCAACATGCACGGAATTCTATCAATCGATGAATTGTACGTAAACCAAGTAAAATTGGCCAGGCCAAAGCCCCTTTTTGGTGCTTTTGGTGATGACGAAGCAGGCTCCAGCTTTTTACTCATTTCTAAGAATTGGCAAACCTCCTACCTCCCCGAGGATACAGAAAAGACAACGATGAGGGAGGCAGACCTGAAAGATTGGCGAGCGGCTCAAAGAGAACACTCCCTTAGGTCTTACCAATCCTATCTCAATAATCAGCCAAAGGGCATCTTTACTCAACAAGCACAAGACAGCATCTTTAGTATTGGCGACCAAAACGAATGGGAAATTGCCGCAGAATTAGACACCTACGAGTCTTACCAAGCCTATCTGGAAAGTTTTCCGGATGGAAGGTATACCCAATTGGCAAAATTCAGGATGGACCAGGGTCGCGGCACCATAACCGATCGCGATGGAAACTCCTATCCATACAAAAGAATGAAGGATGGCAAACGATGGATGACGAAAAATCTAAATCTTAAAGTGGCGTACTCTTCCTGTTACGATGAAGATCCGGCAAATTGCAGAAAATATGGACGACTCTATCCATGGGGAATTGCAGAAGAAGCTTGCGCCGAGTTGGGTCAAGGATGGCGATTGCCCACGGAACAGGATTGGCGGGAATTGGCTCTGGCCTACGGAGGGCTCATGGACTCCGAGCATGGCAAACACGTTGAGATAGGAGATGCAAATTTGTCATATCGTGCTCTAATGGAGCATGGTGATGCAGGATTCGATGCCTTATTGGGTGGCAAAAAAGATGGCAATGGCAGAGACCGTCGCCTTGGAGAAGCAGGGCTTTTCTGGACGACAGAAACCATGGAAGACGGCAAAATGGGGATCTATTTTGGTTTTGATGTATTAGATCAAAAACTGTGGATCTTTGCTGACTATGCTTATGGGAGTAGATCTGTACGGTGTTTGAAAGACTAATTAGTCTTAATTGCAATAAGCCGATCAAATGTATTTCGCAATTGTCTGGCGAAGTAGATCTTTACAATTCAATCCCGAATACAACGAACAGAAAACCCCCTCTCTCTACTGCCATAGATAAATCGATATAGCCATTTGTCCTCCTTAGCGAATCCGTAGTGCCAAGAAGCGTCCTGATCCGCTGGTGTGGCGCTCCAATAAAGTCCGGTATTGTCTAGAAAATAGTAGCTACCGGTTCTATCAGAATGGCCTCCAAGAAGCGCCGAAAACCCACTGTCACCTCCCTCCAACAAGCTGTTGGAAGACCGGGCGGGATAGCCGATCTGATTTTGCGGCCGATCATCATAGTATCCACCATATTCGACAACCAGGTTTCGCCACTCTTCATCGGAAGGAAGCCTCCAACCATTGCCAAGGGAAGTGCAGCCCTCTTTAGCGGCTTCCCAGGTGTATAAGCGACCATATTTGTCGCAATTAGCATCTTCACCGTTGTAACAGTAAGAATTATTAACGATGACATTTAAGTTCTTGGTCAGCCAAACCTTGCCGTCATTCATCGTTTTGAAAGGATAACTATTCCCATCTCGGTCAATAGCAAAGTCGGCTTTATCATGGCTAGGTTCAGGGCTGCTTCCTAATCGTATAGCAGGTTTAGAGTCTTCAGTAACAAATACAAATCCACCCTCCTCGTGCCCTATGAGATTACCCTTATGGGGTCGTGGGCTAACCCGCTCCAGTTGTGCCAACAGGTCGGGCCAGATAAATAAATTGTCCCCAGATACGTAGGCTTTTTTCAAACCATTTAAAATTGCTTTTGCAAAGGGCGAGTGGTCCGTACCATCAGGTGTTCGTTGCTTTTCGCCAGAGGTAATGAGCAGCCGGGTCTTGTTTCGCAGTTGACGGGCTATGAGTTCATCTCGTGCACTAGCTGCTTCCCCCGGGCGACGCATCTTTGTCCCCTTAAAAGCAATCTCTTGATCAATCGTCCCGGAGTAGCAAGCGTCAATGGCCAGAAGGATATGCGGGCATTGGATTTTAGTCACAATATTGCCCAAGGAGCTAAGATCGATGTAATTACCGAAGTCCCTTCCCGGTCCACCCGGTACAAAGTAACCTTTGGTCTCCAAATCACTGAAAGTCCCATGCCCCGAAAAGAAAATAAACAGCTGGTCTTCCCCTCCAAATTGCTTGCGCTGCCAGTCCTGTAAGATTGAATAGATTTCTCGTTTCGTTTTATTTTGGTGAATGGTTACGGTAAAACCAAACATCTCTCTTAGTTCTCTGGCGATGGCCTTAGCATCGCTGACGGGATTGCGCAGGTTTCCAAAATCCTGATTAGCCTTATAATCATCATTGGCGAAGAAGAGCGCGTGGTCTTGGTTAGGGCGTACTGTTTTAGCAGTAGCCCTGGCGTTAGGATGCAGTAAAAACAGGAGTAAAAAGAGAGCAAATGTTTTCATTGGCATAATTGGTAAAATTAAGTCCATTTTAAAAATAGGATCTGGACTGCTTCCAGTTTATTTCTTCCGCAGAATAGGTCGAAGTTCCTCCCGAATCACCGAGGCATAATCCTGTAAATACCCCTTGTAATGCTCATCCATTAAATGATATCCATCCCGGCCCACTTGCTTAAACCAACCGGAACCATACCGGCCATCGATTTCGATGCCAACCTTAATGCCGTTAGACTCGCGCTGATAAGTCACAATGTAGGTCAGCCGCTCCCTCTTGTAACAGACTCGATTGATCATCCAACAAAGGCCATTATTACTTTGATCC